>JBDHZQ010000020.1:0-29324 GCA_039811945.1 Propionibacteriaceae bacterium
TCTCCACCAATCGAGCCGCTGTCATCTTCGGTCCGGTCATCGTCTTGATGCTGTCGCTCAACCTGTTCGCGACCATCGTGATGATCGGTGCCGCATGGACCGCTACGGCTGCCGACGACGCCGAGTTCCGCCAAGCCACGCTCGATCCCGGAGAGCCGGACGCGACTCTGGAGCCGTTGGCCGACACCGTCGCCCGTGCCGAGGCGGCTCATGCCGTACCCGAAAAGGTCGCCAGACGGGGGGCGACGATCAGTCTCGGGGCCGGGTACGTGCTGGGTGGGGCCGCCGGAGTCGGCCTCGGAGCGGTGATCGGGCGCGTGTTGGCCGGCATCGCCCACCGGAAACGTCGCAGGTAGCAGGCGATTCCCGCCGAGGAAGCGCGATCAGTGTTCGGCAGGCTCGGCGGTCACGGGAGCGCCCTGGCCGATCGAATCGAGGAGGTCGACATACCACGGCTGGGTGATGTCGAACGGCTTGCCGCCCTTGATGCGGTCGAAGGCGATCGCCTTGAGGGTGTCGCCGTCCTCCTCGTCGTGGCCGATCACGCCGGGCTCGCCGCGCAGCGCACAGTCGACGGCGAGTGACGTCATCTGGGCAATCAGATCGAGGTCGAAGGCGTTCGACGCCGCCGACCGGGCGTAGTACCCGGACTTTTGCACGAGCGTCTTCTCGGCGCCCAGCTTGGCGGCGAACTGCTCGCCGAACCATGCCCCAGGGTTGACCTTGTCGAGCCGGATGTGCCCGAACGCGTCGCGAGGCACCTCCTGACCGGCTGCCTCCATCTCGGCCACGATCGACGTCACGCCAGCGCCCTCGGACAGGAAGATCGTCACGTTGCCGACTTCGTCCATGATCGCCCGCAGACGCTCCGCCTCGGCCTGGATGTCGATCACAGCTTCGGGCACGAACACGGCGTGCACGTCCCACGCACGACGGTCGAGTCCGATGCCCGGGAGCCATTCCTGGGCATCGAGCCAATCCCGGTACTTGCGCGCCGTCGCCGCGGTCAACCAGCCACAGTTGCGGCCCATGACCTCGTGCACGATCAGCATCCGGGCGTTCGCGTTGTGCTCGGCAACGACGTTCTGGCTGAACCGGGACCCCATTTCGGCGGCGGTGTCGGCGCCGAGCGACTGGCGAATGGGTACGACGTCGTTGTCGATCGTCTTCGGCAGCCCGACGACCGTGAGGCCGTAGTCGTGCTTGGCCAAGTAGGCGGCCAGGTCGGCGGCGGTGGTGTTGGTGTCGTCGCCTCCGATCGTGTGCAGCACGTCGACTCCGTCGGCCACGAGGCGGTCGGCAGCCACCTTGAGCGGGTCGTCGCCTTCGGCCACCAAACCACGCTTGACCAGGTCTTTCGCGTTGGTCAGCTTGACGCGTGAGTTGCCGATTGGTGAGCCGCCGAACAGGTGCAAGAGTCCTGCCTTGGCGCGGACGGTGTCGTCCACGACGAACAGGTCACCCGACAGCAGTCCCTGGTATCCGTTCTTGTAGGCGATGATCTCGATCTCGGGAGCGATCGCCGTGTACCGCTCGATCAGACCCCCCACGGCCGACGACAGACAGGGAGCGAAGCCTCCGGCAGTGAGCAGGGCAACTTTCTTGACCATGGGTGGGACCTCCGGGTTCAGGTGACGAGGTCAGCCTAGGGGAACGAGATCCCGCCTGTGGACGGGCTCGACCGGTCGGGTTGCCGTACGTCAAGATGGAATCCCCCCAGGAGAGGACCCACCATGGCGTCTTCACGTTGCGACCGTGCGCAATCGGTCACCGCCTTCTTCGCCGTCGTCGTCGTCGCCCTGCTCGCGGTCGCGGGGCTCGTCGTCGACGGGGCGCGCCAGACGGCGGCCACGCGGCACGCCCAAGCCACCGCCCAATTGGCCGCGCGCGCCGGAACGGATGCGATGTCGTCGGCCCGGTTGGCGGGGGCCGCCGGCACCGGTGAGGGCGTCTCGGCCGCCGAACGGTACTTGGGAGCCGCGGGCGTGGCCGGCTCGGTCACCGTCACCACGGTCGAGGTGCGAGTGAGGACGCAGGTGACCACGACCACGGTGTTCCTCAGCATCATCGGCATCTACCAACTGACCGGCCGAGGCGACGCCACGGCGAGCTTGCAGTCGCAGCGCTAGCCGAGCGCTGTCTGGATCCGCCGTACCGCCTCGGTGATGATCTCCGGCGAGGTGGCGAGGTTGATCCGGACCCACTGGACAGCGGCGGGGGAGTAGTCGGTGCCCGCGTTGAAGGCGACGCGTCCCCGCTCGACCAGCTCGGCGGCGGGGTTGGCGAACCCGAGGGGAGCGGCGTCGACCCAGGCGAGGTAGGTGCCGGCGCTCGGGTCGTACGACAAACCGACCTGCGGCAAGAGCGCCGCGAGAAGCTGCTTGTGCTCCACGATCTCGTCGTTCAGTTGCCCGAGCCAGTCCCGGTCGTCGTCGAGCGCGGCCGCCTGCAGCATGAGGCCGAGGTGGCTCGAGCCGGCCCGGACCTCGTAGGGGAAGCTCCACATCTCCTCGACGACCTCCGGCCCCGCGACGAGCAGGCCAGCCTTGAGGGCGGGCAGATTGAACGACTTCGACGCCGACGTCGACAGGTACGCGTTCTCGCTGCCAGGTACGGCGAGGTAGGAGGTGAAGGTGACGCCGGGTGCGACCAGCGGAGCATGGATCTCGTCACTGATCACCCGTACGTCGTGCGCGCGGGCCAGCCGCGCGACTTCGCCCAGTTCGTCGGCGGTGTGCACGGTGCCGTGGGGGTTGTGGGGACTGCACAGCAGGTACGTCGAAACCTCCGGCCGGGCGAAAGCCTCCTCCAAGGCAGCCAGATCGAGCCGCCCGGCGGCGGTCATGGGTACCTCGAGCAGTCGGCGCCCCCGGACCGAGCCTGACACCCGGAACGGCGGATACACCGGCGGGTTGATGACCACCGACGATCCTTCCGGGGCCAGTCGCTCGACGAGCACCGCCATCCCGGTGACCACGTCGGCGCACGGCATCACCTGGCGCCGGTCGAGCTCGAGCCCCCAGACGTCGCGGGCGAACCTGCCGTAGGCGGCCGGCAGGGAGTCGTACCCCGGATAGCCGAAGTCGCCGATCTCGACTGCACGGCGCAGACGCTTCTGGATGCCCGGTGCGGGCACGCAGTCCATTTCTGCGACCCACAACGGGAGCACGTCCGGGGCGTAGCGGGTCCACTTCATCGAAGTCCGCTGCCGCAGCACCGCCAGATCCACGTCGAAGATCGTCACGAACGCCGACCCTATCGCCGGGCTTCGATCACGCACGTGTGTTTCGACCGCCCCACCCGTACCCGCAAACCTGCCAGAACGACCGTGGCCTCGTCGATCTGGTCACGGGCGACCTCGGTGAGGAACGAGCCGCCGGATCGGAGCCGGCCGTCGAGTTCCGGAGCCACGCGCCGCAGGACGTCGAGTCCGTCTGCGCCTCCGTCACACGTGGCCACGGGTTCGTGGTCGCGGCTGTCCCTCGGCATCAGGTGAAGCTGCGAGGTGGGGACGTACGGAAGGTTGGCAGCGATCACGTCGAACCTTCCTGCCGGGACTTCGTCGAACAGGTCGCTCGTGACCACGATCGCGTCGAGAGGCAGGTTCGTACGGGCACAGTCGACGGCACGTGGGTCCAGGTCGCAGGCCGTGACACGTACGGACGGATCTCGATCGACGACGTACGCCGAGATCGGGGCCGCACCGCAGGCGAGATCGAGCAATCGACCCCCGCCTGGCAATCGCGCCGCCACCCGCCGGGCCAACGCGACCGTGCGCCGGCGAGGGATGAACACGCCCGACTGGATCCGGAGCGTCAAACCACCGAAATCGACCTTCCCGAGGATGTACTCGACCGGCTCCCCGGCACAGCGCCGAGCGACCAGGTCGACGAGACTGGCCTCGTCGGGCGCCGCCGAGGCCAGGGCCGCCAACTCCTCCTCGGCGAAGACCGAGCCGGCCGCCCTCAGCGCGCCGAGGTGATCCACGGGGCCTATCTCAGCGCAGGACTCCCAGGGCCGGGGGACCGCCGGAGAGAATCCGGGACGGATCGGCGCCGAGGACCTTGCTGGCCAGTTCGCCGTACACGCTCCTGAAGTCTGTGGTCGTCGCGAGGTCGCCGTCGACCAGTTGGGTGAGCGACGGCGCATCGCCGTGGAATCCCGCCGCCACTCGATCGGAGATCACGAAGAGGTCTCCTGCGGTGCCGTGGTCCGTACCCTCGGACGCGTTCGCTTTCACCCTCCGCCCGAACTCGGAATAGGCCACGACCACCACGTCAGCGGCTCGGGATGTGCCGGCCATCGCTGTTCGGAAGCCGACCACGGCCTGGTCGAGCATGGTCAACAGCTGGCTCTGGGTGGCCTTCTCGCCGGCGTGGGTGTCGAAGCCGCCCATGGAGACCGAGTAACACCGGGTGGGCGCTCCGAGCTGAATGCACTTGGCAACGGTCTGCAACTGTGAGGCGAGACTCCCGTCGGCCGAGACCTCGTCCGGCAGGGTCACATCGTCGAGGTGAGCGACCACGTCGGAACGGACCCGGCCCAGGGCCGCGTACGACGCAGCCACCTCGGCAGCGGCTGCCGAATCCGAGGGATCGGCCTTGCCCAGGGCGGCCAGGGTCGCAGACAGAGGCTGGTTGGGGCTCTCTTTCACGCTGAGCGCCGCGAACGTCCTCTTCTCCCCGACGGCGAGTACGGGCAGGACGGGTCCGATGTTGAGGCCCAGCAACGGATCGCCGTCAGAAGTCGAGTCGAGCCACCGACCGAGCCACCCGGAGCCGACCGGTCGATCGGGCGAACCCGTCTGCCAGATGTCCATCGACCGGAAATGGGAGTGGTCAGGCTTGGGGTAACCGACCCCCCGCACGATCGCGAGTTTCGAATCCCGCCACAGGTCGGAGAATCCGCTCAACCCCGGGTTGAGCCCGAAGGCGTCGTCGAGCACGTGAACTTCGCTCTGGTGATACGACAATCCGGGCCGGGCGGCGTGGTAAGCGGCATCCGCGTACGGAATGACCGTATTGAGGCCGTCGTTGCCTCCGTACAGCGTGATCATGACGAGGATCGGGGTCCCCGCGGGCAGCGGGTTGTTCTCGGCCGCCTTTCTGACGTCTTGCATGCTGCAGCCGGCTGCACCGGCTAGCACGAACGACGATGCGGCAACTCCGACCGAGCAGGACAGGAACGACCGTCGGGTCATCCCGTCGAGGGGCAGGCGTGCGTCGTACCTCGGTCTTGTCATGTCACACCACCAGGTAGTCGGGAGAGATGAGGGCGGCAGCCACCAGGTGCCGGGCGTCGCTGGTGACGGCCTTGAGGGCTTCCATCGTGCGATTGGTCACGGTGTCCAGGCCGAGCATCGCCAGTACGGCATCGAGGCGCTGGGCGGCCGGCACCTGCGTGACCGTCGTCAGGTCCGCCTTGGCCGTGAGCCGTTGGGCGATCGCGGCTCGGCTCTGCGCCGACGCCGTCGACAGCCAGGCTTGGCCACGAGGCCACCCAGCGACGTTCGGCGGTTGGAATGGCACTTGGCCGAGCAGCCTCAGGCCCTGGACAGCCTCTTTCAGTGTGTCGTCCGTGGCCGGGATCTTCAGCGTCCGCATGGCTCCGACCAGCCATTCCACCGGTGTGGACACGATCGTGGATCGGGCGTCGGCGAACGCCGGATCCAGCAGCACGGCCCTGAGGAGGGCGCGGCAGTCGCGGGCCGTGCCGTACGCAGCCGTCAGCCGCGACAGCACCTCCGGTGACGGCACGTCGGCGGCGGCAAGGTGCTGCCACCACCGGGTCGCGACGTGGCCGGGATGACCCTGGGCCGCGAGGACGGCATCGACGAAGCCGGAAGAGTCGAGGTTCCCGGTCACCCCGAGCACCGTCTTGGAACCACTGTCGAAGCGGCCCTGGTTGAACGTGGCCTGGTGGGACGCCGAGATCTGCCAGCCCGTGAGCGCGCGTGCCCCTTCGCGCACGTCGTGTTCGGTGTACCCGTTGTCGACCCCGAGGCAGAACAGCTCCATGAACTCGCGTGCCAGGTTCTCGTTGGGTGCGGCCTTGGTGTTCTTCTGAGCGTCCAGCCAGTCCATCAGGGCCGGGTCGACGATCATCGCGTGGGCCAGGTCGGTGAAGCTCCCGAGCCCTCGAGTGCGCAAGGTCTGGTTCTGCCGCAGCATCGCCGAGGCGTCCCGGACCTTCCCGATCGAGGTGGCCCAGTGATCGTGCCAGCCGAGCGTAACCCTTTCCAGGACAGGGTTATCGGCCTGGAGCATGCGGCCGATCCACCATCGGGTCAGCGTCGCGCCCTGGGCGGCAAGTTGCTCGTTGCGAGCCTGTCGTTGCGCCTTGTCGGCGCCGGCCGGCAGCGGGGGGAGCTGTTCGAAGGTGGGAGGGGGCGTGGCGGTGACGCCGGGATCGGCCCGTCCAGTCTCGAGGGCTTGGTCGACCCAGCGCTCGATGCCGAGCGAGACGGCCGCATCGATCTCGCTCGCGCGTGCCGAGAACCCGGCGCGGCGCATCACGCGGGCTGCCTGGCGCCACTGCGGAGTGCTCATGGCATCAGACTGCACCGCCCATGTTCGGGAGAGGTCAGGTCCTAGCCTGGCCGGGAACCAGGAAGGGGCCCTGCCATGTCGACCATGGACGCACTGCCGACACTGGTCGGACCGATCCCGTCCGACGAGACGAGCTACCAGTTCAACACGATGAGGCGGTCCACGGTACCGATCGAGCCCGCCGACCACGGGTACGTCGAAGAGGAGTACTTCGTCGAAGGCACCGCAGCCGTGTACGCCGACGACCTCACGGTCTCCGCCGAGGTGCCGTACGTCAACCGTCTGATCGTCCGCCGCCCTGACCCGAACCGCCAGCGCAGTGGCGTCGTGTTCCTGGAAATCCTCAACGCCTCCAACGGGTACGACGCGGAGGGCTTGTGGCGTCGGGCGTGGGATCACTGGCTCGCCGAGGGACATACCTACGTGGGGATCTCAGCCAAACCGATCACGATCGATGCGTTGAAGATCTTCGATCCTTCGAGGTACGGCTCCCTCACCTGGGAGCTGGACCCGCGGCATCCGCACGAGCCGGCCCGGCCGATCGCCGGCGAGCCGTGGAACGCGTTGGGGATGATCGTCGACGGTGCCGAGGAGGGCTTGGTCTGGGACATCGTCACGCAGGCGGTGCGGCTGCTGAGGAGCGAGGCCGGCCTGCGAATCGTGGGTGGCCAGGCCCCCGACGTGCTCGTGCTGGCCGGTCAGTCGCAG
This sequence comes from Propionibacteriaceae bacterium, assembly GCA_039811945.1. Taxonomy (GTDB): domain Bacteria; phylum Actinomycetota; class Actinomycetes; order Propionibacteriales; family Propionibacteriaceae; genus Fen-668. The sequence goes on from JBDHZQ010000020.1 coordinate 7,257, forward strand.
TCGGGGATCGTGCTCAACACGTGGATCCGCCATTTCCACGACCGCGCGAGGGCGGACGACGGCCGCCCGCTGGCTGACGCCTACCTGGTCAGCGTGGCGAGCGTGATCGAGCGGCCGCTGCGGCAGGAACCGTCGCCCGACGGGTTGTTCGCCACCGTCAGCGGGGGACAGGGCGCGCCCGTCGACATCCCGCTGCTGAGCGTGACGTGTGAAGGCGACGTCGCCTTGTTCGCCGGACACCGGCAGTTCGACGTCGCGACTCCCGGAGTCGGCGACGGGCCATGGCGTCGGTCGTACTGCGTTCCCGCCGCTCCCCACACGGAGCTCACGACGCCGGTCATGCCGCAGTCGGCCGAAGTCGTGAAGGCGGGACGCACGGCCCGGTCGATGACCGCCGAGCAACTCGACCAGGGCAACCCGTTCCCGCTGGAGGTGGCGGTCACGGCGGCGATGGATGCGGTCGTGGCGTGGGCCCGGGACGGCCAGGACCCGCCGCCGTCGGCGTTCTTCGAGACCGACGAGGCCGGCCAGTTGGTTCGCGACGGTCATGGGAATGTCGCCGGCGGGGTTCGCTACGGGGTGGTCGAGGTGCCGATCGCCACCTTCGTGGGGTCGGCTTCCGGGGGCACGTTGGGCTCCTTGGTCCTGGATCCGGCAGGGGAGGTACGGAGAAGGTTCCCGACCGTCGATTCGTACCAGCAGGCCGTCGCCGACGTCGACGACCGGTTGCTCGAGGCTGGCTACCTCAACGCCCGAGGCCGCGCGAAGCTGCAGACGCTTGCGGCCGACCTGTGGCTCAGGGCGACGAAGGACTGACTCGATCCGCGAGACCGCTCGTCGACAGCGGGAGCCGCAGCGTAAACATGGCCCCTCCTTCGGGGGCATGGCCGGCCACGACCGAGCCGTGGTGACGCCGTACCAGTCGGTCCACCAAGGCCAGCCCGAGACCCGTACCCACGTCCCGGCGCCCTCGGTACCGCGCATTCAACGCGCCCCGGTCGAAGGCCACGGACAAGTCGTCGTCGTCGAGACCCGGGCCCCCGTCACGCACCTCCACGACCGCCTCCGAACCCTCGTCGCGCACCGCCAGCACGACGGGGGCACCGGGCGGGGAAGCTCTGACCGCGTTGTCCAGCAGCCCGTCGATCGCCTGCCTGAGCCGCTGAGCATCGGCCTGCACCGTGACCGGATGGTCGACGGCCTCGACGCTCAACGCGAGCCCGCGTGAGGTGCAGCGCTCCCGCCACGCAGCACCCGCCTGAGCGACCAGGTCGACGGCATCGACCGGGCTCAAGACCAGCGTGAGTTCGTCCGCATCCAGCCGGGCCAGGTCGAGCAGGTCGGACACCATCCGATTGAGGCGTGAGGTCTCGGCCTGCAGGATCTGCCCGACCTCGGCTACCTCCTCGGGAGGGATCGCACCGTCGGCCAGGGCCTCCGCGTAGCCGCTGACCGTCGCCAGCGGAGTCCGCAAATCGTGGGAGACCGAGAGGAGGAACTCCCGCTGCCTGGCCTCGGCATGCCCGAGCGCGGTGGTCAACTGGTTGAGGCCGGTCGCGAGTTCGCGCATTTCGTGAGGCCCACGTACGGCTGCCTCCCTCCGCTCACCGCCGGCCAACGCCGACGCCCAGGACGCCAACCGTTGCACCGGCCGGGTCAGCCACCAGGCCAGCAGCAGGCCGAGCACCGCGGCCAGCGCGGAAATGCCGGCGATGATCGCGTACCACTGCGGCAACACCTGCGCCGCGATCGCGGGCGCGTCGATCCGCCGCTGGGCCAGCACGAATCCGCCCGAGTCGACCGGACGAGCTTCCACGTAAACCACGACTCCACCGACCGTCACCCGGCTGGAGACAGCCTGCCCACCCACGACGGCCTGGATCTCGGCCGGGGTGAGCGCGAGTCGGGCCATGGCGTCGCCGGTCAGCCGGCCGGCCCGGGTGATGTCGGCCTTGCGTACCTTGTTGACACCCAGGGCCGACTCGGCCGCCGAGGGAAGGCCCGTTCCGGCCTGGGCCTCGGCCTGGTAGGTGTCCGCCAGCACCGCCAGGGCGCGCCGGGCCGCGGTTTCGTCGGCCCGCCTGAACAGCGCGACGCCCGTGACCGCGGTCGCCAGGGCACTCAGGATCGTGACCAGCAACAGGGCGGCCATGAGCTGGGTACGCACCGAGCCGAACCAGCGGCGCAACCGCGTGCTCACGGGACCTCGGCGGCGTACCCGGTGCCGCGCACCGTGCGGATTCCGATTCCCTTGGCCCGCAACTGGGCCACGTGCACGTCCACGGTGCGCTGACCGGCCTCCGATCCGTTCCACACCGCAGCCAGCAACTGCTCCCGGGTGTGCACCCGGCGCGGCGACCTCACCAGGTGCACCAGCAAGTCGTACTCGCGTGGCGTCAGGTCCACCGCCTCCCCGCCCAGGAACACCCGATGCTCGGCCAGGTCGACCCTCACGTCGCCGAGGGCCAGTTCTTCGTCCGCCTCGGGTACGGCACGGCCCACCGCAGCTCGGCGGAGCAGCGCCCTGAGTCTCGCGGTCAGCTCCCGGGGCGAGAAGGGCTTGGTGACGTAGTCGTCGGCGCCTGCCTCGATGCCGAGGATGCGTTCGTCTTCGCTGTCGCGAGCGGTCAGGAACACCAGCGGCGTCCAGTTGTCTCGCTCCCGCAGCCAGCGGCAGACCTCGATGCCGTCGAGTCCCGGCAGGCCGATGTCCAGCAGTACGGCGTCCGGGGTGGCCTGGCGGACGACGTTCAGGGCCGTGGCGCCGTCACCTGCCACCCGTACCTCGAAACCTTCGCGTCGCAGGTGGGCCGCCAGCATCTGGGCCAAGGCGGCGTCGTCCTCGACGACCAGGATGCGCTCCACGCATGCAGTGTGGCATCGGGGTTGTCAGGATTGGGTCATGGCCCTGTACTTCGACGTCCACCCGGTCAATCCACAGCCGCGTTCGCTCAGCCGGGTGGCCGCGATCATCCGTGACGGGGGACTGGTGGCGTATCCGACCGACAGCGGGTTCGCCCTGGGCTGCCGAATGGGGCAGAAAGACGCCCTCGACCGGATCAAGACCATCCGCCAACTCAGCGACAAGCACCATTTCACGCTGGTCTGCAGCGAGTTCGCCCAATTGGGTGCCTACGTGCACATGGACAACCGGGAATTCCGTGCGATCAAAGCCGTGACCCCGGGGCCGTACACCTTCATCCTGAAAGCGACCCGAGAGGTGCCGAAGGCCATGCAGCACCCCCGCAAGAAGACCGTCGGTGTGCGGGTGCCCGACCATGTCACGGCGCTGGCTCTGCTGGCCGAACTGGGGGAACCACTCCAGTCGAGCAGCCTCATCCTGCCCGGAACGGACGACCCGATGACCGACGGCTGGACCATTGCCGACACGCTGTCCTACGAGGTCGATGCCGTGATCGATTCGGGCGACGTGGGGGTCTTGCCCACGACCGTGGTCGACCTGTCCGGCGACGAGGTCGAGATTCTGCGGATCGGAGCTGGCGACCCGTCGCCCTTCGAGGAGTGACGTTTCTTAGGAATCCTCAGGATCCTCGTACTTGTCCCGAGGGGCGGATCCCAGCGTCGCCGCGTAGTTGGGCACTTCCCGTTGGAGGCTGCGGTCGGTACGGCGGTACCCGGTCGACTTCGGACGGTCGGGCAGTTCGAACGTCGGTTGCTCGACGGCTGAGTACGGCACGAACGAGAGCAGGTCGTGCATCATGTTGAGCCGGGCGGCCCGCTTGTCGTCGCTCTCGACCACGTTCCACCGGCACTCCGGGATGTCGGTGTGCACGAACATCTCGTCCTTGGCGCGGGAGTACTCCTCCCAGCGGGTCAGTGATTCGACGTCGGTCGGTGACAACTTCCAGCGGCGCATGGGGTCGTCGAGCCGGGAGCGGAACCGACGCTCCTGTTCGGCGTCGGAGACGGAGAACCAGTACTTGCGCACCATGATCCCGTCCTCGAGCAGCATCCGTTCGAAGATGGGGCACTGACGCAGGAAGCGCTGATGCTCGGCCGGCGTGCAGTAGCCCATGACGTGCTCGACTCCGGACCGGTTGTACCAGGAGCGGTCGAAGAGCCGGATCTCACCGGCGGCCGGCAGGTGTGGGATATACCGCTGGAAGTACCACTGGGTCTGCTCGCGCGGCGTCGGCGTCGGCAGCGCGACGATCTGGGCGAGCCGAGGGTTGAGGAATTCGCTGACGCGCTTGATGGCGCCACCCTTGCCGGCCGCGTCACGACCTTCGAAGATCACCACCAGCCGATTGCCGGTTTGCTTGATCCACTGCTGCATTTCCACGAGCTTCTGCTGGAGGCGCAGTTGTTCGGCTTCGTAGACGGTCTTCTTCAGTTTTCCTGGCTTGGAACTCATGGTCCATCGTCGCGCACTTCAGGCTGAGCGCGCTGAGAATGTGACAACGTTGGGGGTTGTGACGACCGAGAATTCCGCCGAGCCCGCACCGATCGCGGATCGGGTCGCCTGGGAGCCGGTGGCCGACTATGTCGCCCGTCAGGTGAGCGTGATCACCGGCTCGACGGATCTGGTCGCCGACGATGCCCCCGATGCCATCCACGCCACGCGAGTGGCGATCCGGCGCCTGCGCAGTGTCCTGCGCACGTTTCGCCCTCTGTGGCCCACCGGCCACAAGGCACTGCTCGCCGAGCTCAAGTGGTACGCCGGACTGCTGGGGGTTCCGCGTGACCTGGAGGTGATGGAGGAGTGGCTCCTGGGGCTGACCGACGCGGAAGACGTGGAGGGGCTGGACGACCTCCGCGCTCGCGTTCGCTCGCGGCTCGACCGCGAGCGTGAGGAGGCCTTGGCGCCGCTGCGCTCGGAACTGAAGGGTGTGAGGTACGGCGAACTCGTGCCTGCGCTTGCGGGGCTGGCCGACGGACCCTGGAGTCAGTACGGCGCGGTTCCGGCCGATCTCCTCCTTCCGGGCCTGGCAGCGGCTCCTGCCGTACGAGTCGACCAGATGGTGTCGCAGCTCGGCGCATCGGACGATCGGGACGAAGACCTCCACACCGTGCGCAAGGTGGCCAAGGCCGCGCGCTATGCCTACGAAGCCCTCGGTCCCGCCGCCAAACTCCATGCCAAGACGTGGAAGAAGGTGACCGAGTCGCTCGGGATCGTGCAGGACGGCATCGTCGGCCGTGACCTGCTCGCGACCAGCCGCGACCGGGCCGTGGCGGCGGGGGAGAGCGCTGCGCCGTACGACCACATGATCGGCGTGCTCGGCCGCGTGACGGCTGAGGCCGAGGCGGCCGGATTCGAGTCTCTGGCTCGAGGTCACGAGTTGCTGACAGTGAGGCCGGGTGACTGGGCCGACGCGGACATCTGCACGGACTCAGGGACAGGTTCCTCCCAGCCGACACTGTCCGTAAGATGAGCGACATGTCCACGGGGATGCCGCAGAACGACGTGCATGCCCACGCGGCCGCCATTCTGCAGCGCGCTCAGGACCTCGCCGATGCCCTGCGCTCCGATGCGGAGCGTCATGCCGCTGCGACGGTCAACTGGGCTGCCGAGCAGGCCAACCGCGCCCAGTCTCTGCTGAAGGAGGCCGATGCCGACCGGCGGGCGGCCGCCCAGACCCGGGACGACGCGGATCGCCGACTCGCCGACGCGCACGCCGAGGCCGAGCAGTTGTTGGCCGACGCCGCCGACCAAGCCGCCTTGGTGGCCGGGGTTGCGGAACGGAGTGCTGCATCGGCTGTCGAAACGGCGAGGAGTCATGCGGAAGCCCTGGTGGCGGCGGCCACCGACAAGGTCAGCGCGTTCGAACACGAGGTTGGGGTACGGCACGACCGGGAGCGCTCCGAACACGAGTCTTGGCTCGCCGAGACCGCCCAGGAGGCCGAGCAGACCCGCGAGTCGGCCAGGATTCACGCGGCCGACGTCGCGTCGGAGACCGAACGACGGGCGGCCGCGCGTCTGGAGACCGTCGAGGCCGAGGTCGCGCGCCAGCTCGCCGACGCCCGCGCCCAGACCGAACAGATGTCGGCGACGGCAGCGGCGGCCGTGCGCGCGGCCGAGGAAGAGGCCGACCGGATCCGTGCGGCCGCGGCTACGGATCGCGATGCGATCCTCACCGACGCCGGAGTTCGGTCGACGGCAGCCCTGGCCGAGGCCGACGCCCACCTGGCGTGGGCTCGCCGTACGGTCGCAGAGATCGCGACCCAAGCCCACCTGGACGACACGAGCGAGCGGCGGGCGCGCCACGCCGAACTGGCTGCCCATACCAGAGTTGTCCGGACGAAGCTGTCGGTCATCCTGGCCAGGGCGTCGCATCGAGCCCGTACAGAGTTGGCTGCTTCCCGCGACCAAGCCGCGGACGCACGGCAGCGTGCGCTCACGTTGGTCAGTGTCGCCGAGCGAGAGGCGGCTGCGACGAGGCAAGCGGCGCTAGCCGAGGCCGCCGACGCGCTCCAGCGCTCGGAGGCGCGTGCAGGTGACATCGTGGCCCGCTCCCAGAGGCGACTTGCCGACGCCGAGGCGGGCGCCAAACTGATCCGCGACCGCGCCGCCGCCGACCTCGAACGGTTGCAGGCCGACACGTACCAGCAGACCGCGTATCTGCGCGAGGAGGCTGTGGCTTTGCTGGCAACGGCCCGGCGCGACGCCGAAGCCGTACGCGCAGAAGCCAACGCGATGCTGCAGGCCGCCCGTGCCGAAGTCGCCGCCCTGACGCGCCGCCGCGACGACATCCAGAGCCAACTGGGATCGCTGGCGGGCGTCATCGAGGCGCTGGCCGTACCCGAACCGTCATCCGGCGTCACGTACGCCGACGAGCAGAAAGAGCGAGGAGAGCTTCATGTCTGATACCGCATTCCGTACCGTGATGCGTGGCTACGAGCCCTACGAGGTGGACCGGACCATCGAACAGTTGCGCGCAGCCGTACAGACGGCTCGCAACGAGGCGGCCGAGCTGGCCGTGGAGAACGAGAAACTGCGGTCCGCGCTGGATTCCGCGCAGCACCAAGCGGCCGGTCTGCTGGGCCGGGTGTCCTCGCTGGAGGAAGCGGCTCGCAACGTCGCGCCGCCCACGTACGCCGATCTCGGCGCGAGGGTGGGGCAGATCCTGTCGCTCGCCCACGCCGAGGCGAACGAGCTGCGGGCGACGGCCACCCAGGAAGCCGACCAGCTCAAGGCCGACGCCGACGACCACGTCCAGCGCGTGCTGGCTCACGCCGAGGTCCGCAGTAAGGAGGCCGTCTCCAAGGCCGAGGCCGACGCTGCCGTACGCACGGAGGAAGCCCGTCGCGCCCACGACGAGCTCCTCGATGCTGCCGATCGGGAGTCTGCGGCCCGCCGGGGAGAAGCCGAAGCGGTCTACGAGCACCAGCGCGCCCGAGCCGCCGCCGCGGCGGCCGAGTTCGAGACGACGCTGGCCGAGCGGCGCGACCGCAGCGCGGCCGATTTCGCTCGTGCCTTGGCCATGCAGGACCAGAGCCTCGCCGCGGCCCAGGACAAGCTCGAAGCCGCGCAGCGGGAGGCGGAACAACTCAAGGCCGACAGCGAACGCCAGGCCACCGACCTGCTCGAGAGCGCCCGCGCCGAGGCGACCCAACTGCTGTCGACGGCGAAGGAACGGGCCGAGAAAGTGCGGCGCGAGTCTGAGCGCGAGTTGGCGGCAGCTTCTTCACGGCGCGATGCGATCACCGCCCAGTTGTCGAACGTACGGCAGATGCTCGCGACCGTGGGTGGTGGCGCGGTGTTGAACCCGTTCGCCGACGTTGCCGATGCCGCCGAGGTGAGCGATGCCGCCGAGGTGAGCGATGCCGCCGAGGAGACGGTCGAGTCGAGGTAGCCGGCCGTCAGGTCGTCGCGCGGCGGGTGAGCACGCCCGGTAGTTCGACTCGGGTTTCCGGCACGGCGCCGAGGTCGTCGGTGGCGAGCAGTTGGACGGCCAATGCTCCGGCCTCGTCGGTGTGCATGCGGATCGTGGACAACCGGGGTCGGGTTTCGAACGGGAGCGTGTCGTCGCACCCGAGCAGGCGAATGTCCCCCGGCACGAGGCGTCCGGATTCGGTCACCCCGTTGAGCACCGCCATCGCGATCACGTCGTCGAAGCAGAGCACGACCGTGGCGCGGGAGGCGAGCACGTCGTCCACGAGGGCGTAGGCCTCCGCGTAGGTTCCCGACTCGGCGCGCAGGAACGTGCAGTGCAGGCCCAAGGAACCCATCGTGAGTTCGATGCTCGAGCGTCGTTCACGCTCGGCCCACGAGCCGCTCGGACCGCCGAGATAGCAGAATCGCTTCTCGCCGTGCTCGGCTCGCTCCGTGATGAGTTCGTCGAAGGCACCGGCGCTGGTGAGCAGAATTCTGGCAGCGCCCGGCACGTCGTTGTTCAGGAACACGACCCGCGTGTCGGCGGCGAGCTGCTGGAGGTCGTCCGTCCCGAGCCGCGACGAGCACACGATGATCCCTTCGCACTGTGCGATCAGGCTCATCAGGTGCCGGCGTTCGACCTCGGGATCGCCGGCGGTTTCGGCGACGAGAACCGTGAGGTCGTACTTCTCGGCTTCTCGCTGCGCGGCCCGGATGACGGGCGGAAAGAAGGGGTTGAGCAGGTCCGGGACGACCAGGCCGAGAACTCCGGACCGGCCCGTGATCAACGCCCGAGCATGTCGGTTCGGCACGTACCCCAAGTCGCGGGCCGTCTGCGTGACGATCTCGACGGTTTCGGGCCTGAGCAGATGCGGCGCATTGAAGGCCCTCGACACGGTCGAGGGAGAAATGCCCAGTCGACGCGCAATTTGAACGAGAGTCACTCTCACCACAAGAGCGCATGATCTCGCATGGTTCGGCAACGCTGCAACGAATCCAAGGCTCGGACCGTGTTGACCACCTGCTCGAGGCTGCCGGCTGCGAAAGGTCCGGCCAGGCCGTAGTAGCGATGGGCGTCTGAGACCTCGTAGCCGCCCAGGGGGATCTCGTTGAGCGGCGGCAGGTAGCCGGCGACACCGTCGGCGTACCCGAGCACGAGAGCTCCGGGAATGAACGTACGAATCTCCTCGGCGGCCCACCAGAACGGCTCGCACGGCAGGGCGGCGACCGCGATCTCGCCCCAACGCCAGAGGGTCACCCTGCCATGCCAGACGGCCAACGTCGTGGGCTCTCGCAGCCGATCCTCGGCCCAGTCGATCCAGAGGTCTAAGAGCCCCTGAGCGGTGGCGGGTACGGCGGCCCGCTCCGCCCGCCACTGGTCAAGGCTGGCTCGGAGAACGTGGGGTGGTTCGGGAATCACGTCGAGTTCCACCGGTGCGTTCGACCAGGCCTTGACGACGCCGTGCGCAGTGCGTCCGTCACGGAGGGCTGCCAGAGCCACGTCAGCGATGGCCCGACCGGTGCGAGTGGCAGCTGCGTGGGTACGGCCGGGCTGGGGCTCGGTCGAGAACGACGCCGACGGCGGGTGTGCGGAGTCGTTGACGTCGCCTGCGCACCCGGTGGCGAAGAGGGCTACCGAGCCGGGCAACGCGTCTTCCACGCGATCCCGCAGTGAGCCCGGATAGTCGGCCGACACGTCGGTGTTGGACGCGTCCAGCACCACCGGATGGGCCGGGAAGGTCGTGAGGCTAGCCACCCACGTGCGGTCGGCTCGCCGGAAGCCGACGATCTGCACGGGAAGATCGGTGGCCCGGTCGGGGTGACGCCGGTTGGCTCCCACCCCGGTGCCCGCGCGTTCGCCGTACACCAGTTCGGTCCGCTCGCGCGACCGTGACGCCTGCCGTACGGCTGCTGCCGCGGCCTCGACCACCGCGTCGTGCACAGTGGATGCCCACCGGCCCATCCCGCGCGGTGTGATCGTCGGCCCGGCATGGGTGTGGGTCGCCGTGACCACGACGTCGGAGCAAGGGCACAGGGCACGAATCGTGGCGCACGTGTCCTCGTGGAGTGCGACGCAATCGATTGTCACGAGGGCATGGTCGTCGACGACCAGAGCACGTACGGAGAGGGGGTCGAGGGTGCCCGTTGAACCGCTCGTCCGGGCGGCGTAGCCGGCCAGGGGAGTCCCGACGGGGACGTCGACATCCACTCGGGCGGCGCCGGCCTCGACCATCAGCACGAGGGCCAGGCTAGTCCCGAGCCGAGGCGGCTGGCAGGATGCCGGAATGCACGAGGGAGGTACGGCGGAACGTCCGGCACTGTTCTTCGACGGTGCCGACGAGTTCAGAGGCTGGTTGGACGAGCATCACGCCACTGCGACCGAGCTGTGGATGGGCCTGACGAAACGGCACTTCGTACCGAGGGGCCTGGTCTGGCAGGACGCCGTCCGCGAAGCCTTGTGTTACGGCTGGATCGACTCACAATCGCAACGGCTGGACGACGATGCCGTACGGCAGAGGTGGACCCCGCGTCGCCCCGGCAGCATCTGGAGCAAGATCAACGTCGCCGCGGTCGAGGAGCTGATCGCCGAGGGCAGGATGACGCCCGCGGGATTGGCCGCGTACGAGAAGCGCCGCGACGACCGCACGGGCGTCTACTCCTTCGAAGCCGAAACCAGCGAACTGCCCGAGCCGTACCAAGCCCTGATCGACGCCGACCCGCGCGCCGCCCTCTTCTGGGCTCAGGCGACCGCGGCGTACCGCAAGGTCGCGACCCACTGGGTCGTGACGGCCAAGCAGGAGTCGACGAGGGATCGCAGAATGGGCGAACTGGTCGCAGATTCATCCGCGGGGCGATTGATCAAGACGCAGCGGTACGGCAGCGAACCGGCCTGGGTGGGGCGAGCGCGGGCGCGACTCGACACCACCCACGTATGATCAGCAGCGATCCACCCCCTGTTGGTTGGGGATTCACAAAGGTCTGCGCATGCGAAGAAGTTCCCTGATCGTCGGCGGGATTGTCCTGGTGGTGGTGATCGGCCTGGTGACCTGGTTCCTGACCCGGGGGGGACAACCGACGGCCGGTAGCTCGACGCCGACGGTTTCGATCACGGTGAGCCCCACTGGGGTGGCGACGCGGACGGGTGCGGCGGCCTCGCCGAACCCGGGCATCCTGGGCGGCTACACACACTTGGTCGTGATCGTGCAGGAGAACCACTCGTTCGACAACCTGTGGGGCACCTGGGGCAAAGTCGGAAACGACACGGTCAATGGGCTCAAGAACGTACCGCAGGTCGCCCAAGACGGGACCCCATTGACGTGTCTGCCGATGAACGACGCAAACTTGACCTCCCCGCCGCTCAGCGTCAAGTGCACCGACAACGATCGCGGCATCTCGAGCCACTTCGCGAATGCGCCGTTCAACCTGACCGACTACGTGGCCCTCGATGCTACGACCTGTCCTCAGGGGGCTCCGGAGGGGGCCGGCCGCAGCGGCGGATGCACGCGAGACCTGGTGCATCGCTTCTACCAGACCCAGTACCAGATCAACGGCGGCACGATGAACCGCTTCGTCACCGGGTCGGACGCCATCGGGCTGACGATGGGCATGTACGAAACTCAGAAGCTGCCGCTCTACGCATACCTTCACGCCGCGGGTGCCCCGAATTACGTGATCGCCGACAACTTCTTCGGCGGGGCATTCGGCGGTTCATTTCTCAACCACCAATTGATGATCGCGGGCCGGGCTCCGATCGACACCAGTGGGGGAGCTTCGGGCGGAGCGCGGTCCGTGCTCGACAGCAATGGCATGGTCGGGTCGTACCCGCTCTACCAGGCGACTGGACCGGCCCAGGACGGCCAGTTGACCCCCAAGTGCGCCAACGGTGGCAACGACTACGCCCAGGCCTGCGGCGACTTCGCGATCAACACGATGCAGCCCGGGTCGAAGCCGTACGTCGCGGGTCCGCGGTTGCCTCTCATCGACGACCGGCAATACCCCAACATCGGTGATCGGATGGTGGCCGCATCGGTGACCTGGAACTGGTACTCAGGTGGCTGGGACAAAGCAGTCGCCGGGAACGCCGGGACCTACTTCGAACCGGCCCACCAGCCGTTCAACTATTTCAGAGACTATGCCGAGGGTGGCCCCCACCGCGACCGTCTGCTGGACGAGAAGCAGTTCTTCACCGACGTGGCGGCCGGAACTCTGCCGCAGGTCAGTTTCGTCAAGCCGTACGGCGACAGCAACGAGCACCCCGGGAGCGCCAGCGAACTGGAGGGGAACCGCCACGCGGTCGAGTTGCTCACCGCCATCATGGCCGGACCGCAGGCCAAGGACACGCTCGTGCTGTTGACGTACGACGAGTTCGGCGGTTCGTTCGACCACGTGCCGGTTCCGAAGGGCGATGCGTTCGGACCTGGCCCGCGCATTCCGGCAGTGTTCGTCTCCGCGGGCATGACGGCCTCGGGAGTCGACCACACCCAGTACGACCTGACGTCGATCCCCGCCACGATCGAGCGGGCGTACGGTCTCGACCCCCTGTCGGGCCGCGATGCGGCCGCCAAGGACTTCAGTCAGGCGGTCCGCATCGGCGGGAAGGGCTGAACCTCCTGCGCGTTACTGGTCGTGCCGTACGACCTTGCCACCCTTCATGACGAAGCAGACCCGCTCGGTCGCCGTGATGTCGTCGACCGGATCGCCGGGCATCGCCACGATGTCGGCGACTTTGCCGACCGCGAGGGTGCCGACGTCGTCCAACCGCAGCAGGTCGGCGGCCACCGACGTTCCGGCCCGGAGCGCGCGGGCCGGGTCAATGCCGCACTGCACCATGGCCGCGAACTCCTTGGCTCCGTCGTCGAACGGGAACATGCCCGCATCGGTGCCGAACGCGATCTTGATCGAGCTGGCCGCCAACATGCGCTGGGCGTTCTGGATCTTCTCCAGGTCACGGGTGAACTTGCCCTGGATGTAGGCAGGCAGGGTGCCGGCCTTGAGGGCGTTCACGTCGGCGACGTTGAGATACATGGTCGGGACGACGAACACGTCAGACTTCTCGGCCAGATCGATGCCCTCTGCGTCGATCATGTAGGCGTGCTCGAGGCTTCGTACTCCGGCGCGGATGGCCTGCAGCACCGAGTCGGCAGATCCGCAATGCACGGCGACATCCATGCCGAGTTGGGCCGCGGCCGCGCACAGCGCGTCCATCTCCTCGTCGAACCAGCAGCACACGGCCGGGTCGTCGCCCGCCGAGTGGTAGCCGCCAGCGTTGGTGGTCTTGACCCAGTCGCCACCACCGCGGTGCTCGCGCCGCACCGTACGGCGAATGTCGCCGACCGAGTCGGCCGGATCGGAGATCTTGAAGCCCCAACGCTCGTTGAAGAAGTTGTCGATGTCACCGTGACCACCGGTGGGGGAGATGAAATGCGGGGCTACGACGACCCGAGGGCCGACGAACTCGCCGGAGTTGATCGCATTCCTGATGTCGACGACGGGCCATTCAGGGTCCGCGGACCCCAGGTCGCGGACCGTCGTGAACCCGATCTGGAGGTACTTCTGCGCGAGGGCCAGCCCGGTCAGGGCCTTGCGCGCCGACGAGAACAGGGTCTGGGTGATCAGCGGCGAACCCATCGTGAGGTGCACGTGGGTGTCGATGAATCCGGGCGTGACAGTCAGGCCAGTCAGGTCGACGACCTCGGCACCGTCGGGTGCAGCCAGATCGGAGCCCATTGCGGTGATGACGCCGTCCTCCACGAGAAGGTCGACAGCGCCGCCCAGGGAGTCGGAGACTCCGTCGAAATGTTTGCCACAACGGAGCAGAACGGTGGACACGGTGAGAACTCCTTTGTTCGGGTCCTCCTCACTCTAGGAAGGGGGTCTGACATTCCATCGTGTTGCAGTTTGTCGCCAGGACGACGTCGGGGGCTCTCCGGTTACCCGAAGAGCCCCCCGACGGCCGTATCCGTACCGGTCAGTTACTGATGTTGGCGTCGATCCAGCTCTTGCGGGCCTTGAGCCAGGACCGCATCGACGCGGCGTCGGTGGAGAAGCTCCCCAGACCCCACTGCGAATGATCCAAACTCGCTGAGGTGCTGATCTTCCCCTGCATTGTTCCGAGGTAGCTGTCGAGGCCGCCGATGGTCGGCGATACGGCCTTCCACCGGGCCACGGCAGCCGCCTTGAACTGCGGGTCGGAGAAGAGGCGGTTCATCCAGGTGACGTCGGACTGCCGCGGCGCAGCGTTGGGGTCGCGCATCCACCAGCCGGAGGTGGATGCTTGCCCTGCTCCGTAGTCGGCGTTGCCCTGGCCCGTGTCGAAGTCCCAGATCGGGCCGAAGAACAGCTTGCCGGTGTTGCCGTCCGTGGCGTCGCGGGCCTTGTACATCCACACGCTGGACCTGAAGTTCGCGCCGTAGTTTTTCGTCATCTCCATGACGATCCAGTAGTCGATGGCCGAGTTCTGGTCGATGTACTTGCGCCATCCGTTGACCGGATCGGTGAAGTTCGAGCCGAAGAGCACCGCGTCGACCGTGTTCATGTGGTTCTGGATGTACGACTTCTGGGGCGCGGTCAGCTCACCCTTCTCGGCGTCGGGTTCCTTGACGTACAGGCCGCCGGAATTGCCCGCGTAGATGTCAGGGTTCACCATGCCGCCGTCATCGGCCTGGCCGTGGTTCCACTCCATGAGGTACCCGCCGGTGATGGTGGGTGTGGTGGTGGCCGAGGTCGTCTTGAGCTCGTCGATGTTGACCCGTGACTTGTTGATCGTGATGCGTTCGATGAGCAGGTACTGACCCTGGTAGGAGCCGTTGAGGTAGAGGTCCACCGGCGCGTAGTGCGGAGTCCACGCAAGACCGGAGAGCTGCTGGCCCATCCAGTAGGCCGCCATGTTGCGCATCAACGAGATGTCCTCGTAGTTGGCGATCAAGGCCCACTTCTTGCCTGCGGCGATGCCGCACATCGCGGTCGAGGTGTCGAAGTTGAACTTGTACGGCTTCTTCGGCAGCGACCACGTCGAGTTGCCGCGACCGGAGGTCTTCACCTTGCCAGGAGCCACGGCCACGCACTCGGGAACGTTGGCCCCGGGCACCAACTCCACTGTTCCTTCGTGATCCGTCGAGCGGTCGGTGATGCCGACGCTCTCGTTCGTGTTCAGGTACAGCGTCGGCAGACCCGTGTTCTTCGAGGTCTTCGGTGCTGCGTAGGTGATGGTGTTGGTGGTAGCGCCGGTGGTGGTGATGGCGCGGTAGTTGTGGGTGACTTCGTAGGGGTCGGTGATGGTGATGGTGGCGTCGCCGTTGGTGTTGAGGGTGGCGGTGCCGATGTTTTTCCAGGTGGCGGTGGGGTTTTCGGTGGTCATCGTGGTGGCGATGGTTTGGACCTGGAGGGTGGCGGTTTGGCCGGTGAAGGTGTTGTCGTAGTTGATGGTGAAGACGCCGGCCATGCCGTTGTCGGCGGCGGTGAGGACGGCGGGTGGGTTGATGGTGACGGTGATCGTGTCGACGGCGGTTTGTCCGGAGGCGTCGGTGACCTTGAGTTCGAAGGTGAGCACGATCGGGGTGGTGTTGGTGAGGGTGGGGGCGGTGAAGGTGGGTTTGGCGGTGGTGGCCGAGGACAGGGTGACGGCTGGGCCGGTGGTTTGGGTCCAGGCGTAGGTGAGGGTGGTGCCTTCGGGGTCTTTGGAGCCGGTGCCGTCGAGGGTGACGGGTGCGGCGGAGGCGACGGACTGGTCGGGTCCGGCGTTGGCGGTGGGGGGCCAGTTGCCGTTACCGGGGTAGCCCCAGACTTCGATTTCGGCGAGGCCGACGTTGTAGGTGGAGGTGGAGACCGTGTCGACGGTGAACCTGACCCAGGTGATGTTCTTGGGGTCGAAGGTGACGGTGGTGCCGGCTGCGGTGCCGGCGGTGGGGCTGGTGTTGGTCAACGCGCCGACTTTGACGCTGGTGCCGTCGGAGAAGGTCAGGGTGCCGGCGGTGACTTGGTCGTCGGCGTTGGGACGGTCGTAGAGGACGATCTTGTTGACCGAGACCGGGGTTGACCAGTCGAGTTGGATCCAGGAGCCGGCTTTGCCGCCGGCGGTGGCCCATTCCTTGGTGTAGTCGGACGGGTAGCCGATCGCGGCGCCGTCGATCGCTTTGGCTGCGGTCTGGCTGGCGGCGGTGTTCTGGCTGGACGCGGTCACGGTGACCGACTTGGGGGCCAGGTTCTGCAGGACCGGGGCGGTGTTGGACACGGTGACCTTGACCTGGTCGGCGGTCGAGGCCAGGCCCTGGTTGTCGGTGACGATCAGGGAGAAGGTGTAGTCACCGGTGGCGGTCGGGGTGAACGTGGGCTTGGCCGTGGTGGTGCTACTCAGTGTCACTCCGGCCGGGGAGACCACGGTCCAGGCGTAGGAGGCGATCGTGCCGTCGAGGTCTTTGGACTTGCTGCCGTCCAGGGTGACCAGCGTGTTCACGGTCGCGGTCTGATCCACCCCGGCATCGGCGATCGGGGCCTGGTTCGGCGGCGGCGCGGTCACGGTGACGGTGACCTGGGCGGTGTTGGTCGACGTGGCACCGGAGTTGTCGGTGACGACCAGCGAGAACGTGTAGGCGCCGGTCACGGTCGGGGTGAACACCGGGGTCGAGGTATTCGGGTTGGTCAAACTGATGTTCGACCCGGCCGGCTGAGAGACCAGGCTCCACGTGTACGAGGCGATCGACCCGTCCGGGTCAGACGACTTGGTGCCGTCCAGACTGACCTGCTTACCGGTCACCGCAGTGAACGCGTTACCCGCGTTCGCGGTCGGGATCTGGTTGACCGCCTGCGTCGGAGTGCCGAACACCTCGATCTCAGCCAAACCCACGTTGTAGGTGGTCGACGACACCCCATCGACCCGGAGCGTGACCGAAGTCACTCGCCGCTCGTCGAACGACAACGACGTGGCCGTGCCGGTATTCGTCAACGCACCCGTCTGAAGCGTCGAGGTCGACTGCCCATCGGTGAACGTCAACGTGCCCGCCGTGACCTGATCATCGGTATTCGGCCGGTCATACAACTTCACCTGCGTCACATACATCGGCTGCGCCCAAGTCAACGTGATCCACGACCCCGTCTTCCCACCGACCGTGGCCCACTCCCGGGTGTAATCAGTCGGATACCCCTGAGCCACCCCATCGACAGCCTTCACACCCGTCTGCCCCGTCGACACATTCTGCGACGACACCGACACCACAGCCGACCCCGCCACATTCGCCACAGCGGCGTGAGCGGAGACCTGCGGTACGAGTGTTACGACGAGTCCAGCGGCTAGCCCGGCGATGCCGATGCGGGTGAAGCGGCGCCTGATTCCCATGGTGGTGTCGTTCCCCTCCCCAGCCGTGCTGGAGTGCTGATGTTTCCCCGTGCCCCGTCGAGTCGGCCTCGACACGACAGGCAGCAGTAAAACATGACCCCTAGGGGTAGGCCGACACCGGGCCCGGAACTGGACGGTGACGCGTCTCGAACCCTCGACCGCCGCTCGAGTTTCGACGGAAAGCCCGTCGGCTGGTTGGCCGACGGGCTTCCGGGTACGACAGGTACGCGACCTGGCTCGGTGCCGTACTACTTGTCGATGTTCGCCGAGATCCACGCCTTGCGAGCGACGAGCCAGCTTCGCATCGAGTTGGCATCGGTCGTGAAGTCGCTGACCCCCCACAGGGCGTGATCGGAATCGGCAGACAGCTTGATCTTCGACTGCATCGCCGACAGCCAGGCATCCTCGGTGCCGATGGTCGGGGCGACTTGCTTCCACCGAGCCGAGGCCTTGGCCTTGAACGTCGGGTCCTGGAAGAGGCGGTTCATCCAGGTCACGGTCGTCTGTCGCGGCGCGCTGTTGGGGTCCCGCATCCACCAGTAGGACGTGGAGGCCTGGTTGCCGCCGAAGTCGGCGTTGCCCTGGCTGTTGTCGAAGTCCCAGAGCGGACCCTCGTACAACTTGCCGACCGTCACCGAACCGTCGGCGTTGACCACGTCGCGGGCCTTGTACATCCACGAGCTCGACCGGTAGTTCAGGCCGTACCCCTTGGTGACTTCGGCCGCGATCCAGAAGTCGATCGCTGCGTTCTCGTCGATGTACTTGCGCCACCCGTTGACCGGGTCGAGCCACTTCGAGTCATCGAACAGCAGGGTGTCGACGTCGTTCATCCACTTGGCGATGTACGCCTTCTGGGCCGTCGTCATCTCACCCTTGGTGGGATCGGGCTCCTTGAGGTACAGACCACCGCGCTGAGTGCCGTCGGTCCCGTTGACGACCATGATGTCCGGCGGGACGGTCTTGCCTGTGTCGTCGGGCTGGCCGTGGTTCCACTCCATGAGGTAGCCACCGGATACCGCAGGGAACGAGTCCTGAGCGGTCGGGTTGGCCGGATCGATCTTGAGCTCGTCGATGTTGACGCGAGTCTTGGAGACGGTGATGCGTTCGATGAGCAGGTACTGACCACGGTAGGAACCGTTGAGGTACAGGTCCACCGGCGAGAACTTCGGGGTCCAGGCCAGACCGGGCTTACCACCGTCGCCGAACGACAGGGCACCAAGCTGCTGACCGATCCAGTACGCGCTCATGTTGCGCATGAGGGACACGTCTTCGAAGTTCGCGATGACCGCCCACTTCTTGCCCGGCGTGATGCCGCAGAAGCTCGTGTTCTTGTCGGTGTTGAACTTGTACGGCTTCTTGTTCGTCGGCACTTCGGCCCACGTCGAGTTGCCGCGACCCGACATCTTCATCTTCATCGTGTCGAGCGCCTTGCCGTTCGCATCGTTCATGACGCACTCCGGCGTGCTCGTGCCGGCGACCATCTTCACCTGACCTTCGTGATCGGTCTCACGGTCGGTGATGGCGACGCTCTCGTTGGTGTCGAGGTAGAGGGCAGCGAGGCCGAGGTTCTTGTTCGGGCGAGGTGCTGCGTAGGTGATGGTGTTGGTGGTAGCGCCGGTGGTGGTGATGGCGCGGTAGTTGTGGGTGACTTCGTAGGGGTCGGTGATGGTGATGGTGGCGTCGCCGTTGGTGTTGAGGGTGGCGGTGCCGATGTTTTTCCAGGTGGCGGTGGGGTTTTCGGTGGTCATCGTGGTGGCGATGGTTTGGACCTGGAGGGTGGCGGTTTGGCCGGTGAAGGTGTTGTCGTAGTTGATGGTGAAGACGCCGGCCATGCCGTTGTCGGCGGCGGTGAGGACGGCGGGTGGGTTGATGGTGACGGTGATCGTGTCGACGGCGGTTTGTCCGGAGGCGTCGGTGACCTTGAGTTCGAAGGTGAGCACGATCGGGGTGGTGTTGGTGAGGGTGGGGGCGGTGAAGGTGGGTTTGGCGGTGGTGGCCGAGGACAGGGTGACGGCTGGGCCGGTGGTTTGGGTCCAGGCGTAGGTGAGGGTGGTGCCTTCGGGGTCTTTGGAGCCGGTGCCGTCGAGGGTGACGGGTGCGGCGGAGGCGACGGACTGGTCGGGTCCGGCGTTGGCGGTGGGGGGCCAGTTGCCGTTACCGGGGTAGCCCCAGACTTCGATTTCGGCGAGGCCGACGTTGTAGGTGGAGGTGGAGACCGTGTCGACGGTGAACCTGACCCAGGTGATGTTCTTGGGGTCGAAGGTGACGGTGGTGCCGGCTGCGGTGCCGGCGGTGGGGCTGGTGTTGGTCAACGCGCCGACTTTGACGCTGGTGCCGTCGGAGAAGGTCAGGGTGCCGGCGGTGACTTGGTCGTCGGCGTTGGGACGGTCGTAGAGGACGATCTTGTTGACCGAGACCGGGGTTGACCAGTCGAGTTGGATCCAGGAGCCGGCTTTGCCGCCGGCGGTGGCCCATTCCTTGGTGTAGTCGGACGGGTAGCCGATCGCGGCGCCGTCGATCGCTTTGGCTGCGGTCTGGCTGGCGGCGGTGTTCTGGCTGGACGCGGTCACGGTGACCGACTTGGGGGCCAGGTTCTGCAGGACCGGGGCGGTGTTGGACACGGTGACCTTGACCTGGTCGGCGGTCGAGGCCAGGCCCTGGTTGTCGGTGACGATCAGGGAGAAGGTGTAGTCACCGGTGGCGGTCGGGGTGAACGTGGGCTTGGCCGTGGTGGTGCTACTCAGTGTCACTCCGGCCGGGGAGACCACGGTCCAGGCGTAGGAGGCGATCGTGCCGTCGAGGTCTTTGGACTTGCTGCCGTCCAGGGTGACCAGCGTGTTCACGGTCGCGGTCTGATCCACCCCGGCATCGGCGATCGGGGCCTGGTTCGGCGGCGGCGCGGTCACGGTGACGGTGACCTGGGCGGTGTTGGTCGACGTGGCACCGGAGTTGTCGGTGACGACCAGCGAGAACGTGTAGGCGCCGGTCACGGTCGGGGTGAACACCGGGGTCGAGGTATTCGGGTTGGTCAAACTGATGTTCGACCCGGCCGGCTGAGAGACCAGGCTCCACGTGTACGAGGCGATCGACCCGTCCGGGTCAGACGACTTGGTGCCGTCCAGACTGACCTGCTTACCGGTCACCGCAGTGAACGCGTTACCCGCGTTCGCGGTCGGGATCTGGTTGACCGCCTGCGTCGGAGTGCCGAACACCTCGATCTCAGCCAAACCCACGTTGTAGGTGGTCGACGACACCCCATCGACCCGGAGCGTGACCGAAGTCACTCGCCGCTCGTCGAACGACAACGACGTGGCCGTGCCGGTATTCGTCAACGCACCCGTCTGAAGCGTCGAGGTCGACTGCCCATCGGTGAACGTCAACGTGCCCGCCGTGACCTGATCATCGGTATTCGGCCGGTCATACAACTTCACCTGCGTCACATACATCGGCTGCGCCCAAGTCAACGTGATCCACGACCCCGTCTTCCCACCGACCGTGGCCCACTCCCGGGTGTAATCAGTCGGATACCCCTGAGCCACCCCATCGACAGCCTTCACACCCGTCTGCCCCGTCGACACATTCTGCGACGACACCGACACCACAGCCGACCCCGCCACATTCGCCACAGCGTGCGCGGGTGACTGAGGTAGGCCGACGAAGGCCAGGCCACTGACCACGCCGAGCGCACCGATGCGCGTCAGGCGTGAACGAAGATTCGCAAACATCGAAGTTCCCCTTCTCTGTGACCTGTCCCCACAGGCCGGCGGCTCGTCTGTCTCGACGGGCCGCGCGAGCACTATGGCACAGCACTCCGGGGCTCATAGCACAGGGGTCAAGGGTTGGGCCTCGACTCTCGACCACACCTTGACGATCAGGGGAGTGCCAAGGCTGAGCGAAACAACACCGCTAACAGTTTCAGTGACATTCGCCAGGACGAGCGGGAATCATCACCGAGATCGTCATGGTCGTCAATGCGCGAACGGTCAGGGTGGCTCCGTGAGAATCGGTGCTCGTCAGCGTCAGCGTGCCGTCAGAGTCTTTGCCGAATGCCGACTGCGCAGGGAATTGATGCCGGGTCAGAGCGGCATTCACGGCGTTCAGGAGCGGTGCCGTGTCGGCAGGCAGGGCACCGAGCTGGCCGATGACCGTCGCGGACATCGCGCACCGCCCGTCGACTCGCTGCGGTCGCGGTTCGCCCGACGAATCGTCCCAGATAAGCGTGCCTACGCTGGAATTTACGGCGGATCGCACGTCGGCGACCAACGGCTCGTAGATCTCCTCAGCCTCGTCCGCACGACGCGGCGTCACCGTTCCGCAGGCCGTCAGGAGAGCGAGGAGTACGGCACACGCGACGGCCAGCCCACGCCGAGTCTTCATGCATCTCCTTCGCCCAAACTGCGGCTACCCTACCCGCGGTTGCCCGGTGCGAGAAGTGCTATCCGATCCGGTGCATAGAATATCTGGGGACCTGGCTTGAAGGCATATGCTTCGTCGGAGAGATTGGTCCCACGCTCACAGTAAACGTACAGGAAATGCACATGACCGTACAGGCCGGACGCGTCGGGGGACCACCCCTTGCGACCGCCAGACAGAATCGGGAGCGATTCCGTATCCAACGGTTGCGCCGGGGTTTGGCGGCCGATCTGCTCTACGCCAGCGGCTGGGTGTCGATCGCCCTCGCGATCGCCCTGTATCTCGCATATGGGGGCATGTACCAGCGCGACTCCGTCGCTCACGTGTTCAAGAGCCTCGGTATCTTGGCTGGACTGGTGGCCACCGACGTCGTCTGTCTTCAACTCCTGTTGGCCGCCCGCATCCCGTGGGTGGACCGCACGATCGGTCACGACAAGGCACTCGCGGAGCACAGCCGGCTGGGCAAGTGGGCCTTCATCGGTCTCGGTGT
>JBDHZQ010000021.1:0-28729 GCA_039811945.1 Propionibacteriaceae bacterium
CGCCGACGAAGACGAGGAGTCCGTCATCATCCTCGGGCGTCGGGGGATGCACGACCGCGAGTAGGCCGTGCACCGCTGGTCGAACCGGTCGACTCAGCCTCTCGGCGGCATCCGCCGACGTCGGCAGCGGACCCTACGACGCGACGTTAGCCGGGATGGCCAACGCCCGTACCCGCAACGTCTCCGGCAAGGCGAGGAGTTCTCCGATCAACTCCTCGTGGCCGAGGGCGTCGATGTCGGTCATGACGTAGCCGACGGCATCGCGCGTCCCGAGCACCTGGCCGGCGATGTTGACCGAGTGACCCGCGAAAACTGCATTGAGCTTGGCCAGGACACCAGGCACGTTGCGATGGAGGTGAAGAATTCGCTGCTTGCCGTGGGGGGCGCTCTGGATCTGAGGCAGGTTGACCGACAACGACGTCGATCCGCTGAGGGCGTAGTCGGCCAGCTTAGTCGCGACGAATCGGCCGATGTCGCGCTGGGCCTCGACGGTCGAACCGCCCACGTGCGGGGTCAGGATGACGTTGGGCAGGCCCTGCAGCGGCGATTCGAAAGCGGTCGAACTCCCGGCGGGCTCGTTGCCGAACACGTCCACCGCCGCGCCGGCGATGTGTCCCGTGGTGAGCGCTTCACGTAGTGCCTCACCGTCGACCACGATTCCCCGGCAGAGATTGAGAAACAGTGACCGAGGCCTCATCTTCGCGAACTCCGGAGCTGCGAACAGCCCGTGATTGCCGGGGCGTCCGTCCACGTGGAGCGACACCACTTCGGCCGATTCCAGGAGTTCGTCGAGGGTCTCGCAGCGGCGAGCGTTGCCGAGCGCGAGTTTGTCGGCGACGTCGTAGAAGACGACGTGCATGCCCAGCGCCTCTGCCAGCACGGAGAGCTGGGAACCGATGTTGCCGTACCCGACGATGCCGAGGGTACGGCCCCTCACTTCGTGCGAACCGGCCGCGGATTTGTCCCACGTGCCGTCGTGCATCGCTGCGTTGCGGTCGGTGAGCCGGCGGGCCAGCGCGATGATCTCGGCCAAAGCCAGCTCGACGACGCTGCGGGTGTTGGAGAACGGGGCGTTGAACACCGCGACCCCGTGGGCCGTGGCCGCGTCGAGGTCGATCTGGTTCGTCCCGATGCAGAACGCACCCACCGCCTGAAGTTGCGGATGCGCCCGGAGAACCTCACTCGTGACGAAGGTGCCGGATCGGATTCCCAGCAGAGACACGTCCTCGAGGGCGTCGGCGAGCTCGTCGTCGGTCATGGCCAGGTGGTGACGCTCGACCTCGAACCCGCGCTCGGTGAGCACCCGATCGGCCTCCGGGTGGATGTTCTCCAGCAGTAGCGCCTTCACGCGGGCCATCCTCGCACGGGGACTTCGGGCCCCGAGGGCGTGGCCCGATGACCGGGACGCGCAACCGCGGAGGTCTCGGGCCACCCTCGGATCTCCGGCAGGGTGGGCGGTCAGGACCGTCCCACCGCTCCAGAGCGGAGCTCACCGGTTCTCCTCGACCTGGACCCTCCGGAAGCTGGCCAGACGGTCAGGGGTCAATCGACCGTCGAGCACGGCCTGGTCGAGCCCGCATTCCGGCTCGGTCGCCCGGTGAGTGCAGCCGCGAGGGCAGCCCTGGGCGTACCTCGCAAGGTCGCCGAACGCGGCCAACACGGTCGCTGGAGTCACATGAGACAACCCGAACGAGCGCACACCCGGAGTGTCGATGACCCAGCCGCCCGGCGGCGGGAGTTCGAGGGCGATGGCCGACGTCGACGTGTGGCGCCCCCGACCAGTCACGTCGTTGACATCGCCAGTCGCCCGATCGATGCCCGGGATCAGAGCGTTGACCAGCGTCGATTTGCCGACGCCGGAGTGGCCGATCAGCACGCTGACCCGGCCCTGGAGATGGCTGCGCAGGTCGGTCAGATCGGCGCCTGGTTGCACGACCACGATCGGGATGTCGTGCGGTGCATACGCGCCCACCAAGTCACTCGGGGACGCCAGGTCCGCCTTCGTCAGGCACAACAGCGGGTCGATGCCCGCGTCGTACCCGGCCACCAGGATCCGGTCGATCATCCCCATCCTCGGCGGCGGGTCCGCCAGCGCCGTGACGATCACGAGCTGGTCCGCGTTGGCGACGATCGGGCGCTCGTACGGGTCGTCGTCGTCTGCCGTACGCCGCAGCACCGTCGTCCGCTCGACCACGTCGACGATCCGCGCGAGCGTGCCGTCGTCTCCGGACAGGTCCCCGTCGAGCCGGACCCGATCGCCCACGATCACCGACGTGCGGCCCAGCTGCCGGGCCTTCGTGGCCGTCACGCGAACGCCGTCGGCGTCGCACCGGTACCGACCCCGATCGATCGTCATCACCCGGCCGATCGGCTTGCTCGAATAGTCGGGCCGATCCTTGGTGCGGGGCCGGGTCCGTCGGGCGGGCCGGTCGAATCCGGCGTGGTCGTCGCTGAAGACACCGGTTCGGCTCACGCGACGACCGCCTGCCAGACCCGTTCGAATCCGGGCATCGTCTTGCTCGTACAGGCCACGTCGTCCACGGAGATTCCAGGTACGGCAAGGCCCAACACCGCAGCGGCGTGGGCCATGCGGTGGTCGGCGTACGACCGGAAGAGTCCACCGTGCAGAGCCACCGGCCGGACGATCAGCCCGTCGGCGGTCTCGGTGACGTCACCGCCGAGCGCATTGAGCTCGGTGCGCAGGGCTGCCAGGCGGTCGGTCTCGTGACCCCTGACGTGCGCGACGCCGCGAATCGTGGTGGGGCCCTCGGCCAAGGCAGCCAGGGCGCCGACCAGCGGCAGCAATTCCGACGTCGCTGAGAGGTCGAAATCCCCTCCTGCCAGCGATCCGTCC
Source organism: Propionibacteriaceae bacterium (assembly GCA_039811945.1). Classification (GTDB taxonomy): domain Bacteria; phylum Actinomycetota; class Actinomycetes; order Propionibacteriales; family Propionibacteriaceae; genus Fen-668. The sequence goes on from JBDHZQ010000021.1 coordinate 2,855, forward strand.
CCTTCCACGGTCAGCCCGTCCGGGGTCGTGGTCCAGTGACCTCCGAAGCGTCCGAGCACGGCGGGTACGGCGATGCCCGGCTGGGTCGAGACGGTCGGCCAACCCCGTACGGTCACACGTCCCCCCACGACCAAAGCCGACGCCAGGAAGACCGCCGCCGTCGTCAGGTCAGGTTCCACGTGCTCCACGACGGGAGCGACGACGCCCGGCGCCACCTCCCACGTCGTCGTGTCGGGTGTGGCCACCCGTACCCCCCGTGCCCTGAGCCACTCCACCGTCATCTCGACGTGCGGCAGGGAAGGTACGGGGTCGCGGCCGACGTGTCTCAACCTCAACCCGCCGGGGAACCGGCAGCCGCTCAACAACAAGCCCGACACGAACTGGCTCGATCCTGACGCGTCGATGCTCACCGTGCCCGATGTCACAGGACCCGTCACTTCGAACGGCAGTCGATCACCGACGACACTCGCGCCGCACTGGCGCAACCCGTCGAGCAGGGGCTGCACCGGTCGAGCGGACGCCTGCTCGTCTCCGCGGAACCGGGTGGTGGCCCCGGCCAGGGCGGCCAAGGGCGGAACGAACCGTGCGACCGTACCCGCCAGGCCGCAGTCGATCTCACCTCCGCCGACGAACGAGGCCGGGGGAGTGACGACCCATCGCTGCAGATCCGAATCGTCGATGCTCACCCCGAGCGTGCGCAGTGCGTCACGCATCAACCGGGTGTCGCGTGCCTCGAGCCCGCCGACGATCTCTCCGGTTCCCGTAGCCAGCGCGGCCAGCACGAGGGCTCTGGCGGTGGCCGATTTCGATCCGGGTACGACGAGCGTGGCGGTGACCGGTCCGGTGGCCGTCGGGGTGGCCCAGGGGGCTGTACTCAACGCTGTCCCGGCCCGTGGAGCAGGCGGCACTGACTCATGAGCGAGATCAACTCAGAGCGTGCTCGATGTGACGTTGCGCGCCGGAGACCTGCAGTTGCGCTTCCTTCGCGGCCAGTTTCAACTCCCGCGCGAGGGACCGCTGCGCGGACTTGGCGTCCTTCGCCGCCTGGCCGGCGACGCGACGGGCATCCTTGGCGACACCGCGACCGGTTCGCTTGGCCCCCTCGGTCAATTGGCGGCGGGTCCGTTCTGCCTCCGAGGCGAGGCGTTGCCGGCGGTCGTCGGCGAGCCAGGCGAGGCTGGGCCGGCCTTGGGTGTCCTGCGAGGCGAGGATCGCTCCTCCCAACAGGGCGACGTTGCGCAGCAGATGGCTCTTGGCGACGTCACGCTGTTCCGGGGTCGAGGCCTTCGAAGGTCGGGAGGCCAGCACGTGGGGAACCATCGACAGGCCGAGCACCGTGGCCCCCAACCGGCGGCCGATCCCGGTGGCCAGCATGAGCCCGCCCACGACCTGAGCCGCGCCGGTCAGCCGCACCAAGGTCTTCGTCTCCTCGGGGATGTACCCCGCGACGGAGGCGGGGGCCACGCGCTGAGCAAGCGGCACGAAGGCCTTCGCGATCGGCTCGGCGTCGGCGACGAGGGGGTCAGGGTTGACGACGGCCTTCGCGCCCTGGACGACGAAGAAGCTGGCCAGCATCGTGCGGCCCGCGAAGCGGAGCAGACTCATGGTCCATTCCTACCCTGTGTGAGCCGCGACACAAACCCGAACAGCGCAGAAACGCCGAGAGGTTTTGCCGCGATAGCCTCACGAACGTGTGTGGACGGTATGCGGCGTCAGCCGACGAAGATCAGCTGCGCGAGACCTTCGAGCTCGACCAGGTGCTGCAGTTGCCTCCTCCGTCGTGGAACGTGGCCCCCACCGACCTGGTCCCAGCGGTCATGCGCAGGGCCGACAGGCAGACTCGCGAGGTGAAGAACCTGCTGGTTGCGCCGAGATGGGGTTTGGTTCCCTCCTGGTCGAAAGGTCCGGGGTCAGGGCCGCCCATGATCAACGCGCGCCTCGAATCGGTGGCGGAGAAGCCCGCCTTTCGCAAGGCGTTCGCCGCCCGGCGTTGCCTGTTGCCGGCCGACGGCTACTACGAGTGGTACCTCACGACGCAGCTCACGGCCTCCGGCAAGCCGGTCAAGCAACCGTTCTACATCCGCCCCGAGGCCGGTCTCTTCGTCATGGCCGGCCTGTACGAATTCTGGCGTGATCCCACGCTGGAGGGTCCTGAGGCCTGGCTGACCAGCTGCACGATCATCACCACCGAGGCGACCGACCGGCTCGGTCACATCCACGACCGGATGCCGATGATCGTCGAACCCGGTGCCTGGGATCGCTGGCTCGATCCTGGCCTCGACGATCCCGACGAGGTGCAGGGCCTGCTCACCACCCCAGCCGACGATCTGGTGGCCTACGCCGTGTCGACGCGGGTCGGCTCGGTCAAGAACAACGGGCCGGAACTTGTCGAGCCGCTGGCGGAGTCATGACCGCCGTCGAACTCGATGACGGCGGCCGACTCACGATCGACGCGGCCGCGGACCCGCGGGCCGTTCTGCTGTTGGGTCACGGCGCCGGCGGACGCATCGACGTCGCAGACCTCCACGCCTTGGCGGGCGCGTTGCCCGACCGGGGGGTCACCGTGATCCGCCATACGCAGCCCTGGAAGGTCGCCGGCGGCAAGGTCACCGCCCGCCCACCGGTGTTGGACAGGGGATGGGCGACGGCCGTGCGACACGTGGTCGACTCCGCCACCGGACTGCCCCTGCTGACCGGCGGCCACAGCGCCGGGGCGCGGTGCGCGTGCCGTGGTACGGCAAGTCCCGACCTGCCGACCGTCGCCGCCGTGGTGGCGTTGTCGTTCCCCCTGCATCCTCCCGGCCAGCCGGCGAAGAGCCGGGTCGAGGAACTGCTCGGGGTCGATCGGCCGGTGCTCGTCGTGCAGGGCGAACGCGACCCGTTCGGCGGTCCCGACGAGATTCGGGCGGCCACCGGTTCCTGGTTCGACCAGGGGGTACGGCGTCTGGTCCCGATCCCGGGGGCCGGGCACGATCTGGTGCCTGCGGCCCGGGTCATGCCGAGGCGCGACGCCCTGGCGTTCGTCGTCGAGACCGTGCTCTCGTTCGTCGACGAGGTCGTGTGACGACAGCCCGGCTGGTGTTGCCGAGGCAGTGGATCGGAATAGCCTCGTCAACCGCCGGGTTACCGCTCGTGTGACCGTGACGACCGCTGCGCCTCCGGGGTGTGCATCTGCGCCCCGAGCGGCGCTAGGGTCGTATCTGATGACGCTCTCCCCGCCTGATCCAGCCGTCGACGACGCGCCCGAGATCGACCTTGCCCTCGAAACGGACGACGAACGCGACGCCAGGTTCGAACGCGACGCGATGCCGTACCTGAACCAGTTGTACGGCGCGGCCCTGCGCATGACGCGCAACCCAGCCGACGCCGAGGACCTGGTGCAGGACACCTACGTCAGGGCCTATTCCGCCTTCGGTCAGTTCACGCCGGGGACCAACCTGAAGGCGTGGCTGTACAGGATTCTCACAAACGCATACATCAACACCTACCGCAAGGCCCAGCGGCAACCACAGGTCAGCGACGGCGCCGACGTCGAGGATTGGCAGCTGGCGCGGGCCGAGTCCCACACCAGCTCGGGGCTGCGGTCGGCCGAGGTCGAGGCCCTCGACGCCATGCCCGACAGCGTCGTCACCGAAGCGCTGGCGTCTTTGTCCGACGATTTCCGGATGGCGGTCGTGCTCGCCGATATCGAAGGCTTCTCCTACAAGGAGATCGCCGAGATGATGGGCACCCCCATCGGCACGGTGATGTCACGACTGAATCGCGCCCGCTCGCAGTTGCGCGCCAAGCTCAGCGACTACGCCACGAGCGAAGGTCTGATCGGGCGGCGATCCGAATGACGGAACGCGACGAAGCTCACGACCACGAGGTCGAATGCGCCATGGTGTTGGCGCGAGTGCAGGAGTTTCTCGACCACGAGTTGGATTCGGCGACCGAGGACGCAGTCCGAGAGCATCTGGCGGCATGCGAGCCGTGCATGGATCAGGCCGATGTGTGGGCGGCCGTACGAGCACTCGTCAAACGTGCGTGCCCGCCACCCGAGGCACCCGCGACTTTGGTGACCCGGATCAACTTCCGGGTCTCGACCCTGCGGATCGAGCGCCGCGGCTGAGGCCGAGTAGCCAGACCATGACCGAACCCCTGTGACCGGACGCGTGACCTTCGACCGGACCACTTTGGCCCGTGCCCGGCTCTTGGCCCAGGGCCTGGTGGCGCGCCCGTACGCCACCCCCGCCGACGCCGTGACGGCGTCCGGAGCCATGCAGGGCCAGGACCTGGCGGGTGTCCTGGCGTCCGCGGCGCTGCGCAGCACCGGCTCGGTCTCTGACGTGATCGCCGCGCTGAACGCCGGACGCCTGGTGCGCGGCTATCCGATGCGCGGCACGGTCTTCCTGCTGGACGCCGGCGACGTGCTCTGGACGTCCGAGTTGTGCCGTGGGCCAGCCCTGCGCGCCTCGGCCGCCCGACGCGGTCAGTTGGGCCTCTCGGACGCCGCGCTCGCCCACGCGGGCGACCTCGCGGACTTCGCCCTCGCCGAGGCACCCAGCCTCAGCCGCCCCGCTCTGCTCGCACTCTGGGACGCCGCCGGCATCCCGACCGCGAACGGTGCCGGCTACCACGTGCTCGGTCACCTGATCACCTCGGGACGCCTCTGCTGGGGGCCCTGGAACGGCACCGACCAGGATGTGGCGGCGGCGTCCTGGCTGCCGGCCGGCACGTCGCTCGAGTCTCGCTTCAACGGTGACCGAATCGCTGCCACCGCCGAGTTCCTCCGCCGTTACCTGGGCAGCCACGGCCCGGCCACCCTGCGCGACTTCGGCTGGTGGACCAAGTTGCCGCTCCGCGAGATCCGCGCCGCGTGGCCGCTCGTCGCCGCCGAGTTCGAATCCACCGCAAACGCCGAGCCGCAGGCGTGGCGCCCTGGGCTGCTCGACGAACTGCACGCTGTCGGGCGCGAGGCGTCCCGGCCGCTCCTGCTGCCGGGCTTCGACGAGTTCGTCCTCGGCTACGCTGACCGCCTCTTCGCCATGACCCCTGACCAGCACGCTCGCCTGGTCCCGGGCAACAACGGCGTCTTCGGCAAGAGCGTCGTGGTGGACGCCCAGGTCCGCGGCATCTGGAAACGCGCCGGACGCCCGGGCCGCCGGAGGCTGGACGTGGTTGCCTTCGCGCCCCTCGGCGTCAGGACCGAGCGAGCCTTGGCCCGCCTCTTCGACACCTTCCCCTTCGCCACGCCGTAGGCGCGGCCCCGCGAGCAGACAGCAAGACGCCGGCCTCCCGACGGAGACCGGCGCTGACGCGTCGACAACTCAGGCGTTCGGACGCTTGCCGTGGTTGGCGTTGCTCTTGCGGCGCGCTCGGCGCTTGCGACCACCCTTGCCCATGATGTGCTCCTGACTTCGGCCCACGCCCACCGGCTGGCGGGCACGAGGGACCATTCTGCCACGCCCCACTCTCGGTAAGGTCAACCCATGCTCACGCTGGCCCAGGTCGTCTCCGAACACACGGACTTGGACGAGTCCGACCTGGTGACGCTGGTTTCCATCGTCGCGGACTGGCACTTGCTGGCCGACCTCAGCTTCTCGGATCTGATCCTGTGGGTGCCTGGCACCGACGAGAACGAGTTCTGGGCGGCAGCGCAGGTACGGCCGGCCACGGGACCGACCGCGTTGGAGGACGACGTGGTGGGGGAGGTCGTCAGCTACGACCCTGAACACTTGGTCACCGAGGCCTTCCTGAGCGAGGTCATCTGCGAGACCAGTGAGAACAAGCTCCGTGCCGGGATCCCCGTGGACGTGTGGGCGATTCCTGTCATGCGCGACGGGCGTTGTCTCGCCGTCGTCGAGCGCCACACCAACCAGATGGGCGTCAGGGCTCCCGGCGAGTTGGAGGACAACTACCTGGAGATAGCCCAGATCCTGTCGGACATGCTCTGGAGAGGCGACTTTCCTGTGCCGGGCCGTCAAGTGGGATCCGGGATGCCGCGCGTGGGCGAGGGGGTCATCCGGGTGGGGACCGATGGCCTGATCTCCTACGCGAGTCCTAACGCCGTGTCCGCTTTCCGGCGCCTCGGGCATGTCGGCGATCTCGCCGGGGAGGACATGGCCGTGCTCGCGGAGTCTCTGGTGAACATCGCAGAGCCGACCGACTCCTCACCCACGCCCACGTTGCGTCAGGGCCTGCCCGGCACTGTCGAGTTGGAGAACACGCGGGCCACGGTCAGCGTGCGGGTGGTTCCCCTGACCGACGAAGACGGACCCATCGGCACATTGCTGGTCTGCCGCGACATCACCGAACTCCGCCGCCGCGAACGGCAGTTGGTCACCAAGGACGCCACGATCCGCGAGATCCATCACCGCGTCAAGAACAACCTGCAGACCGTCGCAGCGTTGCTGCGCCTGCAGGCCCGTCGCATTCAGTCGCCGGTGGGGGCGGCGGCGCTGCAACACGCGATGTCTCGGGTGCAGGCGATCGCCGTCGTCCACGAGATCCTGTCCCAGAGTTTCACCGGGGTCGTCGAGTTCGACGACGTGATGGACAGGCTCTTGCGGTACGTGGGCGACCTGGCCGCCTCCCGCGGCAAGGTGATCGCCAAGCGGGTCGGAACGTTCGGGGAGGTACCGGCAGCAGCAGCGACGAGCCTGTCGCTCATTCTCACTGAGTTATGTCAGAACGCCATCGAGCACGGATTCGGGTCGGGCTCGGGGCACGTATTGGTCAAACCCCACAGGGAAAACCGTCACCTGACGGTGGAGGTGATCGACGACGGCGCCGGGCTGCCACCTGATTTCGACCTCGACCAGGTCGGCGTACACAGCCTCGGCCTGTCGATCGTCCAGACCCTGGTCGACGACCTCAACGGCACCTTCAGCATGGGCCCCAAGTCCGAAGGGACAGGTGCCCGCGCGACCGTGACGATTCCGGTGTGACGGCGTTTCGGGTGGTGGAGAGGGTACGGCAGAACCTACGACGTGCGAACTCGGGCGCGTGCGGCCCGCCGCTTGAGTGCCCGCCGCTCGTCTTCGCTCATGCCGCCCCAGACACCATGGTCTTGCCCGGCGTCGAGCGCCCACTGGAGGCACTTGTCGCGCACGTCGCATCGCGCACACACCCGCTTCGCCTCCTCGATCTGGAGGAGGGCCGGGCCGGTGTTGCCGATGGGGAAGAACAGTTCGGGATCTTCCGTCAAACAGGCAGCACGATTGCGCCAATCCATCGCTGGTGGGTCTCCTCGTCGTCGGTCACAGGCGAAAGCTCCCGAGGGAGCCTACCGAGGCTACGCTACCGGCGGTAGGCGTGTCAGCCCCACGGTGCGAAATTCTCGGCGCGAAGTCTCATCCTAGATCCCGCTCACAAGGCGTCACGCGTGACGCGTGGGTGGAATCGGTAGCCTGCCAGGCGTGACCCGTTCTCGCCCCGTGACTCTCGCGATCGCTGCCGTGATGACCTGGGCTTTTGCTGCCACGATCGTGGTGATCGGCATCGGGTCGATCGTGCAGTGGCACGGGCGGTTCTCGGCCGGCGTCGGGATCATGCTGCTGGCGTACGGAGCCATCCTGGCCTGGATCGGCTGGGCCGCCTGGACGTGTCGCTTCTATGTGCGGGGAGCCTTGGTGGCGAGTTCCCTGCTGCACCTGCTGCTGGCTTTGAGTTCACTCGGGGCCGGCAACGTGCTCGTATGGTTGCTCGTCGCCGCCCTCAACCTCGTGATCCTCGTGTGCGCGTTCGCTCCGCCGACCACCGCAGCCCTCAGGAGGGCGCGGCGCACCGACGACCCCCCCGAGTCTTCAGCTGGCTAGTCGTCGAGGTCGTCGTCGGCGCGAGCGAGCCAGGTCGCCAACCGCTCGACGGGAGTCTCGAACTCGGGGTGCAGATCGACGAAGATCCGAAGTTGGTCGGCCAACCACGCCAGGGTTACTTCTTCGTCTCCGCGCCGCTGTTCGAGTTCTTCGAGACCCCGGTCGGTGAAGTACACCTAGTCCTCCTCGTCGGAGAGGGCGCTCTTCAACAACGCTTCCTGCTGCACCTCGTGAACGTGGTGCGACCCGACCGACGGCGCAGAGGCCTCGGGCCGTGTGACCGGCGTCATCCGGAGCTGGTAATCGGGCAGGAACCGCAAGAGGTCGTCGGCGAGGTAGAGCTTCATGAACCACCAGGCACCTTGGTTCGCCGGCTCGTCCTGGGCATAGCGGATGTCGCTGACGTGCCGGTAGCGCTGCAGGATGGCGGCGAGTTCCTTGGTCGGCAACGGGTACAACCGTTCCAGGGGGATGATGGCTACTTCGCCGTCGAGACCCAGCTTCGCGCGTGCGTCGACCAGTTCCCATCGGAGTTTGCCCGAACAGAGCACGAGCCGCCGTACCCGGCTGGGGTCGGAGATCGACGGATCGTCCATGGCCGGCTGCCAATGGCCAGCCGTAATGTCGATCGGCATCGACATGGCCAGCTTGTTGCGCAACATCGACTTGGGTGTCGCGATGACGACCGGTCGGTGCCAATTCACGTACGCGTGAGTGCGCAAGAGATGGAAGTAGCTCGCCGGCGTCGACGGCTGGCAGATCGCCAACGCGTCTTCGGAACACAGCTGAAGCCATCGCTCGATGCGAGCGCTGGAGTGGTCAGGACCCTGCCCTTCGTAGCCGTGGGGGAGCAGCAGCACCACGCCCGACTTCTGGGTCCACTTCGCGTTGCCGGAACTGATGAACTCGTCGGCGATCGTCTGGGCACCGTTGGCAAAGTCGCCGAACTGGGCTTCCCAACAGACCAGGGCTTCGGGCGCGGCCACGGAGTAGCCGTACTCGAAACCCATGGCCGCGTATTCGCTCAGCAACGAGTCGTAGATGTCGAACGCTGCTTGTCCGGGCGACAAGTGCTGCAAAGGCACCCACGACTCGTTCGTCCGCCGATCGACGATCGCAGCGAACCGCTGGGAGAAGGTGCCGCGCCGGGAATCCTGGCCGGTCAGCCGTACCGGCCTTCCCTCCAGCAACAGCGAGCCGAACGCCAACGCCTCCGCGGTCGCCCAGTCCATCGGGCCGGTGCGGATCATCTCAGCGCGCCGCTCCAACTGCGGTAGCACCTTCGGGTGCACCGTGAAGTCCGGCGGGAACGTCGTCTGCGCAGCGGCGATCCGCTCCATCGTCTCCGGCGAGATGGAGGTGCCCTGCTCGGTGACGGTCTTGCTGGGGTAGTACGGCACACGGCGGTACTCCTCGGTCGCACTGGCCGTCATGTTCCGGATTTCCTTGAACACGGCCTCCAGACGGCTGCGGAACTTCGTCGTGTTCTCGTCGGCGGTCTCGGTGCTGATGTCGCCGCGGCCGATCAGGGCGTCGGTGTAGATCTTGCGCGTCGACCGCTTCTGTTCGATCAGGTCGTACATGAGCGGCTGGGTGAAGCTCGGCTCGTCGCCTTCGTTGTGTCCCCGACGCCGGTAGCAGACCAGGTCGATCACGACGTCCTTGTGGAATTTCTGCCGGAACTCGAACGCGAGCCGGGACACCCGCACGCAGGCCTCGGGATCGTCGCCGTTGACGTGGAACACCGGCGAGTCGACGACCTTCGCGACGTCGGTGGGGTACAGCGAGCTGCGGCTCTCCCGCGGTGCAGTCGTGAATCCGACCTGGTTGTTGACGACGATGTGGATCGTGCCGCCGGTCTTGTACCCGCGCAGCTGCGACATCTGCAACGTCTCGTAGACGACTCCCTGCCCCGAGAACGCCGCATCACCATGGAGCAGGATCGGCAGAACGGGGTACGGCAGTTCACTCATCGAGCGGTCCTGCTTGGCCCGCGCGATTCCTTCGACCACGGGGTCGACAGCTTCCAGGTGTGACGGGTTGGCGGCCACCGAGGCGAGGATGACATTCCCCGCCGACGAGGTGAATTCACCTTCCGCACCGAGGTGGTATTTGACGTCACCCGTGCCCTGGTCGGCCGAGATGCTGCCTTCGAACTCACGGAAGATCTGGCCGTACGACTTGCCGACGATGTTCGCCAATACGTTGAGCCGGCCGCGATGCGGCATGCCGATCGTCACCTCGTCGAGGCCTGAGTCGGCAGCGCGCTCACAGATCTCGTCGAGCGCGACGATGGTCGATTCACCCCCCTCGAGCGAGAACCGCTTCTGACCGACGAACTTCGTCTGCAGGAAGGTCTCGAAGATCTCGGATTCGTTGAGTTTGTCGAGGATCCGCTCGTGTTCGGCGTACGACAGAGACTGCTGCGGCTGCTCCAGCCGCCGTTGGAGCCAGGTGCGCTCGTCGACGTCGGCGATGTGCATGTATTCGACGCCGATCGTGCGACAGTAGGCGTCGCGCAGCACTTCGAGAGCATCGCGCAACGTCATCCGCGAGCGTTCATGGCCGCCGAGCGTGCCGACGGGGAAGCTGCGGTCGAGGTCCCAGATCGACAAGCCGTGCGACCTCAATTCGAGGTCGGGATGGCTGCGCAGGTGGTAGGTCAGCGGGTTGATGTCGGCCATCAGGTGGCCGAGCGTGCGGTAGGAGTTGATCAGCTCCAGCACCCGGGCCTGCTTGTCGACCGCCTCCGGGCGGGTTACGTAGGAATCGGTGTCCCAGGTGAGGGGGGCGTACGGCACCCTCAGCGAGGTGAAGATCTCCTCGTAGAACCGGTACTTGCCGAGGAGGAGTTCCTCCATCACCTTGAGGAATTCACCCGACTGGGCGCCCTGGATCACGCGATGGTCGTACGTGGAGGTGAGCGTCATCACCTTCGAGACGCCCATCTCGTTCAGCCGCTCGGGCGAGGCGCCCTTGAACCCGGGGGCGTAGTCGATCGACCCGACGCCGAGGATCAGTCCCTGACCGGGCATGAGTCGAGGGATCGAATGGTTGGTCCCGAGACCGCCGGGGTTGGTCAACGAGGCAGTCGTGCCGGAGAAGTCGTCGACCGTGAGTTCCCAGGCCCTGGCCTTCTTGACGAGTGCCTCGTACGCGTTCCAGAACTGCCCGAACGTGAGTTCTTCGCAGCTGCGAATGTTCGGGACGAGCAACTGTCGCGTGCCATCAGACTTCGTGAGGTCGATCGCGAGACCCAGGTTCACCGTGCCCGGATCGACTTCGGTCGGCTTGCCTTCGACCACGGCGTACGAGTGGTTCATCGCCGGCACCAGCGTGAGCGCCTTCACCATGGCGAACCCGATGATGTGGGTGAAGGAGACCTTTCCGCCGATGGTCGTCTTGAGATGCGCGTTGATCATCGTGCGCAGGTCGATGACGAGCTTCATCGGGATCGTCCGGACACTCGTCGCTGTGGGGATTTCCAGCGACGAGTCCATGTTCTTGGCGGTGCGCATCGGTGCGCCGCGCAGCACGGTCCTCTTGGGCTCGTCACCTTTAGGTGCCGGTCGGCGGGCGAAGCTCGGGGCCTCGGCCGGCAGGTACGAGATCGTCGCGTCGGTTTCGTCGCCGGCCTCACGGCGGTCGGCTTGGCTCTGCGTGGGTTCGGCTCCGAGGGTACGGCGAAGCTTCGCCTTGCCGGGGGCGGCCGTGTTGAGATCCGACGCCGCCCGCACTGTCTCGGACTTGGCGATTTTCTCCTCGGCGGCCACCCTCTCCGGAACCGACTGCTCGACCGGAGTCGCCTGAGCGGGGGAGCCGGTCTGCTGCGTCGCCTGGGCGACCGGTGGCCCGGTCTTGACGTCGTGGTGACCGTTGCCGCGATGGGCGAAGAAGTCGACCCAGGTCTGGTCGACCGAGGACGGGTCAGCGGCGTACTGGTCGTACATCTCTTCGATCAGCCAGTCGTTGGCTCCGAAGTCTTCAGCATGAGTGGACATCTCGTCGGGCCGGCTCGCCACGATCGCCTCTTCTTCCCTGTCCGTTCGACTGCGCCGGGCTCCGTCGTCCGGCCGTCTGGCCATGCTACGTGATCTCGTCGGCGATCGTCTCTGCCTGAAGTCGAGTGTCCTCAAGTCGTGACCTGGCCGCTCGGGTGTGCAGCCAGGCAGCGCCTAGACAAGCCACGGTGAACACCACCAGGGCCGCGTTTCGCACGGCGAGGAACATCGTGCCCAGTGGAGCCCCCGAGCCGTCGACCAGGTCGCCGTACCTCAGCGGGTAGACCTGCTGTGTCGTGGCGGCGAGGAACAGGCCAACCCAGCCGTACCACGTCGGTCCTTCGGTGCGCGTGGTCGCGACGAGCACGCAGATCGGGCCCCCCAGCCACAGCACGTATTGGGGACTGAGCGTCTTGTTCGTCACGATCATGATCAGGATGATCGTGAGCATGACGAGGGCGACCGTGCGGGGGGTACGACTGCGCCTCAAGGCCGCTCGGACTCCGATGACCAGGATCAGCACGAACCCGACGACGAACGACACGTCAGCGGCTCCGAGCGCAGCCGTTACGCCGGGGCCGTTGATCTCGAACGCGTTGTACCGCGACAGGCCGACCGTCCATTCGCCGCCGGTGAAGGTGCGGGCCCACATGAGGGGCGTGGCCGCCACCGACTCGATCTGCAGCCCCCGGTCGGCCTGCCAGGTCAACGGCGAAATGAGCCGCTTCCAGCCTCCGACGACGAGGCTCGACAATGCGAGCGCCGCGCCCGTCACGGTGAACCAGACAGCGCTCGAACGACGCTCCGGGCCCCGTCCCAGCAGCGGCAGGACGAGCAAGGCGGGCCAGAGTTTGAGCGCCCCACCACACGCAATGAGGGCACCCGCCGCACCGGGCTTGCGGTTGACCAGCAGCGCTCCGGCGCCGGCGAGCACCGCCGGGGCCATGTCGAACCTGAAGTACGCAAGCGGCCCCAGGAACAGGACGAACAAGATCCAGGCCAACACGGCCCAATGGCGGTTGGGGGTACGGCTCGTCCAGAGCAAGCGCGCCATGAGGGCGTCGAGGATCACCATGAGAGTGACGAATCCCCAGACGAAGGCGCCGGGGTCGTAGTTGGTGACAACCTGGAGGGCCTTCATGGCCCAGGCGACGGGAGTCGGGTACTCGACCAGCCCGCCGGACCACGACGCGGCATTGCGCACTTGCGCGTAGTAGTAGTTGACGTCTCCGACGATGAACGAACTGGTCGTGCGCCAGGCGTAACCGAGGAAGGCACGGCTCAACGCCCACAGTGCCGCGTACGTCCAGCCGCTGGTGGCAACCGTCGTCGCCCGCAGCCGGACGAGCGTTCCTGAGTTCACGACGCTCCTCTGCGGTGGGGATCTGGAGCGGCGCCCCCGGCAGGATTCGAACCTGCGCTCCCGCCTCCGGAGGGCGGTGCTCTATCCCCTGAGCTACGGGGGCCTGACGGCCGTTGCGCCGACGAGAAGGCTAGCAAAGATGCGCCTGGGTCGCCGGACCGGTCTTGCCGGGCTCCGTCCAACGACAGGTGAGCAACGGGGTTCGACGCGCCGCGGCTAGGGTGAACGGCATGGGGATTGGTCGGCGCGGTCTGCTCGCCGCCGGATTGGTCGCCGCGGTCGGCGGGTGCGTGTCGGTGCCCACAGCCGATCCCGCCGTGATCCGCGAAACGCCGCCACCGTGGCCCGCCCCGCGCGACACGGTGTCGTACATCGACCGCGCGGGACTACCCCGACTACCCCTGGATGCCAAGGACAACCAACGCGTGTTCACGCTGTCCGTGTTCCGGGCCGGAGCCCCAGTGGAGGTGCCGGCGTACCTCGGGATCGACCGCCTGCGAGCGTTCCAAGCACCGTGCCACACCCACGACACGAGCGGCACGGTCTGGTTGGAGGGCAAGGGCGTCGACGAGGTCACCTTGGGTCAGTTGTTCGACGTGTGGGGGGTTCGGTTCGACGGCACGTGTCTGGGCGATCTGTGCGGGTCCGTACGGGTCGTCGTTGACGGCCAGGCCGTCACCGATGCTCGCGGCCTGAGGTTGGCGGGGGTCACGCAGTCGGTGGAGGTACGGGCAGACTCCGCCTGAGCTGCTGGGGCTGGCCCGAGGGCGGAAGCCGTACCCACGTCCACGGGCAAGAATTCGCGCCAGGTCCGTCGGTCGGCCCTGGCAGCATTGGCGCTCATGACGCATATGCACGTTGCGGGTTCGCTCCACGCCGACGCTCTCTCGGTCGGACCCCAGTGGCTGAAGCGTCCGCACGATGCCAACGAACTCGACTTGAGGCTGTGGTCGGCCAACGTGGAACGCGGCGACGACGGCGTGCTACGGATCGCCGGGTTGAAGGTCGACGACCTGGTCGCCGAGACCGGCAGCCCGGTCTATGCCGTCGACGAGGACGACTTCAGAGCTAGGGCACGAGCGTTCGGCGAGGCGTTCGCCGGATGGGACATCTACTACGCGGGCAAGTCGTTCCTGACCACCCGGGTCGCTCGGTGGATCTCGGAGGAAGGCCTCTGTCTCGACGTGTGCAGTGGCAACGAGCTGCTGGTCGCCCTGCGCGGGGGGATGGATCCTCGACGCCTGGGCCTGCACGGCAACAACAAGTCGGTCGAGGAGTTACGGCTCGCCATCGAGCGAGGGGTCGGCCGGATCATCGTCGACTCTCTGGACGAGATCGACCGGATCGAACGCCTGACCGCCGAGCTGGACGGGACCGTGCGCGTGCTGGTCCGGGTGACGACCGGCGTCGAAGCCCACACCCACGACTACATCGCCACCGCGCACGAGGACCAGAAGTTCGGATTCTCGATCCTCGGCGGACAAGCGCTGATGGCGCTGGTCCGGTGTCACCACAGCCCTCGCATCGAGTTGCGAGGGATCCATTCCCACATCGGTAGCCAGATCTTCGACACCGGTGGCTTCGAGGTCGCTGCGAGGCGAACGATCCGCCTGATGAAGCAGTTCCGCGACGCGACGGGCATCGACCTGCCCGAGCTCGACCTGGGTGGTGGATTCGGCATTGCCTACACCGCCGAGGACAGCCCGTCGACGCCCGACCAGCTCTCCGCCGGCATGCGCGAGATCGTCGAGCACGAATGTCAGGGGTACGGCTTGCCCCAGCCGCACTACTCGATCGAGCCGGGGCGGGCGATCTCCGGCACCCCGACGATGGCGATCTACACCGTGGGTACGGTCAAAGTGGTCGACCTCGAAGGCGGCGCACAGCGGGTGTACGTCTCGGTCGACGGCGGCATGAGCGACAACATCCGGCCGGCGCTCTACGCGGCCGAATACTCCGCCGTGGTCGCCAACCGGGCCTCGGCCGCACCGACGGTGTTGTGCCGGGTCGTGGGCAAGCACTGCGAGGGCGGCGACATCCTCGTCAGGGACGTCTTCCTGCCCGGGGATATCCGCCCGGGTGACCTCATCGCCGTACCCGCCTCGGGTGCTTACAGCCGATCGATGGCGTCGAACTACAACCTGGCGACGAAGCCCCCGGTGGTTGCGGTGCGGGACGGCCAACTGACGACGTTGCTGCGCCGGGAGACACTCGACGACATCCTCGCGCTCGACGAGGGCTGAGCCTGGAATCCGTACGGGCGCTCGCAGCGGATAGGCCAAGATAGGCGCGTGTCGAACGAGAAACCCGTCAAAGTAGCTCTGCTCGGTTGCGGCGTGGTCGGGTCTCAGGTGGCCCGCTTGTTGCTGGAGACGACCGAGGATCTGAGGGCTCGCGCCGGAGCACCGGTCGAGTTGGTCGGGATCGGGGTACGGCACCCCGACTCGGAGCGCCCAGGGATCGATCCTCGGTTGCTGACCGGCGACGGCGAGGCGTTGGTACGGTCGGGCGTCGACGTGGTGGTGGAGGTCATGGGCGGGATCGAGCCCGCGCGATCGCTGCTGCTGGCCGCCTTCGCTTCGGGGGCGTCGGTCGTGACGGCGAACAAGGCCCTGCTCGCAGCGCACGGCACCGAGTTGTACGGCGCGGCTCACCAGGCTGGGGTCGACCTGTACTTCGAGGCGTCGGTCGCCGGCGCCATCCCGATCATCCGCCCCTTGCGCGAGTCGCTGGTCGGCGACGAGATCACCACGGTCATGGGGATCGTGAACGGCACCACGAACTACATCCTCGACCGCATGACCACCGACCATGTGTCGTTCTCCGAGGCGTTGGCGCAAGCCCAGCAACTGGGTTTCGCCGAGGCGGATCCGACCGCCGACGTCGAGGGGCACGACGCGGCTGCCAAGGCGTCGATCCTGGCCACCTTGGCGTTCCACACCGACGTGTCGGGCGCCGACGTGCACCGCGAGGGCATCACGACGATCACCGGTGACGACATCATCGCCGCCGAATCGTTGGGGTACGTGATCAAATTGCTCGCCGTGGCCACCGTCTCCGGCGACCAGGAGGATGCGGTCTCGGTCAGGGTCCATCCGGCGATGGTGCCCAAGCACCATCCGCTCGCGTCGGTGGGTGGGGCCTTCAACGCGATCTTCGTGGAGTCGCGCAACGCGGGTCGGCTCATGTTCCTCGGCCCGGGAGCCGGCGGTTCACCGACCGCGTCGGCCGTGATGGGAGACCTCGTCACCGTGGCCCGCAACCGGGTCAGAGGCACGCACGGACCGGCACTGTCGACGTACCGGGCCCGCGCCGTTGCCCCGATCGAAGACGCGTTCACGTCGTACTACATCTCGATGGTCGTCAAGGACGAGCCCGGGGTGCTCGCGAAGGTCGCTGCGGTGTTCGCCAAGCATCAGGTGTCGATCCTGGCCGTACGGCAGGAGACCGCCGACGAGGAAGGTCAGGCTCGGCTCGGGATCATGACCCACGTGGCGCGGGACGCGGAAGTCACCGACACGGCCGCCGAATTGAAGACGATGACGTCAGCCGTGATCGGACGGATCCGGCTCTTGCGGGTGGAGGGACAGTGAGCGACTCCGACCTGTCCCGCCCGGAACTGGCGTGCCTCGATCTCGAGGGCGTGCTGGTCCCCGAAGTGTGGATCAACGTGGCGGAGCGCACCGGCATCGAGGCGCTGAAGCGGACGACGCGCGACGAGCCGGACTACGACGTGTTGATGCGCTATCGGCTCGACATCCTCGACGCCAACGGCCTCACACTGACCGACATCCAGACGGTAATCGGCTCGCTCGACCCGCTGCCGGGGGCCTTCGACTTCCTGACCTGGCTCCGTGAGCGGTTCAGCGTCATCATCCTGTCGGACACGTTCGTCGAGTTCGCCCGGCCCCTCATGCGCAAGCTGGGCTGGCCCGCGATCATGTGTCACTCGCTCGTTGTAGACGCCGACGACCGAATCGTCGACTACACGCTGCGCATGCCCGACCAGAAGCGGGCTGCCGTCCTAGCGTTCCAGGGATTGAACTTCCGGGTCATCGCAGCCGGTGACTCCTACAACGACACCACGATGCTGCTCGCCGCGGACGCGGGGATTCTGTTCGATCCGCCCCAAAACGTGATCGACGACTTCCCGCAGTTGCCCGTGGCGTTCGGGTACGACCAAGCTCGCGCCGAGTTTCGGGCGGCATCGAAGCGTCAGCTGCCGTAGCCGGTCAGCCAGCCACCTTCTGGTAGGCGGTCTCGGACGAGTCCCGCAGGAACTGGGCGCACCTCGACGCCTCTTCGGTGTCACCGATCCGATCGGCGGCCACGGCCAGCGCCCAGAGGGCACGCAGGAAACCGCGGTTCGGCACGTGCTCCCACGGCACCGGGCCCGATCCGCGCCAGCCGTTGCGCCGCAGGGCGTCCAGCCCGCGGTGGTAGCCCGTACGGGCATAGGCGTACGCCGCCACGTCACCTTCGGTCGTGGTCGCTCGGAGGGCGCTCTCGGCCAATACCGCCCAGGCGAGGGACGATGCCGGGTGGGCAACCGCTGCGTGACGTGCCGCATCGTCGGTCGACAGGTCGTGATCGACTCCGTCGTCTGGTAGCAACGTGGGAGTGACCGAATCGGCGAGCAGATTCCTGCGGGTCGGGATCTGAGACATGGCGGGCAGCCTAGAACACCTGGCACCCGTGCCGTCGTTGCCCGCGAGGCCCTGCTGGAACCAATGTGCCGAGATGACGGCACTGTCAGGCCTGGCCCCGCGCACCACTATTCTAGTAATAGAATAGTACACATGTCGTCCCGAGACCTCACCACGGCAGAGCTGGTGGTGCTGAGTCTTGTGGCGGAACGACCGCGGCACGGCTACGAAATCGACCAGGTGATCGTCGAGCGCAACATGCGTGCGTGGACCGACATCGGACTGTCGTCCATCTACTACCTGCTCGGCCGCCTGGAGAAGGCCGGATTTGTTCAGGAAGTCTCGAGTCAGCCAGGACCCGGACCGTCGCGAAAGGCGTTCGAAGCGACCTCGTCAGGCTTTGCGGCCCTACGTCAAGGCACTGACCGGCACCTGCGAGTGCCTGACACGCACCAGCCTTTCCTTCTGGGGCTGGCGAATCTCGCCGTCCTGACCGACCACGAGGCCGTCGAAGCCCTGGTCGAACACCAGGGGACTCTCACCCGTATCGTCGACGACCTTCTGGCAGCCCGGCCCCGCGGTGGCCAGCAGGAGTGGTTCGTCGACGAACTGTTCGAGTGCGCTCTCACGGAGGCTCGCACTCGCCACGACTGGATTGCTGGTCTCGTCGACCGAATCACCCAAAGGAGCAACACGATGGACCCCGTCGCCACGACAACCGCACCCGCACCGCTGCGCAGGGCCAACCAGCCCCGGGTCGTGGAACTTCCCCCGCTCACGATGGCGGTCGTCACGTCCGTGGGCGACCCCGACACCACCGGCCCCGACGTGTTCCCGGCACTCTACGGGGCGGTGTACGGGCTCAAGGCGTGGCTGAAGAAGCAGGGCGTCGCGTACACGATCACAGCGCCTCGGGCCCGTTGGGGCCTCGGTCCCGAGGACTTCGATCTTCCGCGCGACCAATGGCGGGCGTCGTGGGCGATCCCGGTTCCCGACGGCACGACTGAACTCCCGGCACCCAAGCCCGGGGTGCGCGCCGCAGCCCTGGAGCATTGGCCGTACGGGCTGGTCGCCGAGGTTCTTCACATCGGGTCCTACGCCGAGGAGGGCCCGACCATCGACCTGCTGCACCGTCACATTGCCGATCAAGGGATGGAGATCTGTGGCCCTCACGAAGAGCTCTACGTCACCGTCCCCACGGCCAAGACCCAGAAGACCATCATCCGCTACCAGGTCCAGCCACGGCAGCCAACCGTTGCTTAGCGCGTCGATCACCCGGTGTCTGCGCCGGCGATCGACGCGCTAACTCCCGTCGACCCGAACGAAATGGACCGGCGATCCCAGTTCGACGGTCCTCGACACCGTGCAATCGACCTCGTGGGATCGGCGCATGGCCACGTCGATTCGTTGTCTGGCCTGGTCTCCGGCGTCCCCGGCAGGGAACTGCAGTCGGAACGTGACCGTGATGTCGGTGAGGTAGTTGCCACCGTCGGTCACCTTCGTGCCCGTGGCTTCGACGACGAAGGATTCCGGCTCGGCCCGCCTGCTCGTCATGTGGTCCACGTCGACGGCCGAACAGCCTGCGATCGCCGCCAGCAGTAGTTCGACTGGCGACAGGTGATCCTTCGACGCCGGGCCCATCTCGATCTCGGCACCGAGCGGGTTGCGCGCCACGTAGGTGCCGAGAGACGTGCGTTCCAACCGAACCGCGAAGGGTGTGTTCATGAGCACCTATCCTGGCGCGTCGCCGCGACCACGCTAGGTAATCCTGTCGCAGGGTGCTAGTCTCTGCAGACGTTACGGAGCCACGTTGCTCCGAGCGCTCCACAGACCGGGCGCGGCACCACCTGCAGAATGCAAATCGATTGCCTGTGCTCGCGGTCTGAAAGATTTCAACTCTCGCGGTGTTTCGACGCGCAGGCGCGACCGCGGGACGTCACGACGGAAGGGTGTCGGTGACCGAGACCACAACAGCCCCCAAGAACCTTGACGCCATGCTGCTGACCGAGCTCAAGCAGGTCGCGTCCGCGATGGGTCTCAAGGGCACAACCGGCATGCGCAAGGGAGACCTGGTGGGTGCCATCAAGGCGGCACGCGGCGAAGGCGGATCGGCTGAGTCGGGGTCCGTACCCGCTCAGCATCGCCGGGCTCAGCGTCCACAGGGTGAGCCGAGCCGCGAAGATCAGGCCCAACCGCAGGCCAACCACAACCACAACCACGTGCAGCAGCAGCACGGCGGAGACCACCCCGATCGCCAGGACACTGCACAGTCCCAGGATGGTGTGACGACCCACGACGGCGGCGATCGCGGCACGACGGCCGACGAAGTGAGCGCCCGACTGACGGCCTTGGGCATGGACGGCGGCGATCAGCCAGGCGACCCGCGCCGTCAGCGCAGGACCAGAACACCTCGCGCCGAAGCGGAAGGCGAACGACCGCAGGAGAACCGCAACGTCTCTGGCGCCGAGCCATCTGACGACCAACAGAATCGCGCCCCGAGAATGGACGACGACGACACCGGTACCCGCCGGGGTCGTCGGCGCCGCAACCGCGAGCGCCAGAACCGCCGCCAGCGCGGAGGCCAGACCGGCATCGAGAGGTTCGACGCAGAACCCACCGTGTCCGAAGGCGACGTGCTCGTCGCGGCCCGGGGCATTCTCGACGTGCTCGACAACTACGCCTTCGTCCGTACGAACGGATACCTCCCAGGCCCGAACGACGCCTACGTCTCGCTGTCGATGGTGCGCCGGTACGGCCTCCGCAAGGGTGACATCGTCACCGGGCAGATCCGGCAGCCGCGCGACGGGGAGCGCAAGGAGAAGTTCAACCCGCTCGTCTCGCTCGAAACCGTCAACGGCGCCGAGCCGGAGGCTGCGCGGAACCGACCGGAATTCGCGAAGCTCACCCCCTTGTACCCGCAGGAGCGGCTGCGTCTGGAGACGTCGCCGACCGGCATGATCGGCCGGATCATCGATCTCGTCTCGCCGATCGGCAAGGGCCAGCGAGGCCTGATCGTGTCGCCGCCCAAGGCTGGCAAGACGATGATCATGCAGGCGATCGCCAATGCCATCACGCAGAACAACCCTGAGGTCCACCTCATGGTGGTGCTCGTCGACGAGCGTCCCGAGGAAGTCACCGACTTCCAGCGCACGGTCACCGGCGAGGTGGTGGCCTCGACGTTCGACCGGCCTGCCGACGACCACACGACGATCTCCGAACTCGCGATCGAACGGGCCAAGCGGCTCGTCGAGCAGGGCCGCGACGTCGTCATCTTGCTCGACGGCATCACCCGGCTGGGTCGCGCCTACAACCTGGCTGCCCCTGCGTCGGGCCGGATTCTGTCTGGCGGTGTCGACTCGGCCGCGCTCTACCCGCCCAAGAAGTTCTTTGGCGCCGCGCGCAACATCGAGAACGGTGGCTCGCTGACCATCCTCGCCACGGCGCTCATCGAGACCGGGTCGAAGATGGACGAGGTGATCTTCGAGGAGTTCAAGGGCACCGGCAACATGGAACTGCGCCTACGCCGAGACCTGGCCGACAAGCGCATCTTC
Organism: Propionibacteriaceae bacterium; assembly: GCA_039811945.1. Lineage (GTDB taxonomy): Bacteria > Actinomycetota > Actinomycetes > Propionibacteriales > Propionibacteriaceae > Fen-668. Next base: position 24,215 of record JBDHZQ010000021.1, read on the forward strand.
CCTGCGATCGACGTGGACGCCTCGGGCACCCGACGCGAAGAACTCCTGCTCGGACGCGAGGAACTCGCGATCATCTGGAAGCTGCGCCGCGTGCTGTCGGGCATGGAGGACACCGCTGCGATGGAGATGCTTCTGAAGCAGATGCGCAAGACTCAGTCGAACCACGAGTTCCTGGTGCAGATCAGCCGTACGACCCCGAACTGACCCGAACCGACTCGCGCACGACGAGCAGCGGCCTGATCAGTTCGATCGTGGGCTCGCCGCCGTCGATCAAGTGACCGATGGCCTGGGCAGCCCGGGCGCCCAGTTCTTCCATCGGCTGCCTGACCGTCGTCAGGCTCGGCATGAGATAGGCGCTGCCGAGCATGTCGTCGAAACCGACGACCGAGATGTCGTCGGGAACTCGCAACCCGGCGTCGACGATCGCCCGCATGACTCCGATCGCCATGAAGTCGTTGGCGGCGAAGATCGCGTCCGGTCGACCGTCGGCGAGAATTTCGGCGACCGCTCCGTACCCTGACGGCGGTTCGAACGTTCCCTCGACGAACGTGGTGGCGACCAGACCCAGCCGGTGGGTCTCTTCGCGCCAGGCCACGAGCCGCTGCCGGGCGTCGGCCCAGTCGAGCGGCCCGCTCACGTGGGCGACGGTCTTGTGGCCAGTCTGGGCGAGGTGACCGAGGATCTGCCGTACCCCGTCTCGTTGGTCGATGGCGACCCGGGTCAGGTCGGGATCGCTGTCCGGCGCCGATGTCATGAGAACGACCGGCAGCCGGCTGGCGAGTCGTCGGCCGATCTCGATCGGCCACGACTGAGGAGCGGCGACGATGATCCCGTCGACTCCCTGTTTGACGAGCGCGTCGAAGGCATCGCCGACACTGTCCGGATCGTCGTGCAGCACTGCGCTCAGGGTCACGCCATACCCGAGCCCGCGCGCCGTCTCGTCGAGCCAGGGCAGAGACCGATTGGGTCCCAGGATGGACTTGCCTCGCATGACGACGCCGATTTTGTACGTCCGATCCTGACGGAGCGCGCGGGCTGCGGAATTGGGGGAGTACCCGAGAAACTCGATGGCCCTCCGGACCGCCGTGCGCGTGGGCTCGGCCACGGCCGCCGGATGATTGATCACCCGAGACACGGTCTGCACCGACACGCCCGCCAGCCGGGCGACGTGACGCATGGACGGGCGACGTACGCCGTTCATGGCCCCTCCCCACGGTCGTCTGCGTCGGATGCTATCGATCCCATCGACAGCGCATCCATGCTCGGAGCAACCAATGTGAACGTTGCCATCGCTCTGGCCGCCGGAGAAACGCGCCTCGAAACCGTGGTCTCAGGGCTTACCGTGCCGCTGACAAGGGGCAATGCAGGCCCTTTGCGTGACTCGGAGGGAAGCCCTCACCATGGCGACACAGGCAGTCTCCCCATCGTCGGAACAGATCCACCCTGCACTCACGCCCAAGAACGCCAAGATGGCGGCCGGCAGCGGGTTCCTCGGCGCGACGGCGGAGTACTACGACTTCAACTTGTACGGCACAGCGGCCTCCCTGGTCTTGGCGCCGTTGTTCTTCGCCAACCTAGGCGACCAGGGCTCGCAGATGGCCGCGTTCGCGGTCTTCGGGGTGGCGTACATCTTCAGACCGATCGGCGCGGTCCTGTGGGGCTGGATGGGTGACAAGGTCGGCCGGGTCAAGACCCTGCTCACGGTGCTCACGATCATGGGGGTCGCGAGCGCCGTCGTCGGGTTCCTCCCCACGACCTGGGGATTCGCCGGCGCCGCGATCCTGGTCGCGATGCGCGCGCTCCAGGGCATCTCCGCCGCGGGCGAGCAGGCGGGATCCAACTCGCTGATCGCCGAACTGGCGCCGCCTGACAAGCGCGGCCTCTACACCTCCTGGACGATGCAGGGCGTGACCCTGGGCATGCTGCTGGGGTTGGTGGCGTTCGCGCCCGTCTCGGGGGACAAGGCCACCCTGCTGGCCGGCGCCTGGCGGTACCCGTTCTGGGCCGCGATCCCGGTCATCGTCATCGCGCTGATCGTGCGGACCCGGGTCAAGGAACCGCCCCGGATGGTCTCCAGCTCCGGCGCGTCGAAGGTCCCGCTCGTCGAACTGTTCCGCGACTACTGGCCCAACGTGCTTCGGGTCATGTTCTGCTCGTTCTTCGCTGTCGCCGGCACGCTGCTGAGCAGCATCAGCCTGTTCTGGGGCACCAAGGTGCTCGAACTCCCCGCACCGACCATGCTGCTGTTCATCACCGCCTCGCTCGGTGTGGGTCTGTTCTTCCAGCCGTTGTGGGCGATCTTGAGCGACAAGATCGGCCGCCGGCCCGTCTTCATCGCTTCGATGCTGTCGATGGCGGTGCTGTTCTTCGTGCTGTTCATCGCGCTGGGCACGAAGAACCTGTGGTTCATCGGTGCGATGTACGTCATCATCGGCATCGTCTCGACGGGCGGCAACGTGGTGCAGTCTTCGCTGTACCCGGAGATGTTCCCCTCGGAGATCCGCTTCACCGGCGTCGCCACCAGCACCCAGATCGGCCTCATCGTGGTCGGCTTCTTCCCGACCATCGCGACCGCCATGATGAACCTCACGAACCCCTCCACCGGCTGGGTCCCCGCGCTCATCGCGGCGGCCGCCGCTTTCGTCATCGGCGCGATCTCGGCGTTCACCGCCAAGGAGACCGCTGGCACGAAGCTCGAAACCGGGGCCAAGGCCACATCATGACCGAACTGACCGTCACCATCCCCGACGGCACGGTGCGGGGAAGACGGACCGGCCCTGACGTTCGCGCCTTTCTCGGGGTGCCGTACGCCCAACCACCGGAGGGCGACCTGCGGTTCGCCGCCCCGGTCCCGGTCGAGCCCTGGACAGGCGTGCGTGACTCCACTGCGTGGAGCGCCGTCGTGCCGCAGCCGCGAGCGGTCATCGCGAACATGTCCCTGGCCGATCCCGGTGACGACCGCGATTGCCTGACCGTCAACGTGTGGACCCCTGCGGTAGGGACCGAACAGTTGCCCGTCATGGTCTGGTTCCACGGCGGTGCTTACCGGGGCGGTAGCGGCAACGCGGACATGTTCGAAGGTACGGATTTCGCCACGCAGGGTCATGTGGTGTGTGTCGTCGCGAACACGCGAACCGGGCCGGAGGGCTACACCGAGATCCCGGGCGCACCCTCCAACCGTGGACTGCTCGACGCGCTGGCCGCGTTGAGCTGGGTCAAGGAGTCGATCTCGTCGTTCGGCGGTGATCCGCAGAATGTCACGATCTTCGGTCAGTCGTCGGGGGCAGGCGTCGTCGCCTCGCTGTTGGCGATGGCGGGGGATTCGGGCCTGTTCCACAGGGCGATCGGGCAGAGCGTCCCGCGCACGTTCTTCACCCGAGAACTGGCGGTGGACGTCGCGCGGGAACTGGCCTCCGTCGCCGGTTGTGAGCCGACGATCGAAGGCTTCTCGTCGGTGAACGCACTCGACCTGGCCGATTGCGGCGAGGTGCTGGCCCGCCGGCTCCCCGAGTTCAAGTCCCGCTGGGGTCAGCTCGCCTACACCCCGACCGTCTTCTCACCCGTGGTGGAGCCGGACACTTTGCCGCGGTTGCCGTGGGAAGCCGTAGCCAGCGGGTCGACCGATGCCGTCGACCTGCTGGTCGGGCACACCTCCGACGAGTACCGGGTCTTCACCCCGTTGCTCGCCCCGAACGGCGTCTCCGACGAGGCGATGGACGAGGTCTTGCGCGTCTTCGCCCCGCACGGGGACGCCGAGCCGTACCTCGACCTCCTGCGAGCGGACGGCCACGACCTGGACAACGTCGACGTGTTCGACAGCGTCAACGCCGACTGGGAGTTTCGGATGGCGTCGGCCCTGTTGGCCGATGCGCGGCCGCCGGACGTCGAGACCTGGCTGTACGAGTTCGCCTATCCGTCGCCGGTGGTCGGGTGCGCACCGCATTCTGGCGAGCTGGCTCCCTTGTGGGGGCACGAGGATCCCAAGCCTCACAGGCGTTACTACCCCGATCCGCTCGACGCGCCGACTCTCAACCTGGGCTCCGAGGTGCGCCAAGCGTGGTGGAGCTTCGCGCGCATCGGCGATCCGGGCTGGCCGCCGTACCAGCGCACGTCGCCCATCGCGATGGTGTTCGACGAGGCCAGCAGCGCGAGGGACTATCCGCTCGCGGGCCACCTGGAGCTGGCGAGGACCGACCCGCCACGGGTGCTCGACCTGCTCGACTGAGGTGAGGGCCACCCACCTCGATTAGGCGAGCGGCGGGGGCGTTTGGAATAATCGATCCTCGGTGCCGGTTCACGCCCGGGCGAGTACGTCTTCGCCCACCATGCGAGGCGACCCGGCCACGACAAGGAGAGACCATGAAGCAGGGTATTCACCCCACGTACGTCGACACGACGGTCGTCTGCAGCTGTGGCAACACGTTCCAGACCCGTTCGACGGCCAAGAGCGGCCAGATCCACACCGAGGTGTGCGCGGCCTGCCATCCGTTCTACACCGGCAAGCAGAAGATCCTC
>JBDHZQ010000022.1:0-28555 GCA_039811945.1 Propionibacteriaceae bacterium
CCGAGACCGACATCTTCGCTGGGCGGTCCCGCCGCGAGCAGACGGCGTACGGCTTCCTGCCCTTGGCCGGCCAGCGGCGGGAGGGTAGCCGACACCGCCGCGACCGCGTCGACCCACGGCGACGTGCGGTCCGACAAGGCCAAACGCAAGACCTCGAGACCGGGCCGGTGGTCGCACAGCAACCGCCAGGCGATGTCGACGTCGACGGTTGCGCCGTACTCCAGCACGACGCAGATGTGGTCGGGGAGTTCGTCGAAGCCGATCTCGGCTCCGCCCCGGCGGTAGGCCTGCTTGAACTGCACCAACGCCACCCCGCGTTTACGGGTGTCGCCCATGGAGAAGTAGGTGAGGTACGGCGAACACTTGCGCGTGTAGTCGAACGTGGCCACGAACTCGGCGCACGCCTGGGCCGTACCCACGTCGTCCAGCCAGTCGACCAGCCGGAGAATCGGTCCACCGACGGCTTCCGGCAGTGTTTCGGCGACGCTGCGAATGAGGGGCAGCCGCGCGTACAGGTCGTCGCCCGGATAGCCCAGGAGCAGTGACGAACTCTGCCAAGCCAGTCTCGTGACCTCGTCCTCGTACGGCCGAGCCGCAGTGCGTGGGCGGCGCACCAGATCGAGAAGCGACTTCACGGTTGTGACCCCGGCATCCCCCGGCCGTCCCAGGCGAGGTAGTCGACCGCTTCAGCGTTCTCCGCCGGAATCGTGTCGGCCCGTTGTCTCGCCCTTGCTTCGGCGAACGTTGCGATGGCGACCGGTATGGGCTTGCCCGAGTCGCTGCCGAACACCTGATCGGTCATGCCGGGGCCGCCGTCGTAGTCGAGGGAACAGGCCAGTTCTTCCAGTGCGTGACCCTGCTCGGCGTGAGTCGTCGGGATGACGTAGCGCTCGTCGTACTTGGAGATCGCGAGCAGTCGGAACATCTCCTGCATCTGTGAGCCGGTCATGCCCACCGCCTCGGCGATGTGCTCCTGCGGCTCGCGGCCGAGGTTGAGGTCGCGCATGTAGGAGCGCATCGCGGCCAATTTCGCGAGCACGTCGTTGACGGGGTCGGAGTCGCCAGCGGTGAAGAGGTTGGCCATGTATTCGACCGGGATCCTCATCGCCTCGATCGCGCCGAACAGATTCCCGACGTCTTCGGCGTCTTCGCCCGTGGTCTGAACGGCGTCCACGATCGGCGACAACGGTGGGATGTACCACACCATCGGCATCGTCCGGTACTCAGGATGCAGAGGCAGCGCGACCTTGTAGTCAAGCAGGAGCCGACGGATCGGCGACTTCTGCGCGGCTACCAGCCAGTCCCTCGATATGCCCTGTGACAAGGCCTGACGCTGGACATCAGGGTCGAACGGGTCGAGGAAGACGCCCAACTGGGCCTCGTACAGGTCCTTGTCGTCGGCCACCGACGCCGCGGCGAGAACCGCGTCCGCGTCGTACAACATCAATCCGATGAACCGCAGTCGGCCAACGCACGTTTCCGCGCAGACGGTCGGGATACCGACCTCCATCCGGGGATAGCAGAAGTGGCACTTCTCGGCCTTGCCGGTCTTGTGGTTGAAGTAGACCTTCTTGTACGGGCACCCGCTGATGCACATGCGCCAGCCGCGGCACTTGTCCTGGTCGACCAGGACGATGCCGTCTTCGACCCGCTTGTAGATCGCACCCGAGGGGCACGACGCAGCGCACGACGGGTTCAGGCAGTGCTCGCAGATCCTGGGCAGGTAGAACATGAAGGTCTTCTCGAACTCGAAGCGGACCTTGTCCTCGATGCCCTTGATCATCGGGTCGGCCGGTGCGGTCTCTTGCGCCCCGCCCAGGTCGTCGTCCCAGTTGGCCGACCAGCGGATCGCCATCGGCTTGCCGTCGATCAGCGAATGAGGCTGAGCGACCGGGAAGTCCTTCTGCGCGGGCGAGTCGAGGAGGGTTTCGTAGTCGTAGGTCCACGGCTCGTAGTAGTCGTCGAGCGTCGGGAGCTTCGGGTTGGAGAAGATGCTCAACAGCTTCTTGATCCGGCCGCCCGCCCGCAGTTGGAGCTTGCCGGAGCGGGTCCGTACCCACCCTCCCTGCCAGGTCTCCTGGTCCTCGTAACGTCGCGGGTAGCCGAGGCCCGGACGAGTTTCGACGTTGTTGAACCAGACGTACTCGGTGCCGGTCCGGTTCGTCCACGCCTGCTTGCACGTGACCGAACAGGTGTGACAGCCGATGCACTTGTCGAGGTTCATGACCATCGCCAGTTGTGCCATGACGCGCATATCGCCGACCTCCTCAGTACCGCACGCCGGTGCGCCGGCGGCGGATCATGGTGACCTCGTCACGGTTGTTGCCCGTGGGGCCGAGGTAGTTGAACGCGAAGGCGAGCTGGGCATAGCCGCCGATGATGTGGCTCGGCTTGATCAGGATGCGCGTGAGCGAGTTGTGGATCCCGCCCCGGCGACCGTTGGTCTCGGTGAGTGGCACGTCGATCAGTCGATCCTGGGCGTGGTGCATGAACACTGTGCCCTCAGGCATCCGGTAGCTGACGACCGCCCGGGCTGCGACCACCCCGTTGCGGTTGACGACCTCGATCCAGTCGTTGTCCTTGATGCCCACCTTGGCCGCGTCGACGTCGCTCATCCAGACTTGTTGGCCTCCGCGCGACAGGCTGAGCATGAACAGGTTGTCCTGGTATTCGGAATGGATCGACCACTTGTAGTGCGGGGTCAGGTACCGCACCGACACTCCCAACTCGGTCACCTCGCCGATCGGGGTCTCACCGAACAGGTGGGTCATGTCGACCGGCGGCCGGAAGGTCGGCAGGCATTCGCCGAGTGCGTCCATCCAGTCGTGGTCGAGGTAGAAGTGCTGCCGGCCGGTCAGGGTGTGCCAAGGCTTGAGATGTTCGACGTTGATCGTGAACGGCGAATAACGACGGCCTCCGGCCTCGGTACCCGACCACTCCGGGCTGGTGATGACCGGGACGGGCGCGGCGACCGTGTCGGCGAACGTGATCTGCTTTCCTTCGCTCTCGGCCGCCAACTCGTGCATCGTGTGGCGCCCGACGCGCTTCTCGAGGGTCTTGAACCCTTGCGTCGCCAACCGGCCGTTCGTCGTACCCGACAACGCCATGATCGCCTCAGCCGCCTGAGTGTCCCTGACCAGGGACGGCCGGCCGTCGGCCACGCCGCCGGAGATGGTGCCGTTCTTGCGCGCTAGGTACGACACTTCCGGGCCCACGTCGTACGTGATCGCCTTGGTCGTCGTGCCCAACTTCTCCATCAGCGGTCCGAGGGCCCGCATCTTCTGCGCCACCGCCGAGTAGTCGCGTTCGACCACGACGAGCTTCGGCATCGTCTTGCCCGGGATCGGCTCGACCTCGCCGGTCTTCCAATCCCTGACCCGCCCGTGCACCGTGGCCATCGCGTCGGGCGAGTCGTGGAGCAGGGGAGCGGCGACGACGTCACGGCGGACCCCCAGGTGCTTCGCAGCCTGCGTCGAGAACGCATCGGCGATCGCCTGGAACGTGTCCCAGTCGGTGCGTGCTTGCCACGGCGGGTTGATCGCCGGGTTGAACGAGTGGATGAACGGGTGCATGTCGGTGGTGTTGAGGTCGTGCTTCTCGTACCAGGTCGCGGCCGGGAGCACCACGTCGGCGAACATCGTCGAACTCGTCATCCGGAAGTCCAGCACGAGCATCATGTCCAGCTTCCCTTCGGGAATCTGCTCGCGCCACGTGATCTCGGTGGGCCGCAGCTCGGGCGGCGTCTGGGTCGCGCTGACGGCATTGTCGGTGCCCATCAGGTGCTTCAAGAAGTACTCGTCACCCTTGGCCGAGCTGCCCAACAGGTTGGACCGCCACATCATGAGCACACGCGGCCAGTTCTCCTCGGCCTCGGGGTCCTGGGCGGCGAACTTGAGCGAGCCTTCCTTGAGGGCGTCGACGACGTACGGCCCGACCTCGCGACCCGCGGCGGCCGCGTCGTCGGCGAGGGTCAGCGGGTTGCGGTCGAAGGTCGGGTACGACGGCATCCAGCCCATGCGGGCCGATTGGACGAGCAGGTCGGCTGTGGTGCGGCCGGCGAACATGCCGTTGGAGGCCCCGCCCCCGTCGAGCAGGTCGGCGCCGTAGGTGTCGTATCGGTACTGGCTGGTGTTGAGGTACCAGTAGGCGGTTTGCACCATCTGTCGAGGTGGACGGCTCCAGTCGAGGCCGAAGGCGAGCTGTGCCCAACCGGTGATCGGCCGTACCTTCTCCTGCCCGACGTAATGCGCCCAGCCGCCACCGTTCCTGCCCTGACAACCGGTGATCGTGGTCAGGAAGAGCATCGTGCGATAGATCAGATCCGAGTGGTACCAGTGGTTGGTGCCGGCGCCCATCAGGATCATCGAGCGGCCTTCGGTGTCGGCCGCGTTCTGGGCGAACTCCCGTGCGATGCGCCCGACGGTCTCGGCCTTGACGCCGGTGAACTGTTCCTGCCAGGCCGGCGTGTACGGGCTGTCGGCGTCGGTATAGCCCTGTGCCCAGTGGCCGGGGAGCCCGGCGCGACCGACGCCGTACTGAGCCAGCACCAGGTCGAAGACGGTGCACACGAGCCGATCGCCCACGCGACGGACGGGTACGCCGCGGCGGATCGTCGACGCCTGGCCGCCCACCTCGTCGAATCGAGGGAGTTCGAGTTCGACTGCCTCTTCGCCGTAAGCCGTCAGATCGGGGTCGATGTCGCCGAGGTCGAGGTTCCACGAGCCCACGCCCTCGTCGCCGAACCGATGGCCGAGCGTGCCGTTGGGGATCGTCGGGGCGCCGGTGGTGCGGTCCCAGACCGCCGGCTTGAACATCGCGTTCTCACTGGCCTGCTGAGGATTGTCGAAGTCTCCGGCGACGAGGAACTTGCCCGGCCGGTACGCGCCGTCGTCGCTCTGGTCGAGGGTGACCAGGAAGGGCAGATCGGTGAAGCGCCGCACGTAGTCGTCGAAGTAGGGCACGGTCTGGTCGACGAAGAATTCCTGCAACACGACGTGACCCATCGCCATCCCGAGCGCGGCGTCGGTGCCGGGCGCGACGGGCAGCCACTCGTCGGCGAACTTCACGTTCTCGGCATAGTCGGGGCTCATCACGACGACTTTCTGACCCCGGTAGCGGGCCTCGGTCATCCAGTGGGCATCGGGGGTACGGGTGAGCGGGACGTTGGATCCCCACATGATCAGGTACCCGGCATCCCACCAGTCGCCCGATTCCGGTACGTCGGTCTGGTCTCCGAAGACCTGGGGGCTGGCGACGGGGAGATCGGCGTACCAGTCGTAGAAGCTGAGCATCGCGCCGCCGATGAGGCTGGTAAACCGTGCGCCCGACGCATGCGACACCATCGACATGGCAGGGATGGGGGAGAATCCGGCGATCCGGTCCGGCCCCCACCGTTTGATCGTGTAGACCTGCGACGCCGCGACGATCTCGGTCGCCTCGTCCCAGGTCGCCCTCACCAATCCGCCCTTGCCGCGGGCCGACTTGTAGCGCCGGCTGCGCTCCGGGTCCTGCATGAGGTCGGCCCAGGCCAGCACCGGGTCACCCAGCCGGGCCTTGGCCTCGCGGAACATGTCCAGCAGGACGCCACGGACGTACGGGTAGCGAACCCGGGTGGGCGAGTAGGTGTACCAGGAGAACGCGGCACCGCGCGGGCAGCCGCGAGGCTCGTATTCGGGGCGGTCGTTGCCGACGCTCGGGTAGTCGGTCTGCTGCGCTTCCCAGGTAATGATCCCGTCTTTGACGTAGACCTTCCAAGAACACGAACCTGTGCAGTTCACTCCGTGCGTCGACCGGACGACACGGTCGTGAGCCCAGCGGTCGCGATAGAAGGCGTCCCCGGCGCGGCCGCCCTGCATGGTCACTGTGCGCAGGTCGTCGGAGATCTCCGCCTTGGTGAAGAAACGTCTGGTTCCGAAGAGCGCGGCGCTCAGCGGGCCTTCCAACGGCTCTGTGCGCGACGTGGTGTCGGTCATGCGGTCCTCCTGGCGGGATCGGCAGATGGGGTGTTTGGGTCTGAGGCCGAGGGAGTGGCGAACGAGTTTGCCTGCTGTCGACGGAGGTGGCCGATGCAGCGTGGGCCTTGCGCGAACGGCTCCAAGTCGACTCTGGCGCCGCGTTGCCCGGCCGCCTCGACGGCGCCCCGCATCAGGCCACGATGGAGTCCGCAGACCACGTCGGGCTGGGCCAGGGCCAACTCGCGGAACGGGCACTGGTCGAGCCGGATCTCGACGTCGTCCGGATCTCCGGCCACCGACAGGCTGGCCTCGTAGCCCCATTGCGTGAAGACGTCGACGACCGCTCCGACGGCCGCCAGCCAAGCCGTGTTGCCACCCGACGGCGCCGCGGGCTGGATGCCGGCGCTGGTGTAGGCCCAGTCGTATCCGGCCTGCTCCGGCGTCACTCCCGGGTTCGAGAAGGCGTGCGCGAGCAGTTGCGCGAGCATCTTGTACGACTCGTCCGAAGTCTGCGGAGCGGGCGCGATCGCATAGCGCTTGCGCGGCCGGCCGACCCCGACGACCTCGTTGCTGTCGACGACGAGCCCGGCGTCGACCAAGAGGTGCAGGTGGAAGCGGAGCGTGGTCGGATGCAGGCCGATCTGCTCGCCGAGGTCGGCGAGCGTCAGGCCCTTTCCTTCGGCGGCAGCGGTCAACAGGTCGAGAATCTGTCGCCTGACCGTGGAACGAAGGAGTTGGTCCTGGTCGCCGGAGTGAGTCGATGTCATGGGTTGCCTCGTCGCAAGGCCGGAACGCCCGACCGAATAAACGCTATGCCACCAGGTGTCAGGGGGACTGTCAAGCATGTCGATCCCGTCAACTCCTACTCTGACAAGAGGGAACCGGGGCCCTGCTTCACGATCTTCATTCTTAGTGAATATTTACATGATGAGCGAATGCGTGTTATAACACTCGCGCGAGCTGTGTGACGATCGCTGGGAGGCGTCGGTGGATCACTCCGAACCGAAGGGGTCGGGCCAGGTCCTCGCTGTGTCGACCGTGAGCTTCACGGTCATGTTCGCGGTCTGGTTGATGTTTGGCATCCTCGGCAAGCCCATCGCGGCCGAGATGAAGCTGACGGACGTCCAGCTCTCGTGGATCCTCGCGGCCGCGACGCTCAACGGGTCGATGTGGCGGCTGCCGGCTGGGATTCTCACCGACCGCATCGGCGGTCGCAAGGTGATCACCGGAATGCTGCTGCTGACGTCGATCCCGGCCTTTGCCGTCTCGAAGGCCACGTCGTACGAAATGCTCCTGCTGCTCGCCTTCCTGGTCGGCTTCGCCGGCAACTCGTTCACGGTCGGGACCGCGTGGAACTCGGCCTGGTTCACCCGTCGTCGCCAGGGGTTCGCGCTCGGCGTGTTCGGGGCGGGCAACGTCGGCGCCTCGGTCACCAAGTTCATCGGGCCGCCGCTGATCGCCGGCACCGCAGGTGCGTCGTACATCCTCGGAATCCAAGGCGGCTGGCGCCTCGTCCCGGTGATCTATGCGGTGATGCTCGTGGTGTTGGCGGCCTTGACGTGGTTCGCCACCCCCGCCCACGACCGCACACCGGGCTCGTCCAAGCCTCTGGGCGAGATGCTCGCCCCACTCAAGCACGTGCGGGTGTGGCGGTTCTCGCTGTACTACGTCGCCGTCTTCGGCGCCTACGTGGCGCTGTCGGGGTGGTTGCCGACGTACTTCATGAACAACTTCGGCGTCTCGTTGCAGACCGCGGCCTATCTGACCGCCCTGTTCATCTTCCCCGCTTCACTGTTGCGTCCGGTCGGCGGTTGGCTGTCCGATCGTTGGGGGGCCCGGCGCATCATGTACGTCACCTTCACGCTGATGCTGGTGGCCACCGGAATCCTGATGATGCCCAACGGCCACATCGTGATCGTCCACCCGGACGGCAGCCAGAGCGAGCATCTGCCGTACGCCATCAGCATCTGGCCGTTCGTGCTGCTGGTGGTGTTGCTGGGATGCGCCATGGGGATCGGCAAGGCGGCGGTCTACAAGCACATTCCCGAGTACTTCCCCGACAACGTCGGCTCGGTCGGCGGCCTGGTCGGGATGCTCGGAGGCCTGGGCGGCTTCTTCCTGCCGCCCCTGTTCGCCTACACCCAGGAATGGTCGGGGTTCCCGTCGGCGACCTTCTTCGTGTTGTTCTGCCTCGTCGTCGTCTGCTTCGCCTGGATGCATTGGACCATCCACGGAATGCTGCACGCCCAATCGCCTGAACTTGCCCGACAGATCGAGCACCCGGCCGGCAACGCGGCCGCCTCGGGGCACGCTCGACCCGACGCCGCCGTCGTACCCCTCTCACCCACTGACACCTTCGAGGAGACCCGCTCATGAGCAGCACCAGCCCGGCCCGCGGTAGCGAATGGCTCCAGTCCTGGGACCCGGAGAACGAGGCCACGTGGGACAAAGGGCTCGCGTGGCGCACCTTGTGGATCTCCACCTTCTCGTTGGTCATGTGCTTCGTCGCCTGGTTCCTGCCCAGTGCGCTGATTCCGAAACTCAACGCCGTCGGCTACACGTTCACGAAGGACCAGCTGTATTGGATGGCGGCGATGCCCGGCCTGTCCGGTGGATTGCTGCGCATCATCTGGATGGTGCTGCCTCCCATGATCGGGACGCGCAAGATGGTCGCGCTCACGTCGATCCTGCTGGTGGCTCCGATTCTGGGCTGGGGGGTACGGATTCAGTCGCCGACCGCGCCGTACTGGGAACTCATGGTGCTGGCGTTCCTGGCCGGGATCGGTGGCGGCGCGTTCTCGGGGTTCATGCCGTCGACGTCGTACTTCTTCCCGCGACGGATGTCGGGTACGGCCTTGGGGCTGCAAGCGGGTATCGGCAACTTCGGCGTCTCGCTGGTGCAATTGCTCACCCCCTGGCTGGTCGGATTCTCGATGATCGGCTTCCTTGGTGGCTCTCAGACTCTGAAGACGGTCGGGAAACCCGACTCGCAGGTCTGGTACCAAAACGCCGCCTTTGTGTGGATCCCGCTGTGCCTGATCATCGGCGTGGTGGCCTGGATGATCCTGAAGTCGGTACCGATCACGGCGAACATCCGCCAGCAGTTCGACATCTTCGGCAACGCCGACACCTGGTGGATGACGCTGATCTACATCATGACGTTCGGCACATTCTCGGGCCTGTCGGCCCAGTTCGCGCTGCTGATGACGAACTTGTACGGCATGGGGAACACGGCGATCGTGCAGGGCTCCGGCGCTGGGGCAACGATCCTGGTGGCCGGGTACGCGCTGCCTGATCCGGCCAAGTACGTCTTCCTCGGTCCGCTGGTCGGGGCAGGGGCGCGGGTGCTGTTCTCGCCGTTGACCGACCGGATGGGCGGTGCCAAATGGACCCTCGTGTCGGGCATCGGGCTCGTCGGCTCGATCGCGTTCACGATCACGGGTTTGACCCCGGACACGTCGTCGGCGGCCGCGCTGACCGCTGGTTTCAATCGCTTCCTGTGGGGGATGCTGGCGATCTTCCTGTTCTCCGGGATCGGTAATGCGTCCACGTTCAAGCAGATGCCGATGATCTTCGAACGCCGGCAGGCGGGTGGGGTGATCGGTTGGACTGCCGCCATCGCCGCGTTCGGTCCGTTCCTGTTCGGAGTCGGGCTGACGCTGCTGGGAGCGATCCCGTTCTACGTCGTCGGTGTGGCGTGGGCCGTCATGTGCACGGTGATCACGTGGTGGCGGTATGCCCGCCGGGGGGCTCCGAAGCCCAGCTGAACTCGTCTTCGACTCGTCACAGCCCGAGGAAACACGATGGGCCCGGCGTGGAGCCGGGCCCATCGCGTTATGTGTTGCGAGAACGTCAGGCAGGCTGCGCGCCCTGTGCCTTGTCCATCTCCTCCTGGCGGACACGAAGGTCCTCGACGATCTCGGCGTACTTCTTCTCGTTGAGCGGGTAGAAGAAGATCACCAGCGCCGCGACGATGCCCAAGACGGCCGGCGCCAGACCGGCGGCGAGGCGGATGCCCTGGATCGCCTTGTCGAAGTCCGCCCCCGACTTCTGGGCGATGACCGCCGCGCTGTAGCCGAACATCTGCAGGATGCCTGCACCCACGGCACCGCCGATGCCCTGACCACACTTGCGGGTGAACGACAGAATCGAGTACGCGCCGCCCTCGGACCGCACGCCGGTCTTCCACTGGCCGTAGTCGACGGTGTCGGCCTGCATCGCGAACATCAACGTGTTGGTGCCGCCGACGCCGAACCCGAAGACCAGGAACGCGATGGCGCCGCCGACCCAGCTGCCACCCGGGGCGAAGAACACGATGACATAGCCGATCACCACGATCGTGGCCATCACCAGGTACGCCATGCGCTTGCCCAGTCTGCGCGCCAGCGTGGGCACCAGGCTCGCGGAGCTGATCGTGCCGACGGACTGGGCGATCATCAAGATCGTGTAGAACGACGCATTGCCGAGCACGTTGCGCACGTAGTAGACCGAGACCGCGTTCATGGTGAACATCGCCGACAACAAGAACAGCGCGGCGAGGCACAGGACCAACAAGGGCGGGTTCTTGCCGACCATCTTGAACGTGGTGGACAGCCGCGACTTCACCGGCGGCTTCTTGACGGTCTCACGGGTGTTCAGGAAGCACAGCACGTACATGACAATGGCCACACAGGCCAAGATCAGCGTGGTGATGGTGAACTTCAGCCGCACCGCGTCAAGGGCATCGCCCTTGAGGCCCTGGATGCCCTGGAACTGCGGGGAGACGACGAACGACAGCACCACGCCGGTGACTGACGATGCGATGGACCGGGCGCCAGACAGGCGGGCCCGGTCGATCGGGTGCTGCGTCATCGCGGCCGACAGCGAGCCGTACGGAATGTTGACGAACGAGTAGCAGAGTTGGAACGCGGCGTCGAACGCAAATACCCAAGCCAGCTTCCCCATGTCGCTGAGGCTGCCCGGAACGGAGAACAGCCCGACCAGCACCATGGCCAGCGGCAGAGACCCGAAGAGGACCCAGGGCCGCAAGCGCCCCCACTTGGTGTTCGTCTTGTCGACCGTGTTGCCGGCCACGAGGTCGGTGGCACCGGCCCAGATCTTCGTGATGGCATAGATCGTGCCGGCCATCGCCGCTGAGATCCCGACGATGTCAGTCAGGTAGACCATCAGGAAGTTCGAGGTCATGAGGAACGACAAGTTGTTGCCGACATCGCCGAGCGAGTAGGCCACGACCTTGCCAGTGGACATCTGGTTCCGCGCGGAAATGTCTGTCGCAGTGGCGCTCTGTGCCATCGTGCGCACCTTCTTTCATAGGGTGTACGGCATTGCCAACCGAAGGCATCATGCGCCCGTCGGTCCGTCGCCGTGGCCGATTCGTCCCAACTAAGCCATTCGTTGCCTATGAAGGCGAAAGGAAACGATTGCACGCAGATGAGGGGCGGTCTCGGAAATTCGGGGTGTCACCGCTATCTCTCGTAGACTGTGGCGGTTCACAGACGAGGGAGCCATGATCCGTAAGCGAGCGACGATCGCAGACGTTGCGGAACGGTCGGGGATGTCCCGTTCTGCCGTGAGCCTCGTTCTGAACAACCGTCCGGGGGCGAGGTTGTCGGCTGAGGCGGCCGCGCGGATCCGTGAGGCGGCGGTCGAACTCGACTACCGTCCGAACCCGATGGCCCGCGGTTTGCGGGTGGGCAAGACCGGTTTGATCGGCTTCATCTCCGACAACGTCACGGTTACCCGGTATGCATCGGCGATGATCCGTGGGGCTCTCGACGTGGCCGGTGCCGCCGAGCACACCGTGCTGATCGCCGAGACCGGGCGTGATCTCGGCAAGGTGACCGAGGCGACCCGGCTGATGCTCGACCGCGGCGTCGACGGGCTGATCTTCGCGGTCATGGCCGCCGCCGAGATCGACATCCCCGAGATCCCCGCAGAAGTCCCGTTCGTCATGTGCAACGCCACTGCCGCAACCGGGGGGCCGCACGTGTTGCCGGCCGAATGGGACGCCGGCTACGCCATGTCGACGGCCCTGCTCGACGCCGGTCATCGGCGGATCGTGCTGGTCGGGTACGACCCCGACAAGCCGGAGCCACGTCGCTCGTGCACCATCGGCGATCGGTACGACGGTATCTTCGCCGGTTTCCAGAAGTACGGCGTCGCCCCCGTTGCGGTCTCCGAGACCCAGGTCTGGGAGCCGGAGTCGGGCTACGAAGGCATGGCGCACCTTCTCGACGCGGGGCACGACTTCACTGCGGCTCTCTGTCTGAACGACAGGATGGCCTTCGGGGCCATGCAGCAGTTGATGATGCGCGGCATGAGGGTGCCCGAGGACATGTCCCTGTCGTCGTTCGACGACGACGTCATCGCGACGTACGTGCATCCGTCTCTGAGCACCGCAGGACTACCGCACGAAGAGATGGGTCGCGAGGCGATGCGCATGGTGCTCGACTCAGTGCGCGAGCCGGAACGCCGGTTGGTGCCCATGCCGGTGCACCTTCGAGGGACGATCGCGACCGTCTGACACGGCGCTCCTCCTCCGTGAGGGGCGGTCGGCACTCCTGCTACCGTTCTGCAGTCACGCAGCAGGGGGAGCCGTGGAGGATACGTCGCCACCGCAGATCAGCGGGTTCACCTTCGTGCGCTCTGCGAGTACTGGGTCGGTGGCGAACCAATTCGTGTACGAGCAGGAAATGCCACGCCGCGAGGTCACGGTCGTCGTCTTCAACGCGCCGCATCTCCCGGTCGACATCGCCCTGGACATCGTCGACGGTGCGAATCGGTTGGCGTCACTCGAACACCGTTTCCTCGTGCGCGTTCACCAGGCGGGGATCGCCGAGGACGGCCGCCCGTACGTGGTGACCGCCTTGTACGGGGGCCCCAGCGCCGCCCGCCTCATGGCCAAAGGCCGCTCTCCGATCCCGACCGTGCTCCGTATGGGGATCCAGGTCGCCTCGGCGCTCGATGTGGTGCACCAAGCCGGCATGCTCCACCGCGGCATCCGTCCGGCGTCGATCCTGACGAACCGCGTGTCCGAGCCGGGCCTGACCGGCGTGTGCCTGGCCACGACGTCGTACGACCGTGCCCTCGAGCACGGAGTCGTCGAGGTCCCGTCGGGTTCTCTGCACGCACCGGAGTCGGTCTTCGAGGGCCAGTTCAGCGTCGCCTCCGACGTGTACGGCCTCGCCGCCACCCTATGGTGTCTCGCCGTCGGGCAGCCGCCGTTCGACGCGGCGACACGACAGCCTGACAGCGTGCCGCCGCAGGTCGACGACGACGTGCCCCCGGAATTGGTGCGGTTCCTACGGATGTCGATGTGGGCCGACCCGAGGTTCCGCCCCCGCACCGCCCGCGAGTTCGCGATGACACTCCAATCCATCGAGCAGGCCCTTCGCCACCCTCGCACACAGATCGTCGTGGCTCAGGAGATGCCCGGCCCTCCGATGAGTCCCAAGCTCGAACAGACGATGTACCGACCGCATTTCGGCACGCCCGTCCGCCAGGCGGCAGAGGTCGTACCTCCCCGTGCGCCGGAGGAGGCGCCGCTTGCGTCACCCCAAGCCTCGACCCCGGTGACCGCCGCGCCGTCCGCCCCGGTCGCGGTGCCTGCCCCCGTCGCGGTGCCTGCCCCCGACGCGGTTTCGCCTGACCCGCCTGCCCGGCCTTCGAGTCCCGCTGGGGTGACGCCACCGGATCGATCCGCAGGACTGGCGGCGGGACCGGGATCGGGGCCGGCGACCATGCCGGAGCCCTCGCCGTACGACGGAACGTTCGCGGTCCCGGAACCCGCCTGGCGGCAGCCCTCGGCGCAACGGGAAACGCAGGCCGGGCCCTCGGCGCGACCGGACGTTCAAGCCCGGGCCGGGCGCGCAGACGCAGTCCAGAGCAGTGATCACACGATGGCCGCAGGGCAATTTCAGCCCTGGTCGCCGCCGCCGGCCGACACCATGTTTCTCAGGGTCCACGAGGGCGCGACCCAGCTGCAGAACGCCGGATTCGTCGGGCCACCGTCGACGGTGCCGCGCCAGCCACCGCGGCGGAACAAGCGCATCTTCGTGATCGCCGGGGTCGCGCTCGGGATCGTCGCGCTGATCGCCGGTCTGATCGTGATCCAGCAGTTGCGGTCGAGACCGGCGGCTGCGAGCCCGGCTACGAGCACCGCGGCCTCCGCCCGCACCACGTCGGCTGCTGCAGCTCCCAGCAGTACGGCCGCGCCCACCACAGCGGCGGCAACGACGACGAAACCGACGCCGACGTTGCCTCCTGCCGACGGCCCGCTCATCACCTTGGTCAACGGAGTGAACTTCCGGGCTCCCCGAGGCTGGGTCGTGACCGATGTCGCTCCGGACGGGAGCAAGGTCGAACTCAAACACCCGACTGTCGAATCGTGGGTCTCGATCGAGACCGACCTCGACAAGACCTCGTCGACCAACGACGGCGTTGCCGAGTGCACCGCGAAGATGAACGAGATCATCAGCAGTCCGGCGAGCTTCGACCTGGTGAGCGCGCGGGTCGACAAACCGACGGTGTCGGTCCCCAGCAGCCGGAGCAAGGTGGGGATTTGTACGTTCGTCGCCCTCCAGCAGAGCCCGGCTGTCAACGTCTTCATCACCCACCAGTTCGCGTTCCGGCCCGACGGGCGCAATCTGCTGGTCTGGAGCAGCTACTTCGACGGGCCCAACCCTCCGGAGGGTGACTTCCAGGTCTTCCGCCAAGGAGCTTTGCAGTCCTTCGACTCGCTGCCCTGAGTCGCTCAGCCTTCCAGCCCACGGGTGTCGAAGGCATTCGCGATGATGACATAGTGGGCCGGTGGCCACAGCTGCTCGGGGAGACGGACGACCGATGCGATTCGTCGGAGATCGGGACCTGACCGACTGGCGGACCCCGATCGGGCGGTGGCTGGCTCGTCTGGTCAACCGGCTGACCGGCCTCCGGGGGACGCGGCTCGTGTTCGTCGTGTTGTCGATCGTCGGGCTGGTGCTGGCGACGGTGATGGCAGCGGTATTTGCCCAGGTGTACGACGCGATCACCGAGGGTGAGGGAATCGCCCAACTGGATTGGCCGATCCTGGGTTGGGCCGTGGCCCACCGGACGCCCGGCTTGGACGAGGCCGTGACGTGGTTCACCACCTCGGGCGGGCCGGTATGGATGCCGGTGATCGCAGGTGTGGCCGCGCTGATCCTGTGCCTCGTCGCTCGAAGTTGGACGCCGCTGCTGCTCATGGCCGCGGGCGCGGTCGGCTCGTTGACGATGACGATCGTGGCGAAGCGCCTGGTGGGACGGGACCGGCCGCCGCTCGCCGACGCGGTGCCGCCGTACGAGTCGAGCGCCAGCTTCCCTTCGGGCCATGCGCTGAACTCGATCGTGCTGACCGCGGTGGCGGTTTACGTGATC
Organism: Propionibacteriaceae bacterium; assembly: GCA_039811945.1. Taxonomy (GTDB): domain Bacteria; phylum Actinomycetota; class Actinomycetes; order Propionibacteriales; family Propionibacteriaceae; genus Fen-668. The sequence continues at coordinate 15,348 of JBDHZQ010000022.1, forward strand.
CTGACGCTGGTTGCGTCGCTGGCGGCCCGGATCGTCACGGTGGTCGTGGGGGGGATCTACGCGATGGCGATGGGCCTCAGCCGTGTCTTCCTCGGCCATCACTGGTTCTCCGACGTCGTCGCCGCGTGGGGGCTCGGCCTCGCCTGGGTGATCCTGATCGTCACTACCCACCGATTGGTGCTCACTCAAAGCCGACGTCGGGAACTCGGGCTCGAGGCCAGTCCCAAGGAAGCGCTTCCCTAGACTGAGCGCGATTCGGGAGGGCGCATGAAGATCCGTCAGTTGACGACGGTGCACGCGATCGGCGACACGCGTGTGCTCTACAAGGAATGTGGATCGCTGCGAGCGGCCGGGCACGACGTCGCCCTGATCGCGTGCCACCCGACCGACGACATCGTCGACGGGATCGTGATCCTGGGCTTGGGCATGCCGAGGAACAGGTTCGACCGGATGACCCGGATGGCCTGGCGGTGCTTTCAGCGAGCGCTGGCGGAGCATGCCGACATCTACCATTTCCACGATCCGGAGCTGATCCCGGTCGGGCTCCTGTTGCGCGCGAGGGGCAAGAAGGTCGTCTACGACGTGCACGAAGACGTGCCGAAGCAGATCATGAACAAGTTCTGGATCAAGCCGGCTCTCAAAGCCCCGTTCGCCTCCGCCGCGCGAGCGTTCGAGTGGGTCGCCGGAGTGGCGATGAGCGGCATCGTCACCGCTACACCGTCGATCGCGGAGAAGTTCCCCCGCAAGAAGACCGTCGTGGTTCAGAATTTCCCCGAGATCGGGCTTGCTGATGTGGTCAACACCAAAGCCTTCTCCGTACGTCGAAACGCTTTCGTCTACGTCGGGGGCCTGTCGGAACAGCAGGGACTGTTCGAGATGCTGGATGCGTTCGCGCGCCTGCCCGAGGGCCTCACCGGCGTCTTGGCCGGGAAGTTCAAGCAGAAGGAAGCCGAGGCGAGGGCACACCCGGGCTGGGCGCGAGTGCGCTATCCCGGTGTGCTCGCCCGGCCCGCCGTCGTGGAAGCGTTGCGTGACTCCGTCTGCGGCATCGTGCTCGACCATCCGATCACGAACTACGTCGACGCCTACTCGACCAAGATGTTCGAGTACATGGCCTGCGGCATCCCCGTGATCTGCTCGAACTTCCCACTGTGGCAGAGAATTGTCGACGAGACGGGCTGTGGTGTCGCGATCGACCCGTTCGACACGGCGGCCGCAGCCGACGCGATCGCCCGCTACAACGCCGATCCCAACCTCGCTCGCGAACACGGCGAGAACGGACGCCGCGCGATCGCGGAACGGCTCAACTGGAAGATCGAGTTCGGCAAACTGCTCGACCTGTACGGGAGGATCGCGTGATCTCACCTCGCCGCATCTTGGTGCTGGCCCCTCACACCGACGACGCCGAACTGGGCTGCGGCGGTTCGATCGCCCGGTGGCTCGAAGAAGGCATAGAGGTCTTCATCGCCGTGTTCTCCACCGCTGAACTGTCGCTACCCGACGGTGCCCGTCCCGGCCAGCTCCGCGCTGAATGCGAGGCGGCCCTCGACGTGCTCGGGGTACCCGACGAGCGCCGTTTCATCCACGACTTCCCGGTGCGCGAACTGTCGTACCACCGTCAGGAAGTGCTCGAGATCCTCGTTCGGCTCGGCCGCACCATCGAGCCGGAGTGGGTCGTCGTACCCTCAGGCGCCGACCTGCACCAGGATCACGCCACCGTGTACGCCGAAGGCCTGCGCGCGTTCAAACACCTGACCCTGTTGGGATACGAGCTGCCGTGGAACCACATCACGTTCTCGGCCACGGCGTTCGTGACCCTGGAGCCGCGGCACCTGGATGCGAAGTGGGAGGCGCTGACCCGTTACGAGTCGCAGGTCTCGATGGGTCGGCCGTACTTCCAGCGCGACTTCATCGATGCCATGGCCCGGGTGCGCGGCTTGATGGTCAAGGCGCCTCTCGCGGAGGCGTTCGAGCTGATCAGGATCAGGCTCTAGCGCCGTGACGGTCGTCTCGATCCACCAGCCGAACTTCGCCCCCTGGACGGGGTACTTCGACAAATTGCGCCAGGCCGACGTTTTCGTGCTCCTCGACACCGTGCCGTACAGCAAAGGCTCCTTCGCCAACCGCGTCCATATCCTCGGCGCCGACGGGCCGCAGTGGCTCACCGTACCCGTCCTCACGAAGGGCCGCCTGGGCCAACTCACGGCCGACGTCGAGATTAACGACGCGCGCCCGTGGCGCGACGAGCACGTGCGGACGATCCAGACCAGGTACGGCCGGGCGCCCCACGTCGGCGACGTGGTCGAGTTGCTCGGGGGTGCGTACGGCGAATTCCCGCCGGGGGAGGGGGTACGGCTGGCCGACCTCTGCTCGTCGCTGCTCGCCCGGTTCGTTGACTACCTCGGCTGGCAGGTGCCGCTGGTTCGGGCGTCCTCCCTGGTCAGCACGGGGTCGTCGAGCGACCTGCTGGCGTCGATCGTCAAACAGATCGGAGGCGGTGTCTACCTTTCCGGGCCGTCGGGGAAGTCGTACCTGGACGAGTCGGTTTTCGCCCGACGCGGCATCGAGGTGAGATACCACTCCTATCAGCCACGCACGTACGACCAAGGTGGCCGTACGTTCGTACCTCGCCTGAGCATCCTCGACGCCATCGCCTGGTGTGGCTCCGACGCCGGCGACCGCATCTGAGGCGTCAGTCCTGGACTGTGTCTTGGAGCTGAGGGTGATCCGCCACCATCGTCACCGGGGCGACCGGGTGCGGGCGTTGTCTCGTGAGCCCGTCGAACTCGGCGGGGACGTGGCCGTCGACTCCGGTGAGCCGATCGGGTGACAGAGGAGGTACCGACAGTCGCGAGATCAGCGGATGCGACGTCGCCTCGATCTCCTCGTCGCTGCTGAACAGCACCTCGTCGAGCTTCTCGCCGGCGCGCAGGCCCGTGAAGCGGATGTCGATCTCCTTGCCCGACCGGGCGATCAGGCCTTCGGCGACTTCGAGAATCCTGACCGGCTCGCCCATGTCGAGCACGAGCACATCTCCCGGCCGGCCGATCGCGCCGGCCTGGATGACGAGTTCACAGGCCTCTGGGATCGTCATGAAATACCTGGTGACATTGGGATCGGTCACCGTGACCGGACCGCCTCGCTCGATTTGGGCGGTGAACGTGTAGAGCATCGAGCCCCGGGAACCGAGGACATTCCCGAACCGGACGGACAGGTAAGAGTGGCCCGTCTCGTGGGCGTACCACGCGGTCAACTCCTCGGCGATCCGCTTCGTCTTGCCCAACGTGCTGGAGGCATCGGCCGCCTTGTCGGTGGAGACGTTGACGAAGCGTTCGACCCCGTACCGACGCGCCGCGTCGAGCACGTGGTGAGAGCCGAGCACGTTCGTCTTCCAGCCCTCGGCCGGGTACTGCTCCAGCATCGGCAGGTGTTTGAGCGCGGCAGCGTGGAATACGACATCGGGCCTGTGGGCGGCGAACACCTCGTCGAGCGCTGCGGTGTCGCGGATGTCGCAGAGCACCATGTTCGGCGTGTCGAGCATGCCGTGGCCGAAGATCGACAACTGGGTCGCGTGGAGCCCCGACTCGTCGCGATCGAGCATCACGAGCTCGCGCGGCTCGAACCGATAGACCTGCTTGGCGATCTCAGCGCCGATCGAGCCACCCGCCCCGGTGACCAGCACCGTCTTGCCGCGCAGGTAGCCCGCGATCGCCGCGATGTCGGTCTTGATGGGCCGTCGGCCGAGCAGGTCGGCGACGTCGATCCGGTGCAGCTGGGCCAGGTTGACCCGGCCGCCCACGATGTCCTTCGTGCCCGGCATGACGAGCAGTTGCAGTCCCTCACGGTCGGTGATCTTGCTCACCTCACGCAGCAGCTGCCGGGTCGCGGTCGGCATGGCCATCACGATCGTGCGCACGCCGAACGCGTCAGCCAGCCGTACCATGTCGCGCTTGTCACCCAGAACGCGGTACGGCCCGAGGTGCAGATTGCCCTTGGTCGGGTCGTCGTCGATAAAGCCAACGATGTCGTAGGGGGCGTCCTTGTCGCTGGCGACGAGCCGGCCGAATTGCTGGCCGGCGTTGCCGGCGCCGTACACGAGCACCGGTGTGGCGTCGGGAAGGGAACTCTCGCGCAGGTGCCGGGTGAAATAGGCCCGGGCGCCGAAGCGGCCGGCGCCCATCAGCATGAGCGCTCCGATCGGTACGGTCAGCATCACGAAGAGAGGGAAGCCCGCCGGGGCGAACGCCCACGACGCCAGGCCGAGCACCACCGCGATCGCCGCGACCAGCAGGCCGAGAGTCAAGGCCTCCTCGAACGAGCCGACGTGGTGGCGCCCGCGATAGATCTTGGTCACGAAGCCGCCGACCAGCTGCATGGCGATGGCTGCGCCGGTGAAGAAGAACACGTATTGCCACTCTTGACCGTGCAGTTCGAAGTTGTACCGAGCCCCCACGAACAGCACCGTGGCCAGCAGCCAACTCACGACGTCCCAGGCGGCCAGGCTGGCGCGCTGCCACGTCACCCGGTAGCCGTCTGCCATACCCTCAGCCTTCCTCTGCTCCAGCCCACCGGTGGCGAGGCACGCCGTCGCCATGGCATCTGAGGGCCTGGTCGTCCCTGGGCTCCGGTCATTCTAGAGAACGTCAGCAGGCCCGAACACGGCGCGATCTCCTGTTCGCACGTCGATCGCCCCCCGAGACACCGGGCTATCGACGCGGCAAGGAAACACCGGGTGCTCAGAGCTTGCCCGGGGCGTAGACGGGTACGACGTAGCCGGTCGACTCCAACTTGGTCAGGTCCAAGGTGCTGCACAAAGGGCGGGGGGCGATGCCCTCCTTGCCGGCGTAGTACTCGGCGGTGGTGACGGGTGTGACGTCGTCTGCGGACTTGCCGGCGGAGACGAACACGGCCTGGGCGATATCGGCCCAACTCATCGACTCGCCTCCGTCGGTGCAGTTGTAGGTGCCGTAGGGGGCACCCGTGGTGACGAGGTGTTTGATCGCGGCCGCGAGATTCGAGGTATGGGTCAGGCGGCCGACCTGGTCGGACACGACCGAGGGTTGGACTCCCTTGTCAGCCAACATTTCCATGGTCTTGACGAAGTTCTTGCCGTCGCCGACGACCCAGCTGGTACGGAGCAGGTAATGCCTCGGTGCGACGGACACGGCCAGGTCGCCGGCGGCTTTGGTCTGCCCATAGACGCTGAGCGGGGCGAGGTCGTCGGTCTCCGTCCAGCCGTGGCGACTGCCGTCGAAGACGTAGTCGGTGGAGATGTGCACCAGTGTCTGGCGGTGTTCGATGGCGAGCTTGGCCAACAACGCCGGGACGGTGGCGTTGGCCTTCCACGCGCCGACGCGGCCCTCGGGGGTTTCGGCGCCGTCGACGTTCGTCCAAGCCGCGGCGTTGAGCACGAGGTCGTACTCGGTCCACGGCCAGGCCGCCACCGCGTCCGGATCGGTGAGGTCGAGCTGGTCGATGTCCACGCTGGTCGCGCCGGGAAACTCGGCAGCCAGGGCGCGGCCGAGCTGTCCTTTGCCGCCCAGGATGAGTGTCTTGCGGCCGGCGACCCTCTTGGCGTCGGCCAGGCGCGGATGAGCTTTGTCCTTGTCGCTGATCTGCACCTGGCTCAGAGGGATCGGCCAGTCGATGGCGAGCGTCTCGTCGGCCAGGTTGACGTAGGAATAGTCGCCGATCTTGTCCGCCGACCAATGATCGTTGACCAGGTAGCTGTAGGTCACGTTCTCGGTCATCGTCTGGTAGGCATTGCCGACGCCTCGGGGTACGTAGACCGCGACCGACTCGTCGACCACGGTGGTGAAGACCGTGCCGTACCCGTCTCCGTCTCGTAGGTCGACCCACACTCCGAAGTAGCTGCCCTGGGCCGAGGAGACGAACTTGTCCCAGGGTTCGGCGTGGATGCCCCTGGTGGTTCCCAACTCGGCGTTGAAGCTCATGTTGTTCTGCACCGGGCCGAAGTCCGGCACGCCGAGGTCGGTCATCTTCTGACGCTGCCAGTTCTCCTTGAACCAGCCGCGGTTGTCGCCGTGGACGGGCAGCGACACCACCAACAGCCCGTCGATCGGCGTCGTCCGTACGGTGAGCTCGGCCACTCGTGTCTCCCCTTGTCTGGCAGCCCTGCAAACATCGCCGAGCCTAATGCCACAGCCGCGACGCCACGGTGCGGTCTCTCGGGAGGTCGGGTCGACGGGCTGTCCCGCTTCTGCCGGGAGACGAAACCCCAGGCGGCCCGCCCGACGACCCTTCGAGCCCGGCTTGACGCCGCCTTGCGGTCGTGGTTATAGTAGTAATGCGTACTAAGAAAGGAGTCGCGATGTCGAAGGTAAAGAACGTGTTCGACCGTTGGTACACCAAGTGGATCGAGATGCATCAGTTCGAGATCGAAGCCCTCATGCGCGTCGGTCGCTGATCTTCCTCCCCACACACTTCGAAACCCCGGCCTCGTATGAGGAGGCCGGGGTTTCGTGCGTCGGCGCTCGCTGCGTGCCTGGGCGTGCGGGGGATCGAGCCCACTGATCGGTGTCCGGTGGCTGCCGGAGCGGGTTACTGCCCCTGTTTGGCGTACATCGCCTCGGTGGCATTCTTCGCGGGGCGCCACCACGACTCGTTGTCCCGGTACCAGGCGATCGTCGCCATCAGGCCCTCGGTGAAGTTGCGATAGTGAGGGCGCCAGCCGAGCTCCTCGCGGATCTTGCTGGAGTCGATGGCGTACCGCATGTCGTGGCCGGGCCGGTCGGCGACCAGGTCGTACGCGTCGGTCGGCTGGCCCAGCAACCCCAGGATTTCCTCGATGACTTCCTTGTTGTTGCGTTCGCCGTCGGCACCGATCAGGTACGTCTCCCCGACCTTCCCTTCGTTGAGGATCAGCCAGACCGCGGCGTTGTGATCGTCGACGTGGATCCAGTCGCGAACGTTCTCGCCCTTGCCGTACAACTTCGGCCTCAGCCCCGACAAGACGTTCGTGATCTGGCGCGGGATGAACTTCTCGATGTGCTGGTACGGGCCGTAGTTGTTCGAGCAGTTCGAGATCGTCGCCGACACCCCGAACGACCGTACCCAGGCCCGGACCAGAAGGTCCGATGCTCCCTTGCTGGAGGAGTAGGGCGACGACGGGTTGTATGGGGTGGTCTCGTGGAAACGCTCGGGATCGTCGAGTTCAAGGTCGCCGTACACCTCGTCGGTCGAGATGTGATGAAGCCGCTTTCCGTACGTACGAACCGCCTGGAGGATCACGTACGTGCCGACGATGTTCGTGTTGACGAACGGCCAAGGGTTGTTGAGCGAGTTGTCGTTGTGGGACTCAGCAGCGAAGTGGACGACGGCGTCGCACTCACTGACCAACTGATTCACCAACTCGGCATCGCAGATGTCGCCGACCACCAGCCGAACCCGGTCTGAGGGGAGGTCGGCCAACGAATCGGCGTTCCCTGCGTAGGTCAACTTGTCCAGCACGACGACCGTCGCGTCGGTGTTCGCCATGATCCAGCGCACGAAATTCGAGCCGATGAACCCGGCGCCGCCGGTCACGAGGAGCTTCTGCATGGCCGATATGCTAGCCCGAGCCGCACGGGGGCGGTCCCCGCGCGACACCGGGGAGGTCGGCGTGAAGGGCATCATTCTGGCGGGCGGTGCGGGCACTCGACTGCATCCGTTGACGATCGGGTCGAGCAAGCAGATGCTCCCGGTCTATGACAAGCCGATGATCTATTACCCCTTGTCGACGCTGATGTTGGCAGGAATCCGAGACGTCCTGGTCATCTCCACCCCCGTCGACAGCCCAGCCTTCCAACGCCTGCTGGGCGACGGTTCCCAGTGGGGGATGAACATCACCTACACCGTCCAGCCCTCACCCGACGGGCTGGCCCAGGCGTTCATCCTCGGCGCCGACCACGTGGGTACGGACAAGTCTGCGCTGGTGCTCGGCGACAACCTCTTCTACGGCCGGGGCCTCGGCGGGCAACTGAGGAGCCTGCAGGACGTCGAAGGTGCGTGCGTTTTCGGCTACTGGGTGGCCGACCCCACCGCGTACGGTGTCGTCGAAGTCGACGCCTCAGGCCGCGCCATCTCGATCGAGGAGAAGCCGGCCGAGCCCAAGTCGAACTGGGCCGTACCCGGCCTCTATTTCTACGACGAGAACGTCTGTTCCTACGCCGCCGACCTCAAGCCCGGCCGACGCGGCGAGTTGGAGATTACCGACCTCAACCGCATCTACCTAGAGCAGGGCGCTCTGCAGGTCTCGCTGCTGCCGCGCGGCACGGCCTGGCTCGACACCGGAACCTTCGATTCCCTGGCCGAAGCCGGCGAGTTCGTCCGTACGGTTCAGAAGCGCACGGGTCTGCTGGTCGGGTCTCCGGAGGAGATCGCCTGGCGCAACGGCTTCATCGGCACCGAGGCGCTGCTCAAGCAGGCCGACGCGCTCGGCAAGTCCGGGTACGGCGCCTACCTCAAGACCCTGGTCGATCAGGAGGGCTAGCGGGTACGGCTTGCCTCACGACCCTGGTCGATCAGGAGGGCTAGGTACGGCGTACCTCACGACCCTGGTCGATCAGGAGGGCTAGGTACGGCGTACCTCAAGACCCTGGTCGATCAGGAGGGCTAGGTACGGCGTACCTCACGACCCCGGGGGCCGGGAACGGCCCGGAATCTCAGCTCCGGAGCTTCGTCGTCAGGGCCACGAGCTGTTCGAGGAGGCGGGTGAGTTCTCCGGCGCGACGGGAATTCGGTGTGATCGTGGTGCCGTCGGATTCGGCGTACGTCGACATGGAGACCTGGGGGCGGATGTCGTACATCTGCAAGGTCGCGACGATCGGCCGCCACGCCTCGACGGCCCTCACGCCGCGCTCGGCGCCGTACGACACGAAGCCGACCGCCTTGCCGGCCCACTCGGGATAGATCGAGTCGATCGCGTTCTTGAAAGCGCCGGGAACGCTGTGGTTGTACTCGGGGGTCACGAACACGTACCCGTCGAGCGCGTCGATCGCCCGGCTCCATGCGGTGACCTCGGCCGAGGCGTACATCCGTTCCTCCGAGCCGGGCACCGACTCCGAGGTGAGAAGCGGCAGGTCGAAGGCCTTGAGGTCGACCAGTTCGAACTCGGCATCGGTGCGGGTGGACGCCTGGTCGAACACCCACGCCCCGACCGACGCCCCGAGGCGGCCCTCGCGGATCGACCCGACGACGATGCCGATCTTCACGACGAGAGGTGGTCTTCGAACCAGGCCACGGTCTGGGCGAGACCGTCGGCGAGCGGCACCGGGGCGACGTCGGGGAACAGGTCCAGCATGACCTGGTTGTCGGCCAATGACTTCTGCACATCGCCGGCGCGAGGTTCGCGGAAGACGACCTCGGCCGTACGGCCCGTGGTCGCCTCCAGTGCGGCGATCAGGTCCAACAGCGACGTCTCGGTGCCGAACGCCGCGTTCACCGGCTCCGGGTGGGAGACCCGCCGATTGACCGCGTCGGTGATCAGCGCGGCGAGCGACCCGACGTAGATGAAGTCGCGAGTGATCGTGCCGTCGCCGTTCACGTGCAGCGGCTGGCCGGTGAGGATGGAGTAGACCCACATCGGCACGACGGCCGCATAGGGATGGTTCTGGTCCTGCCGAGGCCCGTACACGTTGAAGAATCGCAGGGCCAGGGTGTCCATGCCGAAGGAGCTTTGGTACGCCAGGGCTGCCTGTTCGGCGTATAGCTTGGTCGACGCGTACGGGGTCAGCGGCCGTACCCAGTCCCGTTCGTTCTTGGGGAGCTTCGGGTTCGACCCGTAGACCGCGCTGGAGGAAGCCACGATGACCTGCGCGCCTTCGGCCCGGGCTGCCTCGAGCACACGAACGGTGCCGGTGGCATTCCGGTCGTGGCAGTCCACCGGGTCGTCGATCGACTGGGGCACGCTGACCAGGGCGGCGAGGTGGACGATCGCTCCGACTCCGGCCGACGCGCGAGTCACGGCGTCGGCGTCGACCACGGACCCTTCGACGAATTCCACGCGCTCGTCGAGGTTGTGGGCATAGCCGCTGGAGAGGTCGTCGAGCACGACCACGTCATGACCTGAGGCCAGTAAACCCCGGGTGACTTCGGAACCGATGAAGCCGGCACCGCCGGTGACGAGTACGCGCATGAGGCGAATCTATCGGTCCCCATCGACGGTCGATCCAGGCTTCGGCTCTGACAACGCGGTGAACAAGGTCACCAGCTTGTCCACCAGGGCTTCGGAGTCTGCGCCCTGCCCGGTGACGTGGGAGATCAGAGCCGCGTGGTCGAAGAACGCGTGGAGCACTTCCATCATGAGCGTGGGTGGCAGCCGGAGGCGCCAGTCGAAGCGCTCGAGGAGGGGTACGACGAGATCCACGATGCTGAGCAGGGTTTCGTGGAGCACGAGTGTGTGCGCGGCCCGGACCTCGGGGTGACGGACGGCGTACAACTCCAATTCTGTGATGAGCAGGACGGATTCGGCGGTCTGCTCCTGGAGGCGGACGAAGGCGCTCAGCGCCTCGTGCAGCGAGGGTTGCAGCTCGGAACTGGGCTTGACTCCGGCCGCCGCAGCTTGCACCGCGCGGAGCCGACCTTCCCCGACCAGGCGCATCAATTCGGTCGTGAGGTCGTCCATCGAGGCGTAGTTGGAATAGAAAGCCCCTCGAGTGAACCCCGCCCGCTGGCAGACCGACTCGACACTCGCGCCGCCTGCTCCACGCTCCGCGAACACATCGCGGGCCGCGTCGAGCAGCCTCGCGCGGGTCGCCGCCCGGCGGGGGCTGGCGGGGCGTTCGGCGGTCATGGGTCCGTCCTTCGGGTCGCTCCCACCCTAGGGCGAACGTCGCCGTCGCGCCTGGCCGAGGGACGCGCCGAGCACCCCGGCTATCGCTCTCTTGCCGGTCTGCCGTACCCAATCTGCCCGCAGAATGTGATTTGTTACGTTCAAACCCGATCGGCACCGCGTACAGAGGCAGTTTCGGTACCAACGGGCCGCACGATGAGCCACCCCTCGTCCGATGCGATCCGCACCGAAACCCGCGGATACACTTCCGTATCGAGTTGAGGGGTGGCATGAGTTCCTTCTTGTACGACATCGGGCGTTGGTGTTTTCGTCGACGCGGCCCCGTGGTCCTCGCCTGGTTGGCGTTCGTCGTAGTCGTCGGGGGATTGGCCGCCCTGCTGGCCAAGCCCATGAGCGACTCGTTCTCGATCCCCGGAGCTCCGAGCCAGGCCGCTTACGACCAGTTGAAGATGACTTTTCCCGAGGCTGCCGACGCGGGAGCCACGGTGCTGGTGACCGTACCCGCCGGACAGAGCGTGAAGGACGCGGCGATCCAGAAGCAGATCGAGGCCGGCATCGACCATCTGACGCAGCTGCCGTACGTGCTCGGCGCGATCAGCCCCTACAACGAATACGTGTCAGGCAGAATCTCGGCCGACGATCGGACGGCCATGGTCGCGATCCGTGTGACGGGTACGGTCTCCACCTTCACCGACGCCCAACGTGAAGACCTCCTGCATCAGGCCGCCGACTTTCAGAAGCTGCTGCCACCCGGGACGCAGGTGCTGGTGGGCGGCGAGGTGTACGCCGTCTCGATTCCCAGGATCACGATCATCGAAGGCGTAGGCGTGCTGGTGGCGCTCGTCGTGTTGGTCGTCACCATGGGATCCGTCGTGGCCGGCTTGGTGCCGTTGCTGAACGCGCTGGTCGGGGTCGGACTGGCCATGGCCATCACGTACGGCGCCACCCGCTTCGCCGAGATCAACTCGACGACCCCGATGCTGGCGTTGATGCTCGGATTGGCGGTCGGCATCGACTACGCGCTGTTCATCCTGTCCCGGCATAAGGACCAGCTCGCCGACCCCACCCTGTCGCCCGAGGAGTCCACCGCCCGGTCGGTCGCCACCGCTGGGTCGGCGGTCGTCTTTGCCGGTCTCACCGTCATCATTGCCCTGATCGGCCTTGCCGTGGCGCAAATCCCGTTCCTGACGGTGATGGGTGCATACGCCGCCGTCGCCGTCGCGATCGGCGTCGCCGTGGCGTTGACCCTGTTGCCGGCGGTGATGGGATACCTCGGTGAGCGGATGCGCCCGAAGCGCAGGTCCCGTACCCCCGAACCTCCCGTCAAGCCCGCCCCTCGGACCGGCGGCGGCGCCTCCGGGTGGTGGGTCCGGGTCGTGACGAAGGTGCCGGTGCTCACAATCGTGCTCGTCGTCGCGGGCCTCGGGGCGTTGGCCCTGCCTGCGAAGGATCTCTGGCTGTCGTTGCCCAACGCGGGGCAGCTCGCGCCAGGCGAGCCGGCCAGGCAGACGTACGACGCGGTCGCCCAGGCCTTCGGCCCGGGACAGAACGGCCCCCTCGTCGTGACCATGCAACTCGTCGAGTCGACCGATCCGCTCGGAGTCCTCGACGGGATCAAGGCCGACATCGAGAAGCTGCCCGGCGTCGCGTCGGTGCCCATGGCCGTACCGAACCGCAACGCCGACACCGGGATGATCCAGGTGATCCCGACCACAGCGCCCGACGATCCTCGCACCGAGCAGGTCGCCAAGCGGATCCTGGCCCTGGCCCCGCACTGGAAGCAGCGCTACGGGGTGAACGTCGCGGTCACCGGCATCACAGCCGTCGGGCTCGACATCACCGCTCAACTCAGCGGCGCCCTCCTGCCGTTCGGCATCTTCGTGGTGGGACTGTCGCTCGTGCTGCTCATGATCGTGTTCCGATCCATCGCCGTACCCGTCAAGGCCGCGATCGGCTACCTGCTCAGCATCGGCGGAGCCTTCGGGGCGACCACGCTGGTGTTCAACCAAGGCTGGTTCGGGTCGCTGATCAACCTGCACGACAAGACGGCGGTCATCTCGTTCTTCCCGATCATCACGATGGGAATCCTGTTCGGGCTGGCGATGGACTACGAGGTGTTCCTGGTCTCCCGCATGCGCGAGGAGCACGTGCACGGCGACGATGCGCAACTCGCGGTCCACGACGGGTTCGTCCATTCGGCCAAGGTGGTCGTGGCCGCGGCGCTGATCATGTTCGCCGTGTTCGCGTTCTTCGTGCCGAACGGCGAAGGGGCCATCAAACCGATCGCCTTCGGGCTCGCGCTCGGCGTCGTGATCGACGCGTTCCTGGTCAGGATGACCCTCGTGCCCGCCGTCATGCACCTGCTCGGCGAGAAGGCCTGGTGGTTGCCCCGCTGGCTCGACCGGTTGCTGCCGTC
>JBDHZQ010000023.1:0-28298 GCA_039811945.1 Propionibacteriaceae bacterium
CGGAGGACCCGGACCAACTGCGGCAGTGCTTGCATCGTCAGGTTCCCGGCGGCCGAGTCGTGGTTCAGCATGACGGCCGTCCGGGGCTCACCGGCGGCGACGAGTTCACGGGTCAGCAAGGCGACCATGCCGTCTGCCGTACTGGGACGAGACTTGTCCGCGTCTCCACTCATGCAGTTCCAGTCGATCCACGTGACGCCCCGCTGCTTGAGCGCCGCGTCGGCCCCGGCGAGGTTGGACCACGACATGTGACCACCGGGGTACCGGTAGGCAGTCGTGCCGTACCCGCTCCCGAGCGCCGACCGCGCCGCCGACAGTGCACGGTCGAAGTCGGCCATGATGTTGGCGGTGTTCCCCGATCGGCCGGGATACAGCAGCGCGTAGTCGTGGGAGTAGCTGTGAAGGCACACGGCGTGGCCCTCGGCGATGGCGCGTTTCGGGACCCAATTCGGGCACGACGCGAGTTGCTTGCCGACGGTAAAGAACGTGGCAGGCACGCCCAACGCCTTGAGCGTGTCGAGCATTCGAGGGGTGGTCGTCGTGTTCGGCCCGTCGTCGAAGGTGACGAACGCCAGCTTCTTCGGTGCGCTCGCCTGCCCGCGGAGCCAGGTCTGGACGTTCGCTCCGGTGTAGGCGTAGGCGTTGGCGGCCGAGCTGTGGTTGGTGCCCGTCGCCAACGTGCCGCCCGTCGGCAGGGTCTGGGTGGGGCGAGGCTGGGTCGTGGCCGGCTTCGCCGAACTCGGCTTCGCCGACGACGGTCGGACCGAACTCGGAGTCGGGTCCGGCGACCTGAGCGACGGCGTCGGATCGCCCAGCGGAGTGGGGCCCTGGCTGGGCAGTTCGGGGTAGGTCGGGTCGGGCTCGAAAGTCACCGGCGCCGGGGTCGCGACGGTGGACGGCGCGCCGAGAGCGCAGCCGCCTAACAGCGCGGCCGCGCCGAAGATTGCGGTCCTGCGGGGGATGGACACTGGCACAGGATGACATTGCCCGGTGTTCTGCGCCGCATTGATCGGCGTGTCTCGGACTTCGGTCAGCTCAGGAGTGCGGGGGTACGGCCGGACGCCCGGCCGCTGGGAGCAGCGCGATCTTCTGCCAGATCTTCCGCGACATGCCGTTGGTCAGGTCCTCGATCCCCTCGACGGTCGCCAGAACGGTCTGGTCAGTGGTGTCCTCGGCGAACAGGGCCGCGGTCTTGCTCACCAGGCTCAGCAACTCCGAGCAGTAGTCGAGATAGTTCGCCAGTTCGATGACCGTGAGTCCCAGGTCGACCGACTGGTCCGTACGTTCGAAGTCGCTCCGAAGCCTCTCCGGATCCTTGGTCAGCTGGTGCATGTCGATCACGTGGGCCAGGGAACGCAGCCGGTGGAGGGCGGCCAGATCGCGGCGTCTGCGGTAACGGTCAGGCAACTGCCACAGGAAGTACATCGCGATGCCAGCGAAGACGACGTCGTTGATGACGCTTTCTGCGATCTGGATCCAAGCCCAGATCGACTCGGGTTCTCTCAACCCCTCGCTGCGGAACACCATCGCCACGCCGACGACGAGCACGCCGGCGAGCAGCATCATGGCGACGCGTGAGCCGTACCGAAATACCTTGTAGAGCGACACATGCTCGGTCAGCAGCAAGTCGTCGATCGCGGCCGAGATCTCGCGCGCGACGAGCCGCAGGTTGCGTCGGGGGAAGCGAGCGGCGATGCGCTGCTGGAGACGGTCGACGGTCTCCTTGACGGCCAGGGCATCGAGCCGCTGGAAACCCTGGGGGACGCCGGACATGGGCGCAACTGTAACCACGGCGCTACGCTGCCGCGGTGAGAGCGCAGCCCGAAGATGTCGTGGCGGTCGAGGTCGTGCGGGGTGACTTGGTCGAGTCGGTCCACCGGGCGAGGGTGGCGGTGGTGTCGTCCGAGGGTGCGACGCTGCTGGCCGTCGGAGACGTGCATCAACCTACGTACGGCAGATCCGCGCTGAAGCCGTACCAAGCAGCAGGGATGCTCGACGCCGGACTCGACCTCGACGGCGAACTCCTCGCGCTCGCGGCCGCGTCGCACTGGGGCGAGGAGTTCCATCAGGAGGGGGTACGACGGATCCTGGCCGGTGCCGGTCTCACCGTGGCGGATCTGCAGAACACGCCCGACGACCCGATCGGCGACGATCCCTATCGCCGGTGGGTCCAGGCCGGGCACGGGCCGGAGGCGATCGCGGCGAACTGCTCGGGCAAGCACGCGGCCATGCTCCGTACCTGCGTACGTGCGGGTTGGGACCCCACGACCTATCGTGACCCCGATCATCCCCTGCAGGTCCGCCTTCGCGAGTCGACGAGTCGATACGCCGGCAACGTCCTGGGTGTCACAGTCGACGGGTGCGGAGCACCGGCGTTCGCGACCTCCCTGGTCGGTCTAGCGCGCGCATTCGGAACGTTCGGTGGCGCGACCGAGGGCCCGTTGTCGCTTGTCGCAGCGGCCTACCGAGCCCATCCTGAGTACGTCTCCGGCACCGACAGCAACGAGCGCGACCTGCATGGGGCGATTGGCGGTCTGGTCTGCAAGGGCGGCGCCGAGGGGGTGCTCGGGATCGGCTTGCCCGACGGCACCGGGATCGCTCTCAAGATCCTCGACGGAGCCAGGCGGGGGACGACGGAACTCGCCGTCGGGATCATCGCTTGGTTGGGGTACGGCACCGCCGACCTGGAGGCCTTGGCCACCTCACCGGTGCTCGGCCACGGAGAACCGGTCGGCGAGGTCCGCATCTCCGGTGCGCTCGCCGGGCTGCTCGCGGAGCGTTCGCCGGGATAGCGCAGGACTGGCATAGCCCGCTGTCGGTCCGGTGTCCCTCGCCAGAAGCTCAGGAGTCGGACCCCCGGCTGCGTACGCAAACTGCCTCTCAATTCGACCTCGATCCGATTGGATCGTTCAAGTCGGCGTGTTGAAGGCAGATTGGATCCGCAGGAACCTCGCGTGGAGGGTGACGACGGCGTGGACGACCGGACCGCGTTCTGGGATTCCCTTGCCCTACGAAGGACCTGCCTGAGCGTCTGTAACCCGTCACCTGCGTACGCAAACTGCCTCTCAACTCGACCTCGATCCGATTGGATCGTTCAAGTCGGCGTGTTGAAGGCAGATTGGGTCCGCAGAACGTCGCGTCCACATGCGCAACCTTCCGTCTCGAAGACATCCGACCGCGCCGCTTCTAACTTGGCTCGTACGCTCGACGTGTGAGCGACGTGGTGGATCCGCCGTGGCTGAGGCCGATGGCCAACGCACTCGTCGCGCTCGCTGTCCTGACCGTGCTCGGTTGGGTGGGGATCTTGGTGACGCTGCGCGACAACAGCGTCGCCCCCGGGTTGGTCGCTGCGATCGTCTGGGTCGGGTTGATGGAAGGCCTGCGCAACCGGGGGCTCCGGATCCCGCGGATGCTGGTCAGGGCCGGCTTCTTCGTCGGCACCCTGACCACGGCCGTCACGTTGATTCAAATCGAGCAGAGCATCTCGCCATGGTGGTTCGTGGGACTCATCGTGTCCTACGTGGCGGGGATCCTCGTGCACTTCTGGGCGCTCAACCAAGCCGAGTGAGGCCAGCGGCTCGCGCCGCCGGGCCCCCCTTTCCCGCGTCAGTTAGCGTTACGGCGTGGACCACCCCGAGCCCGCCCGTCGCGCAGCACCGGCTGCTGGTCGCGCGCATCTGCTCGGCTGGGTGGCGGTGACAGCGACCGCGCTGGCCGCGGCAGGCTGGGTCGTGGCACTGGTCGTGGTCCGGGAGGGAGTTCTCGCCGTCGGCCTGGCCGCGTGTCTGGGTTGGGCGGCGTTGATGGTCTGGTTCCTGCGCGAACAGTCCGACGTGCCGCGCTGGCTCGTGTACGGCGGATTCGTCGTCGGGATCGTCGCGACTGCTGTCGCGATCGGGCTCGGGTGGCTCGCCTCACCCCTGGTGTTCGTGGGTCTGGTTGCGCCGTACCCGATCGGGACGTTCCTGTACGTCCTCGCCCGCGAACGACGCCCCAAAGCCCGGCGGGCCGACTGAGGGGAACACCCGCTTGCAGACCTCGGCACCATGACGTGACCGCCGTGTCGAACGACACGGTCTTGGCCTCATCGAGCGGACGGCACCGACTCGGCGCGGGACAGATCGTCCCCTCAACCGCCGACACGCCGTGTTCGTCGTGGGGTTGGTCGACATGTGCCGCAATGTGTGCCGCTGAGGCGAGGCAACGTCAGCCCAGCGCCTTGGCCTTGTTCCGCAGCTTGGCCCGGTCGTTGGCCGACAGGGCGACCTTCCTGATCCGCACCGCGTCGGGAGTGACTTCGAGGCACTCGTCCTCGCGGCAGAACTCCAAGGCCTGTTCGAGGCTCAACAAGCGGGGCGGTACGAGCCGTTCGAGCTCGTCGCCGGTGGAGGACCGCACGTTGGTGAGCTTCTTTTCCTTGCTGGGGTTGACGTCCATGTCTTCGGGGCGAGGGTTCTCGCCGACGACCATCCCTTCGTAGGTCGCCATACCCGGTCCGACGAACATCGAGCCACGTTCCTGCAGGTTGAACAGGGCGTACGACGTGACGGTCCCGGAGCGGTCGGCGACCAGCGATCCGGTGGGGCGGGTACGGAGTTCGCCGGCCCACGGCTCGTACCCGTCGAACACGTGGTGCATCATCCCCGTCCCTCGAGTCTCGGTCAGGAATTCGGTGCGGAACCCGATCAGGCCGCGGGCAGGAACCGTGTACTCGAGCCGTACCCACCCGGTGCCGTGGTTGACCATCTGCTCCAGCCGACCTCGGCGCAGCCCGAGCAACTGCGTCACGACGCCGAGGTAGTCGTCGGGCACGTCGATCGTGAGCGCCTCGACGGGTTCGTGGAGCGCCCCATCGATCAGGCGCGTCACGACCTGCGGCTTGCCGACGGTCAGTTCGTACGACTCCCGCCGCATCATCTCCACCAGTACTGCCAGCTGCAGCTCGCCGCGACCCTGCACCTCCCAGGTGTCGGGGCGATCGGTCGGCAGCACGCGGATCGACACGTTGCCGACCAGCTCGGCGTCGAGACGGTTCTTCACGAGCCGGGCGGTCAGGTTCTTGCCCGACTTGCCCGCCAAGGGCGACGTGTTGATGCCGATCGTCATCGAGATCGACGGTTCGTCGACGGTGATCAGCGGCAGCGGCCGCGGATCGGAAGGGTCGGCGATCGTCTCGCCGATCGTCACTTCGGGGATGCCGGCGATCGCCACGATGTCGCCGGGACCGGCGGATTCGGCCGGCACCCGGTCGAGCGCCTTCGTCATGAGCAGTTCCGACAGCCGGACGTTGCTCACCGTCCCGTCGGCCTTGCACCAGGCCACGGTCTGTCCTCGGGTGATGGTTCCCGCGACGATCCGGCACAAGGCGAGGCGGCCGAGGTACGGCGAGGCGTCCAGGTTGGTGACGTGGGCCTGCAGCGGTGCGTCTTCCTCGTACGCGGGTGCCGGGATCGTCTCCAGGATCGTCTGGAACAGGGGCTCCAGATTCTCCGAGTCCGGGTACGACCCGTCGGTCGGCTGCGCAAGCGAGGCCCGTCCGGCTTTGGCCGCGCAGTACACGACCGGGAAGTCGAGCACGTGGGCGTCGTCGTCGTCGACCAGATCGATGAACAGCGCGTACGTCTCGTCCAGCACCTCGGCGATCCGGGCGTCGGAGCGGTCGACCTTGTTGATCACGACGATGATCGGCAGCTTCTTCGCCAACGCCTTGCGCAGCACGAACCGGGTCTGCGGCAGCGGCCCCTCCGAGGCGTCCACCAGCAGCAGCACCCCGTCGACCATTTCCAGGCCGCGTTCGACCTCGCCGCCGAAGTCGGCGTGGCCAGGGGTGTCGATGATGTTGACCGTCAACGTCTCGCCCGAGGCCATGGTGTGGGACACCGCTGTGTTCTTGGCGAGGATCGTGATGCCCTTTTCACGCTCCAGGTCCATCGAGTCCATGACGCGGGTCTCGACGTCCTGGTTCGCGCGGAACGCGCCCGACTGCCAGAGCATGGCGTCGACGAGCGTCGTCTTGCCGTGATCGACGTGGGCGATGATCGCGACGTTACGCAGGTCGGAACGTTCGGGCATGCGGGATCCTTGTCGGCTGGGAGCAGGAGACTGCCTCACCGCAGCCTCGACGAGTCTAGTGCCGTGCGCTCAGTGGTTCTCCTTGAGCGCCTGCGCCAAGTCGGGCGACAGGGCCTCGCCGGTGGCGAGCCGTGACTTGCGCACGCCGTACGTGAAGTAGACCACCAGCCCGATGACGAGCCAGATGAGGAAGCGCAACCAGGTCTCGACCGACAAGTTGAGGGTCAGGTACAGGCAGATCAGGGCGGAGACGATCGGCAACACAGGCGACAGCGGCACCTTGAAGGCCCGCTTCAGGTCGGGTCGTTTGTGGCGAAGCACCGGAACGCCGATCGACACCAGCACGAAGGCCGACAGGGTGCCGATGTTGACCATCTCTTCCAGTTCGCCGATCGGGGTCAGGCCCGCGAGCAGCATGACGACCATCGTGATACCGATGGTCAGCTTGTAGGGGGTGCGGAAGGTGCGGTGGACCTTGGCCCAGCCCATCGGCAGCAGGTGATCGCGCGACATCGCGAACATCAGCCGAGTGGCACCGATGAGCAAGGTGAGCACGACCGTGGTCAGGCCGGCGACCGCGCCGGCCGAGATAAGGGTGGCCATCCACGTACGGCCGTGGGTCGCGAACGCGTTGGCCAGTGACGCCGAGGGGGTCAACTGGTCGTACGGAACCATGCCGGTGACCACGAACGCGACCGCGCAGTAGAGGATCGTGCAGATCGTCAACGAGCCGATGATCCCGATCGGGATGTCACGCTGGGGGTTGCGCGCTTCTTCCGCGGTGGTCGCGACCACGTCGAAGCCGATGTAGGCGAAGAACACGAGGGCCGCCGCCGTGACGATGCCACTCACGCCAAACGCGGTCGGGCTCTGCGAGAACAACACCTGGAGCAGCGGGGCCTTGATCCCGGCGGTGGCCTCGGTTGTCTGCGCTGCGGGTACGAAGGGGGTGTAGTTCGCCGGGTTGATGAAGCCGATGCCGGCGACGATCACAAACAACACGATGAACAGCTTGAGGCCGACCAGCACGAGGTTGACCCGCATCGACTCCTTGATGCCCACGGTCACCAACACACCCAGCACCGCGACCAGGAGCATCGCCATGGCGTCGACACCCTTGGTTTCACCGAAGGGAGAGGCGCCGTACGCCATCGCTGCCGGCAAGGTGATACCCAGCTTGGACAGGAAGACGCCGAGGTACGCACTCCAGCCCTGGGCGACGACGGAAGCGCCGAGGAACAGTTCGAGGATGAGGTCCCACCCGATGACCCAGGCGAAGAACTCACCGAGGGAGGCGTACGAGAACGTGTAGGCCGACCCGGAGACGGGGACGGTCGAGGCGAACTCGGCGTAGCACATGGCTGCCAGCGCGCATGCGATCGCCGCGACGACGAACGAGACCACGACTGATGGTCCGGCCAGCGAATGCGCGGCGCGGCCGGCGACGGTGAAGATGCCCGCGCCGATGACGACTCCGACCCCGAAAACGGTCAAGTCGAGTGCGGTCAAGGACTTCTTCAGCTGGTACTCGGGTTCGTCGGTGTCGGCGATCGACTGCTCGATCGTCTTGGTCCGGAAAAGCTTCATGGGGGACTCCTGTGTGTGATGCCGGCGGGACGATACTCCTGCCGGACCGCTGCGGGCGTGAGTGACCACGACGAGTCGGGGACCGGGCCGCCAGCGCGAGAAGCGGCGCCCTTGGGTGGGCACCCGTACTCTTGGTCCCGTGCCTGATTGGTTCACAGAGCAGTTCCGTCAAGAGTTCGACCGGCAGGCAGCCGCCATCGGGCGCTTCAACCTCGCGGTCTTCGGCAAGACCGGAACGGGTAAGTCAACGTTGATCAACGCCGTCTTCGGCACCGAGGTCGCCCGCACGGGGATCGGCGAGCCCGTCACGCAGGGGAGTCACCTCTACGTCGACCGCCGCGGAACGCTGGGCGTGATCGACACCCAGGGACTCGAGATCGGCCGCGACGACGGTGTCCTCGTCAAGGAACTGCAGAAGGTCGTGCGCGAGATGCGCAAGAAGCCGCTCAGCGAGCAGATCCACGTGGCTTGGTACTGCGTGCGTGGCATGGACCGGCGCTTCGAGGAGTCGGAGGCGAAGTTCATCCGCGCGCTCGACGACCTCGAGATCCCCGTGATCGTCGTACTGACCCAGGTGCCGATGCGGGAGGGCCGTTTCCACCCCGACGCGGTCGCCCTCGCCCGACACATCGAGTCCCTGAACCTGCCGATCGTGGGTGGGCGCCCGTTCATGACCTACGCCATGAGGGACCAGTTCTCTGGTCAGCCGCCGTACGGCTTGACCGACGTGCTCCAAGCCACCTTTCAGGTTGTGCCCGAAGCCGTCCACGCCGCTCTCACGGCTGCGCAACGGATTGACCTCCAAGCTAAAGCGCGCGCTGCCCAGGCGTACATCGGCGCGACGGTGACGGCCGCCGCGGCTGCCGCTGCGACCCCGATCCCGTTCAGCGACGCGGCTCTCTTGGTGCCGTTGCAGTTGGCGATGATGGCTCGGCTGGCGCAGTTGTACGGCATGAGTGCCGACCAGGCGGCGATCGCAGCCGTGGCGAGTACGGCAGCCGCCACCACCGTGGGGCGCGCGTCGTTCACCTCCTTGATCAAGCTCATCCCGGGGGCAGGCTCCGTCGCTGGCGGTGTGATCAGTGCATCGGTGGCGACCGCGTTCACCCTGGCCATGGGCCAGGCCTGGCTGGCCGTCTGTCAGAAGGCGGCCGGAGGGGGGTTGCCGACCTTGGGCGGGGTCCTCGACAGCAAGGCGATCCAAGAGGTGTTCATGACCGAGTTCCGCAACCGGATTCCTGGGATCCGGCAGCGTGACAGTCAAAGGGCGACCTGACCACCCGCAGAGGGGGCAGCGCCGTACAGACGAAGCGCTGAGGGCGAAGCTCGCAGGACCGTGGGAGCCTGGCTGTCCGTCCTGTGCGAGCCCCTGTGTTCGCACTGGAGGCCCGGGCGTAGCGTGGGCCGGTGAACACCAGCTCAGCCCCGGCACCGTTCGACTTCGCGAAGATCCGATGGGTCTTTCTGGGCCTGTTGATCGGCATGTTCACGTCCTCGATCAGCCAGACGATCCTGTCGCCGGCCATTCCTCGGATTGTCGCCGACCTGGGCGGATTGGCGTACTACTCCTGGCTGTCGACCATCGTCATGCTGGTCAGTGCGGTCGTGACGCCGATCTCGGGCAAGCTGTCGGACATCTTCGGGCGACGTCGGTTCTACATCCTCGGCCTCGTGGTCTATCTGGGCGGGTCGATCCTGTCGGGGCTGGCGGTGAGTTTCCCCATGCTGGTCGCTTCGCGGGCGATCCAAGGGATGGGCATGGGCGTGTTGATGCCGCTGTCGCAAACGATCCTCGGAGACATCATTCCCCCTCGTCAGCGTGGGAAGTACCAGGGTTACATGGGCGCCATGATGGGAGCCTCGCAGGTAGCCGGGCCGCTGATCGGCGGCTGGATCACCGACGTGGCGAGCTGGCGATGGCTGTTCTACGTCACCATGCCGGTCGGCCTGGTGGCGCTGGTGATCATCGTGAAGTTCCTGCACGTGCCTGAACTCCGGGTACCGGCCACCATCGACCGCTCCGGCATCGCGACGATGACGGTCGGAGTGTCGGCGACGCTACTGGGCATCAGCCTCGGAGGGGCACAGGGCTGGCTCCAGCCGCAGGTGCTCGTGCTGCTGGCGGTCGGGATCGTCTTCCTGGTCGCCTTCGTGCTGATCGAACGCAAGGCCGGCGAACCGATCGTGCCGCTCCACCTGTTCCGAAACTCGGTGTTCACGACGTCGACGATCGCGGCATTCTTCACGAACATGTCGATGATGGTCACGCTGATCTACGTGCCCGTGTACGCCCAAGGCGTACTGAGAATGACCGCGACGGAATCTGGGTTGGTGCTGATCCCGATGAACGTCGGTCTGTTCCTGGTCGGCATCGTCGTGGGTTTGATGACGACGCGGACGGGCCACTACAAGGAGTTTGCCGTCGCCGGCTGTGGCGTGCAGGTGGTCGCCTCGGTGTTGCTCAGCCGGCTCGGCGCCGACACCAGCAGGCTGTGGCTGACGTTCGTCACGTTGCTGTTCGGGGTCGGGCTCGGCATGGCGTTCCAGATCTACACGTTGGCCGTCCAGAACGCGGTCCAGCGACGCGACCTCGGCGTCGCTACGAGCGCGCTCCAGTTCTTCAGGAATATCGGGGGCACTCTGGGTACGGCCATCGCCGGCACCCTGATGACGGCGCATCTGCTGAGCGGGATCCAGGACAGGATGACGCCCGAGATCGCAGCGAAGGCACCGGCCGGCGGGATCAACCCCAACGACGTCCTCACAGCCGGATCGCTGGAACACATGGCGCCCGAGGTCGCTCAGCTCTTGAGGCGTGCCTTGAGTGATGCCATGCAAGGGACCTTCTTCCTGATGCCGTTCCTCACAGCTCTGGCGTTGCTGGCGACGCTCTTCGTCAAGGCTCTTCCCTTGCGTGACACGCTGGCGTCGAGCGAGGAACTAGGCCGCGAGATGCTCGATTCGACGGCCATGTCGTCGCCAGATCCGTCGATGACCCTGCTGTCGCCGGATGATGCCCACGCGCGGATGCGCGAGCGGATGTTGGGAGCCCACCTGGTGCTGTTGGCCGAGCAAGTATCCGATCGCAACCCGATTCTGCGCGATGCGGTCGCCGAGTTCGGCGGCCTGGATCTCGAACGAGGACTACAGATTCTGCGGTCGACCGGTGCGATGTTGATGACCGAGGATCCGGCGGTGATCGACGAGCACGAGCCGTTCGCGGTCGAACTCTCCAAGCGGGGCGAACAGCGCAACATGCTCAGCGATTCGATGACCCAACGCCTCAATGCCGTCGCGATGATGGTCGCCGAGCGCCCGTCGCAGACTCCGACCAAGCCCCACCTCGAATCCTCCGACGGAATCGACTCGGCTGCTTTGCGCCGGGCTTTGATGATGCTGGATTCGGCGTATGTGGCCGACATGGCCGTACGGCGGTGGGGCGTCGAAGGCTGACCCACCCACAGACGACCGTCATGCACGACAGGGCGGTGGGGCGTCGAAGGCTGACCCACCCACAGACGACCGTCATGCACGACAGGGCGGTGGTTCGTATCAGATGTGGCATCATCGTGGTATGACGAGTAAGCCTACTTTGGAGGAGGTTTGGGCGTCGGCGGCCCGTCTCCAAGAGCTGGTTCCGGATGCGGTTCTCGTCGGTGGATCCGCAGCGGCGTACCACGCGCGGCACCGGGAGTCGTTCGACCACGACCACGTGCTGGTCGACTTGGCTGAACGATATGCCGAGGTTCTGGAGGCTGTTGAGGCCTCCGCTGCCTGGGTCACTAGCATCCGAGCCAGTTCACCTCCGCTGACCTTGCTCGGGTCGCTCGACGGGATCGAGGCTGGTCTTCGCCAGTTGCGCCGCACGCGCCCTCTCGAGGTCGAAGACGTGGTGGTGGGCGGCCGAGCGCTGCGAGTTCCGACCCTTCCCGAATGTCTTCGTGTCAAGGCTTATCTGGTTGTGCAGCGAAATCAGGTGCGCGACTATCTCGACACGGTGGCTCTCGCATCGATGTTGGGGGGCGAGGAGTCCGTTGCCACGCTTGCTCGGATCGACACGTACTACTCGGACCGGTCGAACGCAGACGACTCCGTGTTGACGACACTGCTCCTCCGTCTCGCCGAGCCGAATCCCCGAGACGTCCGGGTCACTCGTCAGCTCGCCGCATACAAGGGCCTGGCGCCTCAGTGGCACACGTGGGACTCGGTCGTCGCTGCCTGCGAGGCCCTGGCTGACGGCGTCCTCCAAATCCTGGAGGCGACATGACCGTGGCCTTTCGAAACGTCGATGTCGCAGACGATCTGCCGCTGTCCGCGTGGCCCTACGAAGCTCTGGTGGCCATGCTGGAGCGGGGGACGGTCTCGGATTGGGTCGTGCTGACCCGGGAGATTGCGACAGACCCTTGGGGACCTGTATCGCGACAGGTCGAGGACTATCTGTCGTACGAGCGCCCCCCCGGCCTGGGTCGGCTGATGGAACTCGCGATCGCGCGGGCCCGTCGGCAGGCTGAATCGCAAGAGCGGGCCGCCGTCGGTGCAGAAGTGGCCGAACTGGTGGCCGCATCGGGCTTGAGTCTGGCCGAGCTCGCGTCTCGGATCGGTACGTCCGGTTCACGCCTGTCCACCTACCGCTCCGGTCAGGTCATGCCTTCTGCCGCCGTGATGGTCCGGCTCCGCAAAACGGTCGCCCGTTTGCACCCGTGATCGAGGATGATCCGGTCTCCGACGCCTCCGCCGTCCGCAGCGAAGCGAACTGTGCGCTGACCGTCGCGTTCGTGACCTCCACAGCGGTCTTTGCCTTCGGCATGACCAGCACGCTGGTCGGCGACCAGGCGCGGACCACCGAGATGATGGTCGGTGAGATCGAGGACGTGACGGTCCATGCGAGGGACGGCGCCGACATGACCGCCCTGCTGAACCGGGTGCGCGCGACCGAAGGCGTCACGAAGGCGTTCAGTTCGACCGTCGAAGGAATCTACGTCAGCGGCGCGTCGACGTTGGTGATGGTGACCGACGACCCGAGCGCGTGGCGTTACAACCCCGTGTTCAGTGGCCGCCTCCCACGACACGACAACGAGATCGTGTTGGGGGCGCGCCTGGCCGACGTGCTCCACGTCAAGGTCAACGACACCTACACCTTCGACAAGGGAGCCGGACCGGCCGAGTTTCTCGTCACCGGGATCGCGACCGGCGGGCGCGGAATGGGGCAGTACATGATCCTGACCACCGGGGGCTACCAACGCCTCAGCCCAGCGTTCACCCAGCGCTCGTTCGCGATCTACACCTCGGGGGATCGTTCGGCGGTCATCGATCGCCTCAAGGCCGATCCCGACGTGGAGCACGTGACCGACACCCAACAAGGGGTCGCGGCGGAATTGTCGAGCTATCTGTTCCTCGTGCCCGGCCTTTCCTTCAGCGTGGTCGGCCTGACGAGCGGGGTCGTGGTGCTGGTCGTCTCGCTGATGTGTCGACGATGCTGGTTCAAGCTCGGCACGACCTCGGGGTCAAGAAGGCAGTCGGCTACACCCACCGCGAGTTGTCACGCCAGACCAGGTGGACGTACCTCCCGCCCACGGCGATCGGCGCCGTGCTGGGGGTCGTGGCCGGGACCTTGGCGACACCAGCACTCCTCGGCGCGATGTTGCGTGGGATCGGGATCATGAAGGTCACCGTGGTCCGCGACCTCGCCACGCCCACGCTGACGGCTGCCGCGGTCGTCGCCCTGGCGTGGCTAGCGACCTGGGTGATGGCGCTCCGCATTCGCCGGGTCTCGGCCTACGCCTTGGTGACCGAGTAGCCCCACGACGACGGATGAGGGCTCGGCCGAAGACCGGGACACAACGCGACCTCAGTGCGCCGACGCGCCGTGACAAACAGCGTGTCGCCGGTTGAGGTCGCGTTGTGTCCCGCTCTCCCTCGAGTCGACATGGGCAAGGCCGACGAGCGGAGAATCGGATTGCCGTACCCACCCGCCTGTTCGGCCCGCGAAGATGAGGCTATGGCCGAACTGACTGCCCCCTACGAGGCTCTTTCCGATCTCGTCGACGACCTCTGGGCTCATCCGGAGCTGGGATACGGCGAGCATCACACCGCCGAGCGGGTCGTCGAGTTCGTGCGGCGCTACGCTCCGGGCCTGCCCGTCGAGCGGTTCTCCACCACCGGTGTCTCGGTACGGCTTCCCGCCCTGGGCGGTCGTTCGCGGGTCTGCGTGATCGCCGAACTCGACGCCGTGATCTCCCCGTCCCATCCCGACGCACATCCGGGCACGGGAGCCGTACACGCCTGCGGCCACCACACCCAGGTAGCGATCGCCCTGGCCCTGCTGGCGCATTACGCCAGGGTCGGCACAGCGGATCTCGGGGTCGACCTGGGCTTCGTGTTCGTACCGGCGGAGGAATACGTGGACCTCGGCGCCAGGCTCACACTGCGCAACAACCGCACGATCGGGTGGTTCGGCGGAAAACCCGAGGCCATGAGGCTGGGCGTCTTCGACGACTACGACGCCGCCGTCGCCGTGCATGCCATGGGTGACAACCTGGATCGGCCGACGATCGAACTCGCCTGCGACCTGGCGGGCTTCCTCCACCACCACGCGACTTTCCTGGGCCGGGCCTCCCATGCCAACTTCGACCCGTTCTCGGGGGTCAACGCCTTCTCGATGGCAACGCTCTACACGACGGCGCTCGGGCTCGCGCGACAGCAGTTCCGGGAGGACGCGTTCGTCAGGATCAACCCCGTGATCACGCACTCCACGATGACGACGAATGTGATTCCTCACGAGGTCGGCGTCTCTTCCGACGTCCGCTCGACCGACGTCGCCTACTTCGTGGAGGTCACCCGCCGCCTCGACCAGGCTGCCCAGGGGTGCTCTGCGGCGCTGGGTGGGCAGGTGCGAGTCCGCACCGAGATGGGCTACCTCCCGTTCGTGCAGGACCGGGCCATGACGACCGCGTTCAGGGCTGCGGCAGAGCCGTACGACATCGACGTCGTGGACGACCGCGGGGCCGTGGCTGCCGCGGGTGACATCGGTGACCTGTCGTACCTGATGCCGGCCGTGCAGATCGGCTATTCCGGCTTCGCCGGGACGATCCACGGCGCTGACTTCCGGCTCGTCGACAAGGAGCACGTGCTACGCACCGTTCCGGCTTTCGTGGCCGACGGAATCGCAAGGCTGGCCGACGTGCTGACGCCCGGTGCTCGGTATCGCCGTACCTATGAGGACTACTGCCAGTACGTCACCGCCATAGCCGGTCCACCGGGGGAGTGGGCGAGGAACCTGAAGCTGGGTAGCGGTTTCCCGGACAGACCCATCGGTGCCCCCGCCGCAGGAGCCGAGGGGGTCGCGTGATTGGATAGATCCATGACTCCCCGAAAGATCGGCGTGACAGAAGTTGCGCTCCGGGATGCTCACCAGAGCCTGATGGCAACACGCATGGCGATGGAAGACATGGTCGATGCGTGCGCCGACATCGATCAGGCGGGCTACTGGAGTGTCGAGTGCTGGGGCGGTGCGACGTACGACTCGTGCATCCGCTACCTGAACGAAGACCCGTGGGTCAGGCTGCGGACGTTCCGCGAACTGATGCCCAACTCCCGGCTGCAGATGCTGCTGCGTGGGCAGAATCTCCTCGGTTACCGCCACTACGAGGACCACGTCGTGGATCGGTTCGTCGAGAAGTCGGCCGAGAACGGCATGGACGTCTTCCGCGTCTTCGACGCCCTCAACGATCCGCGCAACATGGAGCGCGCGATGAGGGCGGTCAAGAAGACGGGCAAGCACGCCCAGGGCACGATCTGCTACACGATCAGCCCCCTCCACACGGTCGACGGCTACATCAAGCTGGCCGGCCAGTTGCTGGACATGGGTGCCGAATCGATCGCCCTCAAGGACATGGCGGCGCTGCTGCAGCCGCAGCCGGCGTACGACATCGTCAAGGGCATCAAGGACACCTACGGGGATGTCCAGATCAACGTCCACTGTCATTCGACGACGGGCGTGACCCTGGTCAGCCTCATGAAAGCGATCGAGGCCGGCGCCGACGTGGTCGACACCGCGATCTCGTCGATGTCTCTCGGCCCAGGGCACAATCCGACCGAGTCCCTCGTCGCGATGCTCGAGGGCACCGAGTACACGACTGAGCTCGATCCCGAGCGCTTGGTACGGATCCGCGACCACTTCGCGAAGGTTCGCCCGAAGTACTCGGCGTTCGAATCCGCGACCTTGGTGGATACCAACATCTTCTCCAGCCAGATTCCCGGCGGCATGTTGAGCAACATGGAATCCCAGCTCAAACATCAGGGAGCCGGGGACCGGATCGCCGAGGTGATGGAGGAAGTGCCGCGAGTCAAGGCAGATGCCGGCCACCCGCCGCTGGTGACCCCGTCGAGCCAGATCGTCGGCACCCAGGCCGTGTTCAACGTGTTGATGGGTAAGTACAAGGTGATGACCGGCGAGTTCGCCGATCTGATGCTCGGCTACTACGGCGAATGCATCGGAGAGCGGAATCCCGAGGTCGTCGCGATCGCGCAGGCGCAGGCGAAGAAGGAGCCGATCACCGTACGGCCCGCCGATCTGCTCGCTCCGGAGTGGGACAAGCTGGTCACAGACGCCGACGCTCTCGAGGGCAGCGACGGATCCGACGAGGACGTCCTCACCTACGCCATGTTCCCGAACGTGGCGCCCGGGTTCTTCAAGACCAGGGCCGACGGCCCGAAGAACGTCGGGAAGACCGAGGCCGACCTGGCCAAGGACCGCGAGAAGTCCGCCGGAGCCGCCAAGGCCGTGACCGGCCCCATCACGTACAAGGTTTCGCTCGGTGGGCGCGACCACAACGTCGTCGTCGAGAGGGTCTGACATGGCGAAGGCCAAAGTGAAGTCGATGGACAAGCTCATCGACGAGATGCACCAAGCGCGTCTGCGCACCCGCGCCGGAGGCGGCGAGGACAAGCTGCAAAAGCAGCGCGACAAGGGCAAGATGACCGCTCGCGAGCGGGTCGAGTCCCTGCTCGACGAGGGCACGTTCCAGGAGATCGGCCTGTTCCGCAAGAACCGGACCGTGACGTTCGGGATGGACAAGGCCGACATGCCGGCCGACGGAGTGGTCACCGGCTCGGGCGCTGTCCTGGGACGTCCGGTCCATATCGCCAGCCAGGACTTCACCGTCATGGGCGGCTCGGCCGGCGAGATGCATTCGATCAAGGTCGTGCAGATGATGGAGTCCGCGCTCAAGTGCGGCACCCCGTTCGTCTTCATCAACGACTCCGGTGGCGCACGGGTGCAGGAAGGTATCGACTCGCTGTCGGGGTACGGGCAGGTCTTCTACGCCAATGTGAAGCTCTCGGGCGCCGTACCGCAGGTGTCGATCATCGCCGGTCCGTGCGCCGGTGGTGCGGCCTACTCGCCGGCCTTGACCGACTTCATCATCCAGACGCGCAAGGCCCACATGTTCATCACGGGCCCCAACGTGATCGCCCAGGTCACCGGTGAGAAGGTCTCCCAGGACGAATTGGGCGGCGCCGACGCGCATATGGGGGTCTCGGGCGTCAACCACTTCGTGGCCGACGATGACGAGCAGGCGATCCTGATCGCGAAGAAGCTGCTCAGCTTCCTGCCGCAGAACAACACCGAGGATCCGCCCATCGTCGATCCCGACCCCTACGTCGAGGCCGACGACCAAATCGGCAAGATCGTGCCGCCCGAAGGCACCAAGGGATACGACGTCCGCAAGGTCATCGCTCGGATCGTCGACCACGAGGACTTCCTCGAGGCGCAGGCCGGCTACGCGATGAACATCGTGGTGGGCTTCGGTCGCATCAACGGTCGTACGGTCGGGGTCGTCGCCAGCCAGCCCAACGTCATGGCCGGAGTCTTGGACATCAACGCCTCCGACAAGGGTTCGCGGTTCATCCGCTTCTGCAACGCGTTCAACATCCCGATCCTCACGCTGGTGGACGTGCCCGGATTCTTGCCCGGCGTGGCCCAGGAACACGGCGGCATCATCCGCCATGGCGCGAAGATGTTGTACGCCTACGCCGCCGCAACCGTGCCGAAGATCACCGTGGTGCTGCGCAAGGCGTACGGCGGGGCGTACATCGCGATGGCGTGCAAGGATCTCGGCGCCGACCAGGTGTTCGCCTGGCCGACAGCGGAGATCGCGGTCATGGGCGCGGAAGGTGCGGCCGCCGTGGTGTTCAAGCGCGAGATCGACGCGGCCGAGGACCCAGCTGCGCGAAGGGCTGAACTCGTCCAGGAATACAAGGACACCTTCTCTACTCCCTTCGTGGCGGCTTCCCGTGGCCTGGTGGACGACATCATCAACCCCGCCGACACCCGTCGGAAGGTCGCGATGGCGCTCGAACTGCTCATCAACAAGCGCGAGTTGCGGCCGGCCAAGAAGCACGGTCTCGGGCCGGTGTGATCGCCATGAACGACGAGACCAACGCCGAACTGCTCGCCCTCGTCAGGACCCTGACGAGCCGGATCGATCATCTCGAAGCCGAGGTCAAGAGCCTGCGCGTGCTTCACACGACGGAGGTTCCCGAGGAGGTCATGATCGCCATCGCGGCGGCCGTGGCCGCCTACCTGGGACACCGTGCGAAGAAGCGGCAGGCCCAGTTCGGGCGCAGCAGCGCCTGGACTTCGGCGACGCGGCGCAGCCAGCTCAACCACGCCCCGATCCATCTGCGATAAGGACTTGCCATGTTGCTCAAAGTGACTGTCAACGGAATTGCCTACGACGTCGAGGTGGAAGTCGAGGAGCCCGAACGCCCGACGCTCGGAGCCATCGTCATCGGCGGTGGTGGCGGGGGCGGCAGCGCCCACTTGCCCACCAAGGCATCGATGCCCGCCGCATCGTCGAACAGCGTCGTCGCGCCGCTGTCGGGATCGGTCTCGAAGATCCTCGTCGCCGAGGGTGACCAGATCACGGCAGGACAGGTGCTCTGCGTGCTCGAGGCCATGAAGATGGAGACCGAGATCACCGCGCCCAGCGACGGCACGGTCGGCCGAATCCTCGTCGAGCAGGGAGATGCTGTCCAAGGCGGCCAGGGCCTGATCGAACTGGCCTGATCGCCTCCGACTCCCGCTCGGTGGGGTGGCGCTTCGAGCGCTGCCCCCAGGGCTCGTACGCAAACTGCCTCTGAGCAAGACAACGATCTGATTTGATCGCGCCAATCGCCCAGTTGTGGGCAGTTTGGGTACGGCACGACCGGGTGCGGGGGGTACGGCCGTGAGACAGAAACCTGAGCACTTCGAGGGCCGACTGCGCACGGTTCCAGAGGGTCGGGTCGATCGGGCATGCTGACCCTATGGACACCGACGTCGTGGTCATCGGGCACGGCCTGGCCGGGTTGACGGCGGCAGCCGAGCTGGCCGATGCCGGCCGACGGGTCATCCTGCTCGACCAGACCTCCGAGCGGGATCTGGGCGGGCAAGCCTGGTGGTCGTTCGGCGGCCTGTTCCTCGTCAATTCACCCGAACAACGGCGACTCGGCGTGCGCGATTCGGTCGAACGCGCCTGGCGCGACTGGCGAGACACGGCCGGCTGGGATCGACCCGACGAGGATCTCTGGGGTCGGCAGTGGGCTCGGGCGTACGTGGAGTGGGCGTCGGGGGAGAAGCGCTCCTGGCTCCACGCCATGGGACATCGGATCTTCCCCGTCGTCGGCTGGGCCGAGCGCGGTCGGCGGGAGGCGCCGCCGTACGGCAATTCTGTTCCGCGGTTCCACGTGACCTGGGGAACGGGCGTCGGCATCGTCGAACCGTTCGAGCGGCGGGTCCGCGACCACATCGCCGCGGCCGCATCACCTATCGTCCGCTGCACCGTGTGACGGGACTGCGTACGACCGACAACGCGGTCTCCGGCGTTGTCGGGGTGCGATTGGTCGACGACGGAAGCGCTCGAGGAGCGACCCGGGCGCCTGCCCGCAGCGCTGTGGCCGAGGAGTTCGAGTACGGCTCAGAGGCGGTGGTGCTGGCCTCGGGCGGCATCGGAGGAAATCACGACCTGGTCAGGTCGGCCTGGCCGGAACGGCTCGGTACCCCGCCGCGCGTCATGCTCACCGGCGTCCCGGCCTACGTCGACGGATCCATGTTTGCCCCTGCCGAGTTGGCCGGTGCCCGGGTCGTCAATCGCGACCGCATGTGGCACTACGTCGAGGGAATCGCCAACCACGCGCCGGTCTGGCCCGGTCACGCCGTTCGGATCCTCGCCGGACCGTCGTCGATGTGGTTCGACGGCGAGGGCCGTCGCCTCCCGCATCCGTTCTCGCCCGGGTTCGACACCCTCGGTACCCTCGAACACCTGCGCCGTACCGGTCACGAGCATTCCTGGTTCGTGACCAACCGGCGCATCGTCGGCAAGGAGTTCGCCCTGTCGGGATCCGAGCAGAACCCCGACCTAACCGGACGCTCGATTCGTCAGGTGCTCAACCGGCTCCGTACCGACGTACCGGCACCCGTGCAGGCCTTTGTCGATCGAGGCGTCGACTTCGTCCAGGCCGACACGGTGCCGGATCTCGTGCGGAAGATGAACACGATCACCCCCGAAGCCCCGCTCGACGTCACGGTGATCGTGCGCGAGGTCGACGACCGCGACCGCGAGATGGGCAACCCTCGGGCCACCGACGCCCAGGTGCTGGCGATCCGGGAGGCGCGGCGATACCTGGGCGATCGACTCGTACGAACTGCTGCTCCTCATCGCATCACCGACCCGCAGGCAGGTCCACTCGTTGCCGTACGGCTGAGGATCCTGACCCGCAAGACCCTCGGCGGCTTCGAAACCGACCTGGGTGGTCGCGTGCTAGGCCACGATGGCACTCCAATTCCAGGGCTGTACGCGGCCGGCGAGGTAGCCGGGTTCGGCGGGGGCGGGCTTCACGGGTACCGCGCCTTGGAGGGGACGTTCCTCGGCGGCTGCCTGTTCACCGGACTCACCGTCGGCCGAGAGCTGGCCCGCGCGCTCGCCTGACCGTACCCACACTCGCTACGAGGTCGCGGGAACTCGAAACACCTTGTGCTGGGCCGCTTGGGCGAGTGGCCGTACGACCATTCGGTCGATGTTCACGTGGTGCGGTCGGGAAGCGATCCAGGCGATCGCTTGGGCGATGTCGTCGGCGACGAGCGGATCCGGTACGCCTTCGTACACCCGTCGAGCTCGCGCCGAGTCACCGCCGAACCGGGTGAGCGAGAACTCCTCCGTGTTCACCATGCCGGGCACCACCTCGCAGATACGCACCGGCTCGCCGACCATCTCCAACCGCATCGCGCCGGCGATCATGCGCTCGGCCGCCTTGGCTCCGCAGTAGCCGGCTCCACCTTCGTACGGCCCGTCTGCAGCCACGCTCGTGACGAAGACCACAGTCCCCTCGGCAGCCCGGAGCGCGGGCAACAACGTCTTGGTCACCCGCACCGTACCGATCACGTTCTTGTCGTACATCGCCGCCCACGCGTCGATGTCGGCCTCGGCTACCGTCTCCTGTCCCAGGGCGCCACCGGCGTTGTTCACGAGGAGATCCAGCCGCTCGCCCACCGCCTCGGCGAGTCGATCGACCGACGCCGGGTCGGTGATGTCGCACTCGACGGCTCGGCCTCCGATCTCGGCCGCCAACGCCTCGATGCGCTCGAGGCGTCGCGCCGCGCAGACGACCTCGTACCTTTCGGCGAGCAGCCTGGCGGTCGCAGCCCCGATCCCTGACGACGCGCCTGTCACGACAGCGATTCCACGGTTCATGAGGCTGATTCTGTCAGTCCGGACGAGCTTGCCCTGCGACCCTCCCGCCAGAGACCCCTTCGATAGGCTGCGGCCATGACCTCGACGCTGATCCTGCTCCGCCACGGCGAGAGCGAATGGAACGCCAAGAACTTGTTCACCGGCTGGGTGGACGTCGACATCAACGAGAAGGGCATCGGCGAGGCCAAGCGCGGCGCCGAGATGCTCAAGGCTGAGGGCCTCCTGCCCGACGTCGTCCACACCTCCCTGCTGCGTCGGGCGATCCATACCGCCTACCTCGCTCTCGACGGCTGTGATCGCCACTGGATTCCGGTTCGCCGCACGTGGCGACTCAACGAACGTCACTACGGGGATCTCCAGGGCAAGAACAAGGCGCAGACTTTGGAGCAGTACGGCGAAGAGAAGTTCATGCAATGGCGTCGCTCGTACGACGTGCCTCCGCCTCCGATCGACCGCGAGGCCGAGTACTCACAGTTCCACGATCCCCGGTACGCCGAACTGCCCAGTGAGGCCCGCCCCGCCACCGAGTGCCTCGCCGACGTGGTCGTGCGCATGCTGCCGTACTGGTACGACGGAATTGTCCCCGACCTGCGCGACGGCAAGACGGTCATCGTCGTCGCGCATGGCAACTCGCTGAGGGCCTTGGTCAAGCACCTCGACAACATCTCCGATGCCGATATCGCCGGGCTCAACATCCCGACCGGCATCCCGTTGTTGTACGAACTCGACGACGATCTGAGGCCCGTCACCGTGGGTGGCCGCTACCTCGACCCCGATGCCGCCGCGGCGGCGATCGAAGCGGTGAAGAACCAGGGCAAGAAGAAGTAGGTAGCCCACGTCGTCATGCCGGCTGAGGACTACTCCGACAGGACCGAGAGACGGTGGCAGCCCGGGCATCGGGTTGCCACCGTTCTTGCGTTCGGCCACCTGGTGCTGCTCGTCCTTGCCCTCGTCGCGTTCGCCGACTGGTACCAGCTGTGGCATCCGGACGGCGCGGCGCTACCCGTACAAGGCCAACTCGGCATTCTCGTGCTCGTCGTGGTCCTGGTCGGTGCGACCTCGCTCGTGCTGGTCGTCCACGAGGCCGTCCATGCGGTCGTGATGCTCCTGATCGGCATCCGGCCGCAGGTCAAGGTGGCGCGCGATCCGTACCTCCGGTTCGTCCAGACCGACGGCGCATCTCTTCCCCGAGGGAAGTTCCTCCTGCTGGCTCTGACACCGGTGGTCGGCGTGACGTGCGGTTTGCTCGCACTGATCGCCCTCGGCCCGTGGCCGGGTTGGTGGGTGCTCCCAGCGGCGGTCCACGTCGCCGCGTCGACCCCCGACGTCGTGTACGCCGTCGTCGCGGCCCGCGCGCGCCCCGGCTCTCAGTTCACTCTGGTCGAGAACGGCTTGCTCATCTCTGAACCGGTCACGGAATCCGCCGACGACCTGCCGTGAGCTGGTCTGCCCCCTGCTGCCCCGTCGGGTCGACCGGTCAGGCGTTAGGCCAGTTCTCCCCTTCAGGGGCGGCGCCGGTCGTGAGGTAGATGACCCGGCTGCCGATGTTGACGGCATGGTCGGCGATCCGCTCGTAGTAGCGCCCCAGCAACGCCGCGTCGACGGCCTTCTCGACGCCTTCGTTCCAGTCCGCGCCGAGCAGCACACGGAACTGCGATGCTCGCAGTTCGTCCATCTCCTCGTCTTCCTCGGCCATCCGCGCGGCGTTGGAGATGTTGCGGTCGCGCAGAGACGCCGCAGCCGTACGCACCATCGATTCCGCCAGCTTCGCCATCTGCACGAAGTTGCTGCGCAATGCCTCCGGTACGGCCGACTCCGGATAGCGCAAACGAGCCACCTTCGCGATGTGGGCCGCCAGGTCACCCATGCGACCGAGAGCGTTGGTCATCCTCAGGGCGGCGACGATCGTGCGCAGCTCGCCGGCTACCGGGGACTGGCGTGCGAGCAGGCCGAACGCGCGCTGCTCGATGTCGTCGTGAGCGGCGTCGACGACCGCATCGTCGGAGATCACGCGCTCGGCCAACGTCAAGTCCGCTTCGAGGAGCGCCTTGGTCGCCCGGTTCACGGCATCGCCGACCGTCTCGGTCAGACCGACCAACGACACCACGATCGCGTCGAGCTGGCCGTGGTAGTTCTCCCGCATCTCGCGCATGTCCACCTTCGGGTTGAGTCCGAGCGGACCATCCGGACCGCAGCACGGAGCCTACGACCCCGCGCCCCGCTCACATTAGGGGCCCCGCAGACACCTCGACCGAACGCGCGCGACGGCCAGGTAAACGGCGGTTGAACGCTTGTCGTCATCCGACCGGGAGACATCTCAGGCTGAGGTACGGCCCTGGTCGCCCCCTTAGGATCGCCACGTGAGTCCTTGGCTGGTCGTCCTGCTGTGCCTTGCGGCAGGCGTGACCGGCCTCCTCCTCGGCCGCCGACTGGGTCGAAGCACGCCCGCCGAGACCGCTGCCGCCCACGTGCTGGCTCCCGATGCCAAGCAGGTCGCGCTCCTCAGTGGGCGGCCCGTGATCTTCGTGGGGGAGCATGACGAGGTCCTCGACGCCACCGAGCCGGCCCGGACTCTGGGCCTTGCGCGCGGGAGCCGGGTCGCCGTACCCGCCCTGCTCGACCTGGTGCGCACCAGCCGTCGCACCGACGAGGCCATGACCACCAGCGTCGACCTGACCCACGGATCTGCGGTCGCCACGCACCTCGAGGTAACGGTCGCACCGCTCGGGCCCGGCCTGGTCGCGATCGTGGCCTCCGATACGACCGACGCGCGTCGCATGGATGCCGCCAGGCGCGATTTCGTCACGAACATCAGTCACGAGTTGAAGACGCCGATCGGGGCGATCGCCCTGCTGAGTGAGGCCATCGAACAAGCTGCCGAGGATCCGGACACCGTGCTCCACTTCGCCGGACGGATGCAGCGGGAATCGGCTCGGCTGGCGGAGCTGGTCGGGCAGATCATCACGGTCTCGCGGTTGCAGTCGCACGACCCTCTGCAGGCCGCGCGAGCTGTCGACGTCGGCCTGCTCGTCCGTCAGGGGGTCGATCGAAACCTGGCGCGGGCCAAATCACGCCACGTGCACATCACGATCCACGACCAGGCTGGCTGCGAGGTGACCGGCGACTGCGACCAGCTCACCGATGCAGTGTCCAATCTGGTGTCGAATGCGATCGCCTACAGCGACGAGTCCGCCCGCGTCACCGTGGCGTCCCGTCGTCTCGAGATCGACGGCGACGACCAGGTCGAGATCTCGGTCACCGACAACGGCATCGGCATCCCGGCGGCCGAACAGGACCGTATCTTCGACCGTTTCTACCGGGTTGATCCCGATCGCAGCAGGGCCAGCGGAGGTACGGGTCTGGGTCTGTCGATCGTCAAGCTCGTGGCCGAGGCCCACGGCGGCAGCGTGACCGTCTGGAGCAAGCTCGGCCAGGGCTCGACCTTCACCCTCCGGCTGCCCGTACGGCTGCCGGGCACCGTCAACGAACGCTCACTGGAGGCCACTCGATGACCAGGATCCTGCTGATCGAAGACGAGGACAGCTATCGCGAGGCGACGTCGTACATGCTCCGCAAGGAGGGCTTCGACGTCGTCACCGCCGCCGACGGCAAGGTCGGGCTGGCCGAGTTCGCGCGTGGCGGCGCCGATCTGGTGCTGCTCGACCTCATGCTGCCCGGGCTGTCGGGTGTGGAAGTGTGCACCAGGTTGCGTCAGACGTCGACCGTTCCGGTCATCATGGTGACCGCGCGCGACGCCGAGATCGACAAGGTCGTCGGTCTGGAGATCGGCGCCGACGACTACGTCACCAAACCCTTCAGTCACAGGGAACTTGTCGCTCGGATCCGTGCTGTGCTGCGCCGAGGCACCGAGGTCGACATCCCCGCCGACGTGCTCGAAGCCGCGGGTATCCGGATGGACGTCGAACGTCACGAGGTGTGGGTGAAGGGAGTTCAGGTACGGCTCGCGCTCAAGGAGTTCGAACTGCTCGAGATGCTGCTGCGGAACGCCGGGCGGGTGCTGACCCGCGGGCAACTGATCGACCGGGTCTGGGGTTCGGACTACTTCGGCGACACCAAGACCCTCGACGTCCACGTCAAGCGCCTGCGCAGCAAGGTGGAGGCAGATCCCGCCAACCCGACGGTCCTGGTGACCGTCCGTGGACTCGGCTACAAGCTCGACGGCTGAGATCAGTACGCTGCTTGTCTCGTGAGCGACATCACCGTCTTCTCCGGATCAGGCCATCGCGCGTTCGCCGAGGAGATGTGCCATCTGCTGGGTGTCGAACTGGCACCCGCACGGACGACTCGGTTCTCCAACGACTGCCTCCAGGTGCAGCTCCGGGCCAATTGTCGCAAGCGCGACGTCTTCGTCGTGCAGCCGCTGGTGCCGCCCGTGCAGGAGAACCTCGTCGAACTGCTGCTCATGCTCGACGCGGCGCGCGGTGCGTCAGCGTCGCACATCACCGCGGTGATCCCGCACTACGCCTACGCCCGGTCGGACAAGAAGGACGCCCCGCGGATCTCGATCGGCGCCCGACTGGTCGCGCAACTCCTGCAGCAAGCAGGCGCAGACCGGGTGGTCACGATGGCTCTCCATGCACCTCAGGTGCACGGGATGTTCGACGTACCCGTCGACCATCTCGACGCGACGTACGAGCTGGCCAGTCACTTCGCCGGCCGCGACCTGTCGAACACCGTCGTGGTGTCGCCTGACTTCGGCAGCGCCAAGCTCGCGACCAAGTTCTCCCGGGCGCTCAAGGTTCCGGTTGCGGCCGGAGCGAAACGCAGGCTGGCCGACGATCGGGTGGTGATCGACGCGATCGTGGGCGATGTGGCGGGCAAGGACGTCATCGTGCTCGACGACGAAATCGCCACGGGCGGCTCGACGGTCGAACTGATCGAGAAGTTGCGCGAGATCGGCGTCGGCCGCATCTCAGCGGTGTGCACTCACGGGCTGTTTACCGGCCCGGCGGTCGACCGGCTCAACGCCCAAACCGACGTCGTCGAGATCGTCACGACCAACACGGTGCCGTCGCCCGAGAGGCTCGACCGGCTCGTCACCCGTTCGGTTGCGCCACTGTTTGCCGAAGCCGTACGGCGAATCAACAACGGCGAGTCGATCTCGTCGCTGTTCTCCGACGAGCCGACGTACGGCTGAACGCCCGGTAAGGCATACCTCACAGGGATCTGTCAAGACCCGCATCCGCGCATTGGCTAGGGAAGATAGTCCGGGCGACGTGCTAGACTGGTCTGTCAGGAAGGGGTCAATCTGTCATGACTTTTACCGTCGGCGAAACCGTCGTCTACCCCAATCATGGGGCGGCCGTCATCGAAGACATCGAAACCCGCAAGATGAAAGGTGAGGACAAGCTCTACCTCGTTCTGCGCATTGTCGGCCAGAACGACCTCATCGTTCGCGTACCAGCCTGCAACCTCGACCTCGTCGGGGTTCGCGATGTCGTCGATGCCGACGGCCTGGCGCGCGTCTTCTCGGTCTTGAGGGCACCGCACACCGAAGAGCCGACCAACTGGTCGCGCCGCTACAAGGCCAACATGGAGAAGCTTCACTCCGGCAACGTGGTCAAGGTGGCCGAAGTTGTCCGTGACCTGTGGCGTCGCGAGCGCGAGCGTGGCCTGTCGGCCGGCGAGAAGCGCATGCTGGCCAAGGCCCGGTCGATCCTGGTCTCCGAATTGGCGTTGGCCGAGAAGGTCGCAGAAGACAAGGCCGAAGTGCTGCTCGACGAGATCCTCGCCTCGTAGTGTCCGAATCCACACACTCAGAACCGGTCGCTGCCGTCGTGGTAGCGGCCGGTTCTGGCGTTCGCCTCGGCGGTGAGATTCCGAAGGCGTTGCGGCTGCTGGGCGGCCGATCGCTGGTGGCGTGGGCTGTCGACTCGCTCGCCGCCGGCGGAGTGACCGACGTCGTGGTGGTCGTCGCCGACGGGCTCGAGGACGACTTCGAGGTGGCGCTGGCCGATTCCCTGGTGTCGTACAGGATCGTGGTCGGTGGCGCGAGCCGTCAGGAGTCCGTACGGCGTGGCCTCGCCGCCGTGGGGGGCTGCGACGTCGTGCTCGTGCACGACGCGGCGCGGCCGCTCGTACCCGCGCAGGTCGTCGCCTCGGTCGTGGAGGCCGTACGGGGCGGAGCCTCGGTCTGCATCCCCACCGTTCCGGTCTCCGACACGATCAGGCAGGACGTCGATTCCGGCAATGTGGTGGTCGACCGCTCGACGTTGAGAGCCGTACAGACTCCACAGGGTTTCACGTACGACGTGCTGCTGGCCGCGCATGACCAGGCCAAGGGTGCCGACTACACCGACGACGCCGCGGTCTGCGAAGCGGCCGGCCACGCCGTGGTGCTGGT
Source organism: Propionibacteriaceae bacterium (assembly GCA_039811945.1). Taxonomy (GTDB): domain Bacteria; phylum Actinomycetota; class Actinomycetes; order Propionibacteriales; family Propionibacteriaceae; genus Fen-668. The sequence continues at coordinate 27,754 of JBDHZQ010000023.1, forward strand.
GCCGGGCTCTCGCGAGGCGTTCAAGGTGACCGAACCCTTCGACCTCCTGGTGGCCGAAGCAGTGCTGCGGAGCCGGGCGTGACCTACCGCACGGGGATCGGCATGGATGCCCACCGGCTCGTGACGGGCGGTCCGATGTGGCTGGCGGGGTTGGAGTTTTCTGACGAAGAGATGAGGCTCGAGGGACATTCCGACGGCGACGTTGCGGCGCACGCTGCCTGCGACGCACTGCTTTCGGCCGCAGGATTGGGCGACCTCGGATCCAACTTCGGTACGGCGGATCCCGCCTGGGCGGGGGCGAGCGGCGTGGCGTTCCTGACGGAGACGGTCCGACGTGTGCGCGCGGCGGGGTACGGCGTGGGCAACGTGGCGATCCAGGTCATCGGCAACAGGCCCAGACTCGCGGGCCGTCGCGCGGAGGCGGAAGCCGTACTCTCCGAAGCCGTGGGCGCCCCGGTCAGCCTGGCCGCGACCACGACCGATCATCTGGGCTTCACGGGGCGGAGCGAAGGCGTGGCGGCGATCGCGACGGCGTTGGTCTTCGA
>JBDHZQ010000024.1:0-28140 GCA_039811945.1 Propionibacteriaceae bacterium
CGGATGGGTGTCGCGATCGCCCGCGCAGCCGCCGCACGGGGAGCCACCGTCACCCTCGTCGCAGCGAACGTGTCCCTGCCGATGCCTTCGTCGGTGGTGGTCCGACAGGTCCGGTCGACGGCAGACCTGGCGGCCGCCATGGCCCAGATCGGGCCGACCAGTGACGTGGTGGTCATGGCCGCTGCCCCTGCCGATTTCACCCCGACCGCCTCGTCGGGCACGAAACTCTCCAAGCACGGCGACTCGGGCCTAGAACTGATCCTGCGTCAGACCACCGACGTACTGGCAGCTCTCGGCCGTACCCGCCAACCGGGCCAGACACTCGTCGGGTTCGCCGCCGAGACCATTGCCGACCCCGACGACCTGGTCGAAGCCGGCCGGGCCAAACTCGCCCGCAAGGGAGCCGACCTACTCGTCGTGAACGACGTCTCGGGCGGCAAGGTGTTCGGGTCCGACGAGACGACGGTCTCGATCCTCGATCCGACGGGAATCGTGGCCCACGTGTCGGGAAGTAAGTCGTTGGCTGCTCATCGCATCCTCGATGCGGTGCTTGCCGATCGTTCGAAGAAGGAATTGCTGTGAAGCGTTTGTTCACGTCTGAATCCGTCACCGAGGGTCATCCCGACAAGGTGGCGGATTCGATCTCCGACTCGGTGCTGGACGCCCTGCTGGACGAGGATCCGGCGAGCCGTGTGGCGGTCGAGACGCTGGTCACGACCGGCCTGGTCGTGGTGGCCGGAGAGGTGACGACTGAGGCGTACGCCGACATTGCCAAGATCGCCCGACAGCGGGTGCTGGAGATCGGCTATACGTCCAGCGAGATCGGATTCGACGGCGACTCGTGCGGTGTCATGGTGGCGTTGGGCAGCCAGTCGCCTGACATCGCCCAAGGCGTCGATTCCGCCGAGGAACAGCGCGCCGAAGGCTCGGGTGACGACATCGACACGCAAGGCGCGGGCGACCAGGGCCTGATGTTCGGTTACGCCTGCTCTGACACTCCCAGCCTGATGCCGCTGCCGATCGACCTCGCGCACCGGCTGGCGGAGCAGCTCACCGCGGTGCGCAAGGCGGGGGAGCTGGATTACCTGCGGCCCGACGGCAAGACCCAGGTCACGATCGCCTACGACGGTGATCGGGCCGTTGCTCTCGACACGGTGGTGGTGTCGACGCAGCACGCGGATTCGGTCTCGCAGGCTCAGATCCGCACCGACCTGCTGCGGACCGTCATCGAACCGGTGGTCGCGTCGTACGACATTGCCGCACCCGATCTCAACGTGTTCGTGAACCCGACCGGCAAGTTCGTCATCGGTGGGCCCATGGGCGACGCAGGTGTGACCGGCCGCAAGATCATCGTCGACACGTACGGCGGCTGGGCCCGTCACGGCGGTGGCGCGTTCTCGGGCAAGGATCCGTCGAAGGTGGACCGGTCGGCGGCGTATGCGCTCCGGTGGGTAGCCAAGAACGTGGTCGCGGCCGGCTTGGCGCAGCGCTGCGAGGTACAGGTGGCCTACGCCATCGGGCGCGCCCATCCAGTGGGCCTGTTCGTGGAGTGTTTCGGCACCGAGACCGTGCCGGTCGACCAGATCGCCGACGCGGTGTCGGCAACGTTCGACCTGCGGCCCAAGGCGATCATCCGTGACCTGGACCTGATTCGACCGATCTTCGGGTTGACGACGAACTACGGACACTTCGGTCGGGAGCTTCCCGAGTTCACCTGGGAACGGACGGATCGCGCCGACGCCTTGGCCCGTGCCGTCAAGGGCTGAGCTGCTGCCGTCACCGAGTGTCAGTCGGGCCCTCTAGGGTCTGGGGCATGTCGCAGGTCGAGCTCCCCGTCGCCCGGGTTTACGTGGAACTCGGGCTGTCGCACCTCGACCGGCCGTTCGACTACGAGGTTCCCGAGGAATTGGATACCGTCGCACTGCCCGGCACGCGGGTCCGGGTGAAGTTCTCCGGCCGCACCCTCGACGGATACGTGGTCGCGAGAGCTGCGACCACAGACCAGCAGCGGTTGGTGCCGCTGGCTCAGGGTGTCTCGGCCGAACAGGTGCTCCCTCCCGAATCGATCCGGCTGATCCGGGCGGTCGCCGACCACTACGGCGGCACCTTCAGCGACGTTGCCCGGCTGGCCGTACCACCGCGGCATGCGACGACCGAGAAGGCGCAGGTACGACTCCCTCCGCCCTGGCCCGAGCCTGACCTCGACCCTGGCCCGTTGGCCCTCTATCCGACGGGTCGGGAGTTCCTCCACGCACTGGCGTCAGGCGGTTCACCTCGGGCATCGTGGCTGGTCGCTCCGGTGTCGGCGCCGATCGGCGACTGGGCCGAGGGGGTGGCCGCGGCGGTCGCCGCCACCGTGGCATCCGGGCGGTCGGCCGTCGTGGTGGTGCCCGACGGTCACGACGTGGATCGGATCCAGCCTCTCCTGGTGAAGAGGGTCGGCAAAGCACAGGTCGCGCGGCAGACCTCCGACCTCGGCCCGTCGGCCCGTTATCGCAGCTTCCTGCGTGGTTTGCGCGGGCAGGCGCAGGTGGTCGTCGGCACACGGGCCGCAGTGTTCGCACCCGTCCACCACCTCGGGCTGGTCTGTCTGTGGGACGACGGAGACGACAACCACGCCGAACCGAGGGCGCCGTACCCGCATGCCCGCGAGGTCGCCGCCCTTCGTGTCACCCAGTCAGGAGCCGGGCTGCTGGTCGCGTCGCACGCGCGGACCGCCGAAGTGGAGAGCTGGCGTCGTCGTGACTGGCTGAGACCGATCCAGTTGACCCCGGACCTGACCCGGCTCGAAGCGCCGCTCGTGCGGGCCGTGGGGGACGACGAGCGATCCTTGGCCCGGGATCCTGCGGCGCGGGCGGCGCGCCTCCCGAGTGACGTCTTCACGACGGTCCGCGCGGCTTTGGCGCGCGGGCCGGTGCTGGTCCAGGTGCCACGCGCGGGCTACCTGGGGGCCTTGGCCTGCCGCGCCTGTCGAGAGCCGGCGCGCTGCCCTCAGTGCAGGGGACAGCTCAGATCCGACGGCACGACTTTGTCCTGTTCCGTCTGCGGGCACGTCGTCGTCGGGTGGGCGTGCTCGACGTGCGGGGGTACGGCGACGCGGTCGGCTCAGATCGGGTCGAGACGAACGGCCGAAGAGTTGGGCCGGGCTTTTCCGGGCACGGTCGTGCGTCAGTCGGCGCAGGATGCTCGGCTCGACAGCGTCGGGCCTGACCCGGCCCTGGTCGTCGCGACTCCAGGGGCCGAGCCGCCGGCCGAGTCGGGGTACGCGGCTGCGGTTCTGCTCGACGCCTCGTCGTTGCTGGGCCGACTCGACCTTCGCGCTGGCGAAGAGGCGCTGCGACGATGGCTCACGGTGACGGCCCTGGTCAGGCCGGCAGCCGACGGGGGCACGGTGCTGGTCGTCGGCCCCGTCGCCGCGCGGTCGGTTCAGGCGTTGGTACGGCTCGACCCGGCCGGGTTCGCCGAACGCGAGTTGGACGACCGGATCGAAGCGGGCTTTCCGCCGGCCGTGCGATTCGCGCGGATCCAGGGAGACTGGCCAGCCGTACGGGAGATGGGGGAGGCGCTACGGTCAGTGCCCGGGGCCCGGACACTCGGGCCGGTCGAGTTGCCTGATGCGCCGACGGCGCCGGGTGACAAGGGCGCTAGCCCTCAGGGGCAGGTGTTGGTACGGGCACCCTTGTCGTCGGGTGCCGCGCTCACCCGTGAGATTCACGCCATCCAGTCGGCCCGGAGCGCGCGCAAGGACCCTCGCCCGGTCAAGATCGTGGTCGATCCCAGCGATCTGGCCTGAGTTGCTCGGCCACCTGAAGGCAGGGCCAAACGTCGGCAACGGGAATGCAAGGTCACAGTCCACAGTTTTGGAGCTGAAGGGAAGGCAGACCCCATGATCGAATTCCACGACGTGACGAAGCAGTACGCCGGGGGTTCCATAGCGGTCGAAGACTTCAACGCCCAGTTCCCGCCGCACCGCACCACCGTGCTGCTCGGCAGTTCGGGGTGCGGCAAGACGACGATTCTGAGAATGATCAACCGAATGGTCGACCCCACGTCCGGTCGGATCACGATCGACGGCGACGACATCGCCTCGCGCGACCGGGTGCAGTTGCGTCGCAGCATCGGGTACGTCATGCAGAACGCCGGTTTGCTGCCGCACCGCACGGTCGTCGACAACATCGCGACAGTGCCCCTGCTCAACGGAAACCCCAAGCCGGCGGCCCGGACACGGGCACGCGAGCTCATGAATCTCGTGGGCCTCGATCAGACGCTGGCATCTCGTTACCCCGGGCAACTGTCAGGCGGTCAGCAACAGCGGGTCGGGGTGGCCCGCGCTCTAGCTGCCGACCCGAACATCCTCCTCATGGACGAGCCGTTCGGGGCCGTGGACCCTCTCGTCCGTCGCGACCTGCAAGACGAACTCCTGCGCATCCAATCCACCCTGGGCAAGACGATCGTCTTCGTCACCCACGACGTCGACGAGGCCCTCCGGCTCGGCGACCAGATCCTCCTGTTGCGACAGGCCGGGGTCGTAGCCCAGCGGGGTACGGGACCGGAGCTGCTCGCTCGGCCGGCCGACGAGTTCGTGGCCGACTTCCTCGGACTGAATCGAGGGGATCGGGTCTTGAGCGAGCACCACGGCGTTCTGGTCGACGCGCACGGGCGCGCCGCCGGCGTGATGAGAGGTTCGGTTTCGACGTGACGTGGGTTGCCGAGAACATCGACGTGGTAGCCAGATACACGCTGAGCCACCTGTGGCTGGCTCTGCCGCCCATTGTCGCGAGCTTCCTGGTTGCGTTGCCGGTCGGCAGGGTGGCCAACCGCGTCAGTTGGTTGAGGGGGCCGTTGCTCTCCGGCGCGGGGCTCACCTATGCAATCCCGTCCCTCCCCCTGTTCGTGGTGTTGCCCGTCGTGCTCGGCACGGGTATTCGCGATCCGCTGAACGTCATGGTGGCTCTCACGATCTACGGGCTCGCACTCATGGTGCCGACGGCCGCCGACGCCCTCGGCCAGGTGGACCGTGCCGCGCTCGACGCAGCAGACGCCGTCGGCTATTCGGCGCTGCATCGCTTCCTCACCGTCGACCTGCCGCTCGCCGCGCCCACGTTGGTCGCCGGGCTGCGGGTCGTGACGGTGAGCACCGTGTCCCTGGTCACCGTAGGAGCCGTACTCGGTGTGCCGAGTCTCGGCATGTTGTTCACCGACGGCTTCCAGAGAGGCATTCTCGCCGAAGTGCTGACGGGCATCGTCGCCACCGTGGCCTTGGCCCTGATCATCGACGCGGCGATCGTCGGATTGGGACGACTGCTGATGCCGTGGACTCAGCCCGCGCGCGCGACCGTGCTGCCCGAGGTCGTGTCGTGAGGTTCGTCGTCGAAGCCTTCTCGTGGCTGTTCCACCCGGCCCAGTGGCCCGGGCCGAACGGCTTGGCTCAGCGCCTCGCAGAGCATTTCGCGTATTCGGTGGTTGCGGTTCTGCTGGCGGGCATCGTGGCCGTTCCGGCGGGGTGGTGGGTCGGTCACACGGGTCGCGGCCGGGCGCTGACGATCGGTCTGTCCGGAGCAGCCCGAGCCCTGCCCACGCTCGGGGTCGTGACCTTGATGGGCATCCTGCTCGGAATCGGCCTGGTCGGTCCGATGGTCGCGTTCGTCGTCCTCGCCCTCCCCTCGGTGCTGGCTGGCGCTTACGCGGGCGTCGAGGCAACCGACCCGGTTGCCACCGACGCTGCCCGGGCTGCGGGTATGACCGAGGCGCAGGTGCTGACGCGCGTCGAAATCCCACTCGGACTTCCCCTGCTGGTCGGCGGCGTCAGGTCAGCGTTCCTTCAGGTCGTGGCGACCGCCACGCTGGCCGCCTACGTCGGCGCGGGCGGTCTGGGCCGATTCCTGTTCCTCGGGCTCAAGACCCAGGACTACGCGATGATGCTCGGCAGTTCGTTGCTCGTCGTGGCTCTCGCGCTCGTGTGCGACGTCGCCTTCGGCCTTCTCCACCATCTCGCGACGCCGGTCGGCGTGCGACTCACCGGGTAGCCCACCGAAAGGAATCACCATGCACACTCTCACTCGCCGCCGTTTCAGCTCTCTGGTCGCGTTGGGAGGTCTGGCGGTCGTCGCCGGGTGCTCGAACTCCAGTCCTCTTCAGTCGTCGTCTCCGGCGGCGTCCGGATCAGGTTCGGGGGGCACGCTCGTCGTTGGTTCACAGCAGTACTACTCGAACGAGATCATCGCCGAGCTCTATGCCCAGGCGCTCGAGAAGGCCGGCTACACCGTGTCGCGCCAGTACCAGATCGGTCAGCGCGAGGTCTACATCCCCGAGATCGAAGCCGGAAAGATCGACGTCTTCCCCGAATACAGCGGCAACCTGCTGCAGTACTACGACAAGAACACGACGGCGAAGGACGCCGACGCCATAGCCGTCGCGCTCGGTCAGAAGCTCCCCCCCAGCCTCCGAGTGCTGACGGCGGCCGCCGCCTCCGACCAGGACTCGATCACGGTGACGAGAACGTTCGCCGATGCCCACCAACTCAAGGCGATCGGTGATCTGACGAAAGCCCCGCAGCCACTGACCATCGCCGCGAACAGCGAGTTCGCAAAGCGGCCGTACGGACCCCAGGGTCTGAAGGCCACGTACGGCGTCGACGTGACACTCGTACCCGTCGAGGATTCGGGTGGCCCACTCACCGTGAAGGCGCTCAAGGACGGAACCGTGCAATTGGCCGACATCTATACCGCGGACCCGGCCATCGCCCGGGAAGGATTCGTCATCCTCGACGACCCGCTCCACCTGATCCTGCCGCAGAACGTCGTACCCCTGGTGTCGAAGAAGGTCGACACCAAGGCAGCGGCTGCGGTCGAGGCCGTCAACGCCAAGCTGACCGTCGCCGACCTGCAGGCGCTCAACGCGCGCAGTGTCACAGAACAGAAGAAGTCGGCGGAGATCGCGTCGACGTGGCTGAAGGACAAGGGTCTCGGCTAAATACGTCTCGAATAGTCTGTCCGGATGCGCATCGTGTTCGCCGGTACCCCCGAGGTGGCCATTCCCAGCCTCGATGCGATCGCCGAGAGCCGCCACGATCTGGCCGCGGTTGTGACCCGTCCACCGGCTGCCCAGGGCCGGAGCAAACGCCTCGTGCCGAGCCCGGTCGAGTCGTACGCGCGGGAGCGAGGCATCGCCGTACTCACGCCGAAATCGCCGCGCAACGCGCACTTTCAGGGCCAGCTCACCGAGCTTGCGCCCGATTGCTGCCCGGTTGTGGCGTACGGAGCCCTGCTGCCCAGGAGCGCACTGGAGATTCCGAGGTACGGCTGGGTCAACCTGCACTTCTCCTTGTTACCGGCCTATCGCGGCGCCGCACCGGTGCAGCACGCCGTACGCAATGGCGATGCCACCACCGGCGCGACGACGTTCAGGATCGTCGAGGAACTCGACGCCGGCCCTGTGTACGACTCCCTCACCGAGGCGATCGGCAGTCGGGAGACGACCGGGGAGTTGCTGACGCGGCTCGCCGCCAGCGGGGCCGGCCTGCTCTTGGAGACCCTCGACGCGATCGAGCAGGGAACCGTACCCACGCCTCAAGCGAGCGAAACTGTCTCCTTCGCACCGAAGGTCGAGCCGGGCGACGTCAGGATCGACTGGTCCCGCGGAGCGACCGACGTCGACCGACTGGTGCGGTCGGCCAACCCGGAGCCAGGAGCATGGACCGTGTTCGGCGCTGAACGCTTCAAGGTCTTCGGCGTCGAACCGGTCGCCGAGCCGATCGAACCCGGCCGGATCGTCAGCCGCCGTCGTGAGGTGCTGGTGGGCTGCGGCGCGGACGCCGTGCGCCTGCTCGAGGTCCATCCGGTGGGCAAGAAGCTCATGAGTGGCATCGACTGGGCACGAGGCGCGCGGCTGGGCGGCGACGAGGTGTTCGAGTGAGCCGTACCGGACGCCGCAAACCCGACCCGGCCCGGCGGCTGGCGTACGACGGGATCCGCGCCGTACACGCCGCCGACGCCTATGCGAACCTCGCCCTCAACGACCTGCTCGGCCGGCGTCGCCTCGCACCTCGCGACGCTGCGTTTGCCACCGAACTCATGCACGGCACATTGCGCTGGGAAGGGACGTACGACCGGATCCTGGAGCGCGCCTCCGGTCGCCCGCTGAAGTCACTCCAGCCGGCCGTGGTCGACGTGCTGCGCCTCGGCACTCACCAGCTCTTGGCGCTGCGGGTGCCCGCCCACGCAGGCGTGGCGGCCAGTGTTGACCTCGCCGCGGATGCGGTGGGGGAGCGGGTGACAGGCCTGGTCAACGCGGTATTGCGCAAGGTGGCGGCCTTGGACTTCGAGGGCTGGGTCGACGATCTGACGGTCGATGCCGACCCGCTGGAGGCCTTGGCCGTCCGTACCTCTCACCCGTCCTGGATCGCGCGGGCCTACGCCGACGTGCTCGGCGGAGACCTGGCCGACGTCCGGCAGGCGCTGGAGACCAACAACGAACCAGCCCGGGCGACGTTGGCCGTCCGTCCGGGACTGGCGACCCGCGGCGATCTCGTCGAGGCCGGCGCCACACCCGGACGCTGGTCTCCGTACGCCGCCACGTGGCCCGGCAACCCGGCCGATCTCTCCTTGATCCGGCAGGGGAAGGCGGGGGTCCAGGACGAGGGCAGCCAGTTGGTCGCGCTGGCACTCACGCGAGTCGAGGCGCAGACCGGCCCGTGGCTCGACCTGTGCGCCGGACCGGGCGGCAAGGCGGCTCTGCTGGCCGGGCTGGCCGGGCAGGCCGGGGCCAGTCTGCTCGCCGCCGAGCGTCAACCGCACCGGGCCCAGCTCGTCAGCCAAGCGCTGCGTGGGTACGGCCCGGCCGCGCCCCTGCTCGTCGTCGCCGCCGACGGCACCCGCCCTGCCTGGCAGCCGGGTGTCTTCGCCCGGGTGCTCGCCGACGTGCCGTGCACGGGGCTGGGGGCCCTGCGCAGGCGCCCGGAGTCGAGGTGGCGCCGTACCCCCGCCGATCTCGACAGCCTCGTGCCCCTGCAGCGACGACTGCTCGCGACCGCCCTGACTGCTGCCCGCCCGGGAGGGGTGGTGGCATACGTCACGTGCTCGCCCCACGTCGCCGAAACCGAGGAGGTCGTCGAGGCGGTCGTGGCCGAAACGGGGGCCGAGGTGCTCGACGCCTCGCCGTACCTGCCGGAGGTGCCGGCTGCGAGCCGTGGCCCGTACCTCCAACTCTGGCCCCATCGCCACGGAACAGATGCGATGTTCTGCGCGCTGCTGCGCCCACGTCGATAGGCTTCGGCTCGTGACCATGCGCATCACTCCCAGCATCCTGAACGCCGACTTCGCCCATCTCGGCGGGGAGATCGGCCGCATTCCCAGCTGTGACCTCGTGCACGTCGACGTCATGGACAACCATTTCGTGCCCAACCTCACGATCGGCCTGCCGGTGGTCGAGGCGATCCGGTCGTCCACCGACAAGATGCTCGACATCCACCTGATGATCAACGATCCCGACCGCTGGGCACCGGCGTACGCCGAAGCCGGTGCGGAGTCGGTCACGTTCCACATCGAGGCGGCGCATGCGCCGGTACGGCTGGCGCGCGAGTTGCGCTCGAAGGGTGCCAGGGCCGGCATCGGGCTCAAGCCGGCGACGGCGGTGGAGCAGTACGAAGGGATCCTCGGCGAAGTCGACATGATCCTGCTCATGACCGTCGAACCGGGATTCGGAGGTCAGAAGTTCCTCGACCTCGTGCTCCCCAAGATCGCCGCTGCGCGCCGGATGGTGTCGGCCAGCGGGCTGGACATCTGGATCCAGGTCGACGGTGGTGTGTCGGTGGAGACGATCGAACGCTGCGCCGAGGCCGGGGCCGACACGTTCGTGGCCGGGTCTGCCGTCTATCGTGCGGACGATCCTGACGTCATGGTCAATCAGTTGCGAGACCTCGCTGCCGCCGGTTTCGCGAGGTGTGGCCACTGATGCGGTACGTCTCGACCCGGGGTCTTCCCGGCGACGTCGGCCTGCCCTTCTGCGACGTGCTGTTGGCCGGGTTGGCCCCCGACGGGGGTCTGTACGTACCGGACGCGTACCCGCGCGTCGACACCTCGACGCTCGACCGCTGGCGCAGGGTGCTCGCCGACGACGGGTATGCCGCCTTGGCCTTCGAGGTGCTCAGCTTGTTCGTCGACGACATCCCGGCCGCCGACCTGCGCGGGCTGTGCGAGCGGGCCTACACGCGGGAGGCGTTCGCGACCGACGAGATCGTGCCGGTCACCGAACTCGGTGACGGGCTGTGGCTGCTTCACCTGTCGAACGGCCCGACCGCAGCGTTCAAGGACCTGGCGATGCAGTTGCTGGGCCAACTGTTCTCCTACGAGTTGGAGCGGCGGGGCGAGACCCTGACGATCCTCGGCGCGACATCCGGCGACACCGGCTCAGCTGCGGAGTACGCCATGCTGGGCAAGCCGGCCGTCCATGTGTTCATGCTCAGCCCGTACGGACGGATGACCCCGTTCCAACAAGCCCAGATGTTCTCGATCCACGATCCCCGGATCGTCAACGTCACCGTGCCGGGTGTCTTCGACGACGGTCAGGATCTCGTCAAGGAGGTCTTCGCCGACGCCGAGTTCAAGCAGCGCTACTCGATCGGCGCCGTCAACTCGATCAACGTGGCACGCCTGCTGGCCCAGGTCGTCTACTACGTCGCCGGCTACCTGCGCGCTTCCCGAGACTCCTCCGAACAGGTGTCGTTCTGCGTGCCGTCGGGAAACTTCGGCAACATCTGCGCCGGCCATATCGCCCGCGAAATGGGGATCCCGATCGCGACGCTCGCCCTGGCGACCAACGAGAACAACGTGCTGCACGAGTTCTTCTCGACCGGGGTGTACCGGATCCGGAGCAGCGCCGAAACGTACGAGACGTCCAGCCCGTCGATGGACATCAGCAAGGCGTCGAACTTCGAACGCTTCGTCTACGACCTGCTCGACCGGGATCCGGCCCGGATCCGGGAGCTTTTCGGCGAACAGTTGGTCTCCGAGGGAGCGTTCGACCTGAGCGGAACCCCCGAGTTTGCGCGGCTGCGCGAGCGGTTCGGGTTCGTCTCCTCATCGTCCACCCATGCCGACCGAGTGCGGATGATCCAGCGTGTCCACGAGTCGTACGGCCTCACGATCGACCCGCACACCGCAGACGGGGTCAAAGTCGCCGGGGAACTCAAGGGCCCCGAACCGATGCTCGTCTGCGAGACTGCCCTGCCGGTGAAGTTCTCCGCCACGATCGTCGAGGCGCTCGGCCACGAGCCTGAGCGACCCGCTCGCTTCGTCGGGTTGGAATCCTTGCCCCAGCATGTGGTCTACCTGGACGGGGGAGTGACCGCCCTCAAGCAGTTGATCACGTCTCGTCTCGGCGCCTGAGGTAGCGCTGGAACTCGGCTGCGATGGCATCGCCTGACGGTTCGCTCTGACCGGAGTCGTTGGCCACCTCGAGGTTGTGGATGTATTCGGCCACGTCGGGATCGTCGTCGGCGAGTTCGTCGACGTTCTTCTCCCACAGTTCTGCCCGGGCGGGCAGGTCACCGAGGTCGATCGGTCCGATGAAGTCCTCGAGCCGGGTCAGCAGCGCGAGGGTGGCCTTCGGGTTGGGCGGGTTGGCCACGTAATGGGGGCACGAGGCCCACAAGCTGAGCGTGGGGAGTTCAGCGACGTGGCAGGCGTGGGCCATGACCCCCTGGATGCCGGTGGGTCCTTCGTACGTCGGCTTCTCGGCGTCGTACTGTTCCCGCAATGACGCGTTGCTGGACGACAGGCTGACCGGCACCGGCCGGGAATGGGGGTTCTCCGACAACAAGGCTCCGAGCACGACGACGAGTTCCGGCTTGGCCAGCGACATCGCCGCGACCAGCGTCGACACGTAGGCCGGCCAGCGGAAGTTGGGTTCGGGTCCGCGCACGATCACCAGATCCCGCTGGGGCAGGCGAGTCAAGATCACCTCCGTCGTAGGCCAGGAGATGATCCGGTCGCCGTCCGCGTCCAGTTGTGCCAACGGGCGGGAGGACTGGAAGTCGTAGTACTCGCCAGGCTCCAGCGCCAGCACGGTGTCGGACCGATACGACGTGACCAGGTGTTCCACGGCATCCGTGGCTGCCTGGGCTGCATCGCTCCAGCCGCCGAACGCCATGACGACGATCGGGTTCCTCAACGTGCGCAAGCGGGTTTCAGGCATAGGGGGCATCGTAGTCGGGGGGACCGAGGGCGCTGCCCAGGCGACGCGCGGGCGGAAAGAATGAAACGTTTCATGCTAGGGTGAAGACGGTTCCGGGGCTCACGTCGTGAAATCCATTTCACGAATCTTGAATGGAACGATTTCGCAGCATGACTTCCGTCATCGGTTGGGGCAGACTGAGGCCCGAGGAGGTGCAATGTCGCACACAGTGTCCGGGTTCGCGGCAGCAGACCTGGGAGCCAGTAGCGGTCGGGTGATCCTCGGGGTCCTGGCCGACGGGCGGTTTGACCTGGTCGAGACGACCCGCTTCAAGACTCCGTCGACGACCCTGCCCGACGGCTCGCTGCACTGGGAATTCGACCGTCTGCTGGCCCTAGCCTTGTCCGGCTTCAACGAAGCCATCCGGACGTTCCCGGGCCTGAGGTCGATCGGCCTCGACACCTGGGGCGTCGACTACGGTCGGCTCCGCGCCGACGGCTCACTGCTGGAGCAGCCGTACCACTACCGCGACGCGAGGACCCAGGGGATTCCCGAGCAGGTCTTCGACCGGATCGGTGGCGACGTGCTGTACGGCAGGGCCGGCCTCCAGGTCATGCCGTTCAACACGATCTTCCAGTTGGTGGCCCAGGCATCCGATCCCCTCTGGGGAGCCGTGGACGGCATCCTCCTGCTGCCCGACCTGTTCGGTGACAAGCTCACCGGCCGGCGCGTAGCCGAAATGACGATCGCCTCGACGACCGGACTGCTCGACGTCGAGACGAGAACGTGGAGTCGGGCTACGTGCGACGAACTGAGGAGCACGTACGGGCTGCCGCTGCCTCGGGTGCTGCCCGAACTCGTCGAGCCAGGCACGATCCTGGGCGACGGGATCGCGTTGAACCGGCCCGTACCCGTCGTGTCCGTCGGAGGCCACGACACCGCATCCGCGGTCGTCACCGTGCCGACGACGACCGACAAGTTCGCCTACGTGTCGTCGGGAACCTGGTCACTGGTCGGCCTGGAACTGGATCGGCCCGTGCTGACCGAGGCGAGCCGGCAGGCCGACTTCACGAACGAACTGGGCGTCGACGGAACGGTTCGCTACCTCAAGAACGTCATGGGCATGTGGGTGTTCCTGGAGTCCATCCGTACGTGGGAAGCTGCCGGTCACGCTCAACCCCTCGGGCAGCGCATCGACGACGCGGCCGACCAGCCGCCGCTGGCCTGCGTGCTCGACATGGGCGATGCTCGCCTGCTGCCACCGGGCGACATGCCCGCCCGGCTGGTGGAGATGGCCCGCGAGACGGCCCAACGACCGCCCGAAACCATGGCGGAATTCGCCCGCTGCATCTTCGACTCCCTGGCCTTGGCCTACCGGGTCACGATCCGGGAGGCGTGCCGCCTGGCCGACAAGGAGGTCGAGGTCGTTCACATCGTCGGCGGCGGCTGCCAGAACGAACTCCTCTGCCAGTTGACCGCCGAGGCGACCGGGTTGCCGGTCGTGGCTGGTCCCCCCGAGGGCACCACGCTCGGGAACCTCCTGGTGCAGGCCCGGGCGATGGGTGCTCTGCACGGAGACCTGTTCGACCTGCGCCGGGTCGCGATCGCGTCGTGCGACCTCAAGCACTACCGGCCGGGCGTGATCGACATCACCGAAGACCAGTGGGCAGCGGCCGAGCGCCGGGCCCTCGGCAGGAAGGCGTCATGACCAGACCCCCGATCGTCAACACCCATGTGCACGTACCGCCGAACTTCTCGGCGTTCACCACCCCGGCCGATGTGATCGACACCGCGGCCGCCGAGGGGGTGCGTGCGATCGGCATCTCGAATTTCTACGACCAGCAGGTCTACGCCCGGTTCCGCGACCTCGCTGAAGCGGCTGGCATCGTGCCGCTGTACGGCCTGGAGTTCATCACGCTGGTCCCGGAGTTGGAACAGGCCGGGATCCGGGTCAACGACCCGGCCAACCCCGGGCGGATGTACGTGTGCGGCAAGGGAATCGATCCCTTCCGGGCCAAGACACCCGAAGCGCGGGACACGGCCACTGTTATCCGGACCGGCAACGACGAGCGCGCCGCCGAGATGATCGAGCGGCTCGACCAGCACCTGCACGAGTCGGGTCTCGACACCGCGTTGACGGCTGATCGGATCGCGGCCGACGTCGCTGCCCGCGGAGACGTCCCCGCCACCTGGGTCTCGCTTCAGGAGCGCCACATCGCTCGGGCTGTCGAGGAGGCGGTGACCGCTCTGCCGTACGACCGGCGCGCGGCTCTCCTGGCCGAGGCGTACGGCTCTGGCGGCAAGGCCGCCGTGGACGACCCCGTCGCGCTGCAAGGCGAGATCCGGTCGAAGCTCCTGAAGGCCGGCACGCCCGGTTTCGCCCCGGAAGTGCCGCTGTCCTTCGATGCGGCGTACGCCTACGTGCTCGCCATGGGCGGGATCCCGTGCTACCCGACGCTGGCCGACGGCGTCGACCCCGTGTGTCCGTTCGAGGAACCGGCGGTGGCGCTCGCCGAGCGCCTGCTGGAGCGAGACATCTTCCTCGCCGAATTGATCCCGATCCGCAACCGGTCGGCGGTGGTCGACGCCTATGTGCGGGCGTTCGCCGACGCCGGCATCGCGGTCGTGGCCGGCACCGAACACAACACCGCGGACCGGATTCCGTTCGACCCCGCGTGCGTCGACGGCCCGGTCTCGGACGCCTCGCGGCAGGTCTTCTGGGAGGGGACGTGCATCGTCGCCGCCCACCAGGCTCGGATCGCCGCCGGACAGCCGGGGTACGTCGACGCCACCGGCGCGCGCGTGGCCGACACGGAGCAACTGATCGCCGAGGGCGCAGCGTTGATCACCCGGGAGGCATCGTGACCGTCGCCGACTTGATCGAGGTCTGTCACACGTACGGCCATCCAGAGTTCTCGCGGGCCGGCGGCGGGAATGGGTCGGTCAAGGCCGACGGCGTGTTGTACATCAAGCCGAGCGGCGTTCCCCTCCAGACGCTGCAGCCTGACGACCTGGTGCCGCTCCGCCTGGACGCGCTGCTCGACTCCCTGCATTCCGACGAGCCGGTCGAGGGTGACCCGGTGCGGGTGGCGGCGGCGGCCGCGCTGCTGCCGTCGTACACCGGTGGCCGTCGACCCAGCGTGGAGCTGCTGTTTCACGCCCTCCTGCCCGAAGCGCTCGTGCTCCATCTGCATCCCCTGACTGCGAATGCGCTGACGTGCAATGCCGACGCCGTCGCCCTGACTCGGAGGCTGCTCGGCGACGAGGCGGTGCTCGTCGACTACGTCGATCCCGGTGTGCCGTTGGCGCGCGAGATCGAGGCTGCGCGCGCGGCGTACACCACACGCACCGGGAACCGTCCGCCCCAGATCACGCTGCTGCGCAACCACGGGATCATCGTCGCGGGGGCATCGGCGGCCGAGATCGTGGACCGGGTCGAATGCGTGACCCAGGCGGTCCAGGCGGCAATCGATGCCGTCGAGACCTCGGACCTGCCACCGGCCGACACCGACCTGGCGAGGCGCGTCGTCTCGACCGTGGCTCCCACGCTGCGGGGCCTGCTGGCGACCGACGCCGGCCTGCCGATCGTGGTGTCGGACACGTCCGACCTGGTCAGGTCGGAGACGTTCGCGTCGTCGGCCATGGTGTCGCAGGGTCCGCTGATCCCCGACCAGATCGTCTACTCCGGCTCGCTGCCGTGCGTGGTGAACCTGGCCGACGACCTCGCTGCGGCGACCCGGGCCGCCGTGGAGTCGTACCGGAACGATCACGGAGCCCAGCCGACCGTCGTGGTCGTGCCACAGGTCGCGGCGTTCGCCGTCGGGGCGAATCTTCCGAGCGCCCGCACCGCCTTGGAGACGTACACCGACGCGTTACGGGTGACCCGAGACGCCAACCGGATCGGAACGGTCCAGGTGATGAGTCCCGATCAGCAGGCGTTCATCGAGCAGTGGGAGGCGGAGTCGTACCGCAAGTCCGTCGCGACCCAGGGAACGGGCGGCCGCTTGGCGGGCAAGGTCGCCCTGGTCACCGGTGCGGCTCAGGGGTTCGGGCTGGGGATCACCGAGTCGCTGCTGGCCGAGGGCGCGTGCGTCGTGCTCGCCGACCTCAATCTGGCCGGAGCGACCCAGGAAGCCGAACGTCTGGCCGTCGACCACCCCGGCCGTACCCTCGCGGTCGGAGTCAACGTCGCCGACGAACAGTCCCAGCTGGACATGGTCGGCGAGGTCGTCGCCCGGCTCGGGGGAGTTGACGTGTTCATCTCGAACGCCGGCGTCCTGCGCGCAGCGGGCGTCATGACCCAGCCGGTCGCCGACTTCGACTTCGTCACCAACGTCAACTACAGGGGCTACTTCCTGGGTGTCCGTGCCGTCGCCCCCGTCATGGCGGCTCAGCACGCGGCCCGGCCGGAGGTGTGGTTCGACATCGTCGAGATCAACTCCAAGTCGGGACTCGAGGGAAGCAAACGCAACTTCGCCTATGCGGGCAGCAAGTTCGGGGGCATCGGATTGACGCAGTCGTTCGCGCTCGAACTGGTGGAGTACGGCATCAAAGTCAACGCCATCTGCCCGGGCAACTTCCTGGACGGACCGCTCTGGTCCGATCCCGAGCGTGGGCTGTTCGTGCAGTACCTGCGCACCGGCAAGGTTCCCGGCGCGGCGACCGTCGACGACGTGCGCCGCTTCTACGAGGCCAAGGTGCCCATGAACCGCGGCTGCCTGCCGAGCGACGTTGCCCGAGCCGTGACCTACGTCGTGGAACAGCAGTACGAGACCGGTCAGGCCGTGCCTGTCACCGGCGGCCAGAACATGCTCAACTGACCGTTTTCGAGGAGAACCATGAACCAGATCCCCACCACTCAGCATGCCGTCCAGATCACCGGGGTTGACCAGATCCGGGTGGTCGACGACAAGCCGGTCGACCCGGTCGGTCCCCACCAGTTACTGCTCCAGGTCGAGGCCTGCGGCATCTGCTTCTCCGACACCAAACTGCTGCACGCCTTCGACAGCCATCCGCGCAAGAGCGACATCGTGGCAGGGCTGACCGAAGATCAACTGGCCGAGATCCCCAGCTACCGGCCGAACTCCGAGCCGACCGTTCCCGGCCACGAGCCCGTCGGCCGAATCGTCGCGGTGGGGGAGTCGGTGACCCACTACACCGTCGGTGACCGGGTGCTCGTGCAGGCGGACTGGAAGCACTTGCGGACGGCCCGTTCCAACGGCGCGTTCGGCTACAACTTCGAAGGGGCGCTGCAGGAGTACGCCCTGATCGACGAGCGGTGCGTCGTGGCTCCCGACGGGGAGAAGTTCCTCCTTCCGGTCAGCGAAGTGCCGTCCGCCGCTGCCGTCGGGCTGATCGAGCCGTGGGCGACGGTCGAAGCGGCCTATGTGTCGAAGGAACGCCAAGCGCCGAAACCAGGCGGGTCGATGCTCGTGGTTGCCGACGGGGGCGCGGACACGTCCAGCCTCGATCCCCTGCTGGGCGCGGGCGGGCCGGCTGAGGTGGTCCGGGTGACCCCCGGCCAGGTGGCCGGTCTCGGAGATCGCCGTTTCGACGACATCGTGTACTTCGGCGCTGACTCCGCGCTGATCGGCGAACTGGGCGACCGTCTCGGCCTGCACGCGATCCTCAACGTGGTGCTCGACGGCCGCACGATCGACGGGCCCGTACGGGTGGACGTCGGCCGGGTGCACTATGACTACATCCGCTATTGCGGCACGACCAGCGGCGACGCAGCCGACGGCTATGCGTGGATCCCGGCCAACGGCAACCTGCGCCCCGACGACCGGGTGGCCATCATCGGCGCTGCGGGGCCGATGGGCATGATGCATACGATCCGCGCGGTCACCCTGGGTTCCGAGGGCGTCGTGGTCGCCAGCGTCGACGCGACGGATCTCAACGACGATCGTCTGGCTCACCTGGCGACCGAGGTCGATCCGATCGCCGCGTCGTACGGAGTGCCGGTTCGTTACGTCAACACCGGCTCGACGCCACTCGAGGGTGGCTACACGTACGTGGCGTGCATGGTCCCCGTACCCGCTCTCGTCGCGTTGGCCGTCACCCTGACCGCCGACGGTGGCATGGTCAACGCCTTCGCAGGAATCCCGGCGGGCACGTACGGCGAGATCGATCTCCAGCATGTGGTTGCCCACCGGGTGTACCTGTTCGGAACCTCCGGGTCAGACGTCAGCGACATGGCCACCGTGCTCCGCAAGATCGAAGCCGGTGTGATCGACACGACCGTGTCCCTCGACGCGGTCTGCGGGATCGCGGGCTTCTCCGACGCCATCGAGTCAGTGATGAACCGCACCTCCGGCGGCAAGATCATGGTCTTCCCGTCGTTGCCCGATCTCTGCCTGATCCGGCTCAAGGATCTGCCCGAGAAGTTGCCGGAGGTCGCGGCCAAGCTCGCCGACGGCCTCTGGACCAAACAGGCAGAAGACGCTTTGCTCGGCCGGTAGCTCGCACCCTGTCGCCGGGTCGGCCGGGGTTGACTCGCGCTCCTGTCCGCCTAGCCTGAATGGCAGGCGGAGGTGCGTGATGGGTTTCTGGTCGACACTGGCGGATCTGTTCCGCGGCGAGAGCGTCATGCCACTGCCCGATCTCGAATCGTCGGCCGAGGGGAGTGCGCCCCACGATCTGGCCTCGGTTTGGATCCGGCAGATCGTTGATCGTCGCGTTCCCTTGGTACGGCTCACGCGCGGCCCGGTCGAGGGCATCGGGCGAGCCTGGTTCGCCGACGGCACCGTCTTGCTGGTGCGCTCGGTGCCGACCGGCCGACTGATTGCGGCGGCCGTGGCGTGCCGGCGTGCACGAGTGTTGGTGACCGGACCCGGGCCCGGCAGCGATGCGTGCCTGCGCTGGCGGGGTGGGTGCACGCCGATCGTCGTCGTGGGGCCTGACCAGGCGGATTGACGTCGGGTCCGCTCACCCACCTTGCATCCCTAGTCAGAACTCAGTAGGGTCATTTTCGACAGCAAGCCGAAAGTGATTCGAAGTTGCATCGAAAGGGAGGCAATCGCCGATGAACGCGGACCGCGTGGCTCGCGAGGCGTACATCCTGGGCCTGCTGGCCCGTGACGGATCCCTGTCGGTGGCCGCCCTGTCGCGTGAGCTGGGCGTTTCCGAAGTCACGATCCGCAACAACCTGCGGGGGCTCGAGGACCGAGGGCTACTCACCCGAACCCACGGCGGCGCCCAGGCAGCGCCGGTGGTCGACGTGCTGGAACGGCGGCGCGATCATGCGATCGAGAAGGAGCGGATCGCCGCCGCTGCGGCTGACTTGGTGGTCGACGGCGACCGGATCATGATCGAGGCAGGCACGACGACAGCCCTGGTGGCGAAGTATCTGTCGGGCAAGAAAGGCGTGCAGATCGTCACCAACTCGACGCTGGTCTTCAGCGCCATCCGTAGCAACACGGCGTTGCACGTGATGCTGACCGGGGGTGACTTCCACCGAGAAACCGAATCCCTCGTCGGGCCGATCGCGCTGCGGACCGTGCGCGACTTCAACGTCCGGATCGCCTTCGTGGGCACCGACGGTTTCACGGTCGCGCAGGGCATGACAACGCAGTTCGCCCAGGGCGCCGAAGTCATCGCCGCGATGAGTGAGCGAGCTGACCAAACGTGGCTCGTGGCCGACTCGTCGAAGTACGGACACGCCGGTTTCGTCAACGTGCTGCCCTTGGCGAAGCTCTCCGGCATCGTGACCGACGCCAATCTGGGCGACAGCGCCAAGGCCAACCTGATCGAAACAGTCCCCGATATCCGAACCGTCTGAAAAGGACACCGTCGTGGCAACCACCGTCGTTATGCCGCAACTCGGCAACACCGTCGAAAGCTGTCTCGTCACCGCGTGGCACGTCAAGGTCGGCGACACCGTCGACGCGAACACCGTGTTGTGCGACATCGAGACCGACAAGTCATCCATGGACGTCCCCGCCGGAGTCGCCGGGGTGGTCCTCAAGCTGTTCGCCGAGGAAGGCGACGACGTACCCGTCAAGAGCCCGCTCGCGCTCATCGGAGAGCCGGGGGAGGCCGTGCCCGACGACGGCGCCGACGCCACGGCCGCGCCGCCCACGACACCGGCCGACGCGCCCGCCGCTGCCAGTTCCGGGCCGGCACCGTCGGCGTACTCGCCGGAGCGGTCGCCCGCACAGGTCAGCGACGGTACGGCTTCCGCCTCCCCGCGAGCCCGCGGCCTGGCGGCGGCGCAGGGTCTGTCGATCGACAGCGTCGCCGACGCCACGGGACCCCACGGTCGCGTCATCGCCCGCGACGTCCAGGCCGCCATCGACGCCGGCCCGGGGCTCACCCGGGCGGCCCAAGGGCTCCCCGGCTACCAGCCCGGCGTGACCCAGGGCACGGGAATCGGTGGCCGCGCCACCCGGGCTGATCTGCAGGCTCCGCCGGCGGCAGCACCGGCGCCTGCACCGAGCGTCGTCTCCATGCCCGAACCCGGTGCCGTCACAGAGACCCCGCTCAAGGGAATTCGCAAGCTGATCGCCGACCGGATGCGGGAATCCTTGGCCGTGAGCGCACAACTGTCGTACGACGCTTCCGCTCCTGCCACCGCTCTCCTGGCGCTGCGCAAGCGGCTCAAGAACACCGATCCGAGCCTGGGTCTGAACGTGGTCACGATCGGCGACCTCGTCGGTCTGGTGACCGCCAAGGTCGTAGGCCGGCACGCGACTCTCAATGCCCACCTCGTCGAGGGTGTGCTGTCCAGCTACGCCGACGTTCATCTCGGCATGGCCGTCGACACCCCCCGGGGCCTGATGGTGCCCACGATCCGCGATGCCGGCGCGATGGGACTGCGCGATTTCGCCGCAGCCACCAAGGACCTCGCCGCCCAGTGCCAGACTGGCAAGATCAGCCCCGACCTGCTGGCGGGTGCCACGTTCACGGTCACCAACCTCGGTTCCTTCGGGATCGAGTCGTTCACACCGATCGTGAACCAGCCGCAGACCGGCATCCTGGGCGTCAACGCCATCACCCCGCGTGCCGTCGTCAAACCCGACGGTTCGGTCGGGGTCGAGCAGCGGATCTCGTTCTCGTTGACCGCCGATCACCAAGTGGTCGACGGCGCCGACGCGGCCCGGTTCCTGCGTGACCTCACCTCGGCCATCGCCGATGTCGACCTATTCCTGATGGCCTGACATGGCTGACTACGACGTCGTCATCATCGGCGGTGGCCCTGGCGGGTACATCGCGGCGGAGCGGTTGGCTCACGCCGGAAAGTCCGTGCTGCTGGCGGAGAAGGAATTCGTCGGCGGCACCTGCCTGAACGTCGGCTGCATCCCGACCAAGAGCCTGCTGAATTCGGCCAAGCTGTACGACCACGCCCTCCACTCGCAGGGGTACGGCGTGACAGTCTCCGACGTGTCGTACGACTGGGGCAAGATCCAAGACTGGAAGAGCCAGGTCGTCTCCACTCTGGTCGGTGGAGTCACCGCGATGCTCCGCAAACTGAAGGTCGAGATCGTCGCCCACCCCGGCACGTTGATCGCGCCCGGGGTGGTCGAGGTCGGGGGGACCCGCCACACGGCCGATCACGTGATCATCGCTACCGGCTCCGTACCCGTCATGCCACCCATCCCCGGCACGACCGACAATCCTTACGTCGTCGACTCGACCGCCCTGCTGGCGGTGCCGACGGTGCCCAAGCGCCTGGTGGTCATCGGGGGCGGCGTGATCGGTGTCGAGTTCGCCAGCCTGTTCGGGGCGCTCGGCTGCGAGGTCACCGTCATCGAACTTATGCCCGAGATCGTGCCGGTGTTCGAGCCCGACCTGGCTGCTCGGATGCGGCAGTCGATGCCGACGGTCACGTTCCGACTGGGTTGCCTGGTCAAGGCCGTCGAGGACGACACGGTCGTGTTCGCCGAGGGCGACGGCCCCGACGAGCGGATCACCGGGGATGTCATCTTGATGGCAGTCGGCCGCAAGGCACTCCTCGATGGCTGGGGCGCCCGGGAATCCGGGCTCGAACTGGACCGTCGTGGGGTCGTGGTCGACGAGCGGATGCGCACGAATCTGCCGAATGTCTGGGCGGTGGGCGACGTCACCGGGCGAGTCCTGCTCGCTCACGCGGCCTACCGCATGGGCGAAGTGGCGGTTGCCAACATCCTCGACCCGACAGCCCATACTCGCGGCGAGATCATGCGCTGGGACACCGTGCCCTGGGCCGTCTACTCCCTTCCCGAGGCCGCCGGGGTCGGGTTGACCGAGGCCGAAGCCAAGCGGCGCGGGTACGACACCGTGACCGCCACGGGCGCGCTGGTCCTGTCGGGCCGGTTCGTCGCCGAGAACGGCTTGTCGAAGGCCGGAGCGGTCAAGCTCGTGGCCGAGAAGGGAACGGGCGTCGTGCTCGGCATCCACATGCTCGGCCCGTACGCGCCGGAGACCATCTGGGGTGCCGCCGCGATCCTCGAGAGTGAATACACCGTCGACGACCTTCGTCAGGTCGTCTTCCCTCATCCCACCGTCAGCGAAGGGATCCGCGAGGCCGTGTGGGCCATCCGGGTCTGACGAGAAAGAAGAAACACCATGCCCAAGACTCTGACCGTCGACCCGAGTCGCGTTCGCGCTCGTGGGTCCGTCGCCGTGCCCGAGATTCCGATCAACGTCTACGAGCTCGACTTCGCGGCCGAGCAGCAGCGGTACGGCAACGAAGGCCTGATCGCGATGCTGCACGACATGATCGCCATCCGCGAGTTCGAGGGAATGCTCAACTCGATCAAGACCAAGGGCGGTTGGCAAGGCATCGACTACAACCACCTCGGCCCGGCCCACCTGTCGATGGGTCAGGAGGCGGCGGTCGTCGGCCAGGCCGCCGAACTGGACGTCGACGACTTCATCTTCGGTTCGCACCGGAGCCACGGTGAGATCCTGGCGAAGAGCTTCTCCGCCGCCCGCAAGCTCGATCCGGCCAAGCTGGGCCAGATCATGTCGTCCTTCCTCGACGGCGAGACCCTGCGGTACGCCGAGCAGGTGGGTCATGCCAACGACGCCCAACTCGCCGAGAACTTCATCCTGTTCGGAACGCTGGCCGAGATTTTCGCCCGCAAGGCCGGCTTCAACCGGGGCATGGGCGGCTCGATGCACGCGTTCTTCACCCCGTTCGGTTCGATGCCCAACAACGCGATCGTCGGCGGATCTGCACCGATCGCCCAGGGCGCGGCTCTGTTCAAGCGCGTCAACCGCAAGCCGGGCATCGTGATCGCCAACATCGGCGACGCCTCCATGGGCTGCGGCCCGGTCTGGGAGTCGATGATGTTCGCGGCGATGGACCAATTCCGAGGCTTGTGGCCGGAATCGGCCGGTGGAAACCCACCCATCCTGTTCAACTTCTTCAACAACTTCTACGGCATGGGCGGCCAGACGTCCGGCGAGACCATGGGATTCGACGTGCTCGCCCGGGTCGGTGCCGGCGTCAACCCCGAGGCGATGCACGCCGAGCGCGTCGACGGGTACGACCCGCTCGCGGTGGCCGATGCCGTACGCCGAAAGAAGGAACTGCTGCTCGCTGGCCGGGGTCCCGTACTGCTGGACACGATCACGTACCGGATCTCCGGGCATTCGCCGTCGGATGCGTCGTCGTACCGCACGAAGGAGGAGATGGAGCTCTGGGAGCAGGCGGACTCGATCGACGCGTTCGCGAAGCTGCTCGTCGATCAGCAGGTGCTCAGCGGTGGCGACGTCGACGACCTCCGCGGTTCGATCGTGGAGCGGTTGACCGGTGTGCTGAAGCTCGCCGTCGACGACGAGGCGTGCCCAAGGGTCGACGTGTCGTTCGTCGAGTCGGTGATGCTGTCGAACGGGTCGCAGGAGACGTTCTCTGACGACGAGCCCGAACTGCTGCAGCCGCTCGCCGAGAACGCGCGGGTCAAGGCGATCGCGAACAAGGTCCGGACGGCGACCGACGAGAACGGCAAACCGGTCTCGAAGGTGAAGATGTACCAGTTTCGCGACGGTCTGTTCGAGGCGATGGCCCACCGGTTCGCCACCGATCCCACGATGGCGGCCTGGGGTGAGGAGAACCGCGACTGGGGTGGCGCGTTCGCGGTCTACCGCGGGCTGACCGAACTCCTGCCGTACCCACGCCTGTTCAACTCCCCGATCTCCGAGGCTGCGATCATCGGCGCCGGAGTGGGGTACGCCTTGTGCGGTGGCCGGGCGGTGGTGGAGTTGATGTACTGCGACTTCCTCGGCAGGGCCGGTGACGAGATCTTCAACCAGGCTGCGAAGTGGCAGTCGATGTCAGCCGGATTGTTGAAGATGCCGCTCGTGATGCGCGTGTCGGTGGGCAACAAGTACGGGGCCCAGCACTCCCAGGACTGGTCGGCCCTGGTCAACCACATTCCCGGGCTCAAGGTCTACTTTCCGGCCACGCCGACCGACGCGAAGGGCATGCTCAACCTCGCCCTCCGGGGGACCGATCCGGTCGTCTTCCTGGAGTCGCAACTGCTGTACGACATGGGCGAGCACTTCGAGGCCGGAGGCGTGCCCGAGGGCTACTACGAGACGCCCGAAGGAACGTCGATCGTGCGTCGGCCGGGTACGGACGTCACCATCGCCACGCTCGGGGCCACCCTGTACCGCGCGATGACCGCCGCCGAGATCCTGGAGAAGCACGGCGTCTCCGCCGAGGTGATCGACCTCCGGTTCGTGCAGCCGCTGGACTACTCCGTGCTGATCGAATCGGTCAAGAAGACCGGACGACTGGTGCTCGCCTCCGACGCGGTCGAGCGCGGATCCGTGCTGCAGACCATCGCCACGACGGTCCAGACGGTAGCGTTCGACGCCCTCGACGGGCCCGTCACCGTGGTGGGCGCGAGGAACCACATCACCCCGGCGCCGGAGTTGGAGTCCTTGTTCTTCCCGCAGCCGGAATGGATCGTGGACGCCGTCCACGCCAGGATCCTGCCGTTGCCCGGGTACGTCCCGAGCTCCAACCAGACCGAGGCCGAGCTCCTACGCAGGAGCAAGCACGGGGTCTGAGTGAGTCAGCGTCACGGGGGCCGATCGGTCAGCCGACGGCCTCCTTGATGGTCCCGGCCCGGTAGGCCTCCAGCAACTCCTCGAGGTCGGCCACCTTCTCGCGCAGTTCGACGCCGAGATCGGTGTCGGCGACCATGACCCGATGGGGCATGTCCTCGGCTACGACAATCTCGGGGGTGTAACTGCCGAGCGCGTCCGAGATCTGCTGGTACGGCCGATGCTGCGCCAAGGCGAGGCGGTTGGAGTCGAAGATCAGCGTGTAGCCGGCAATGCCCGTCTTGCTGTGGTAGGCCTTCGAGATTCCACCGTCGATGACGTACAGCTTGCCGTCCCCCTTGACCGGCAGTTCGCCTTCCTTGACCTTGACCGGTACGTGCCCGTTGACGATGTGGCCCGTGTCGGTCGGGAGGCCGAACTCGGCCAGGATCCGTTCGCACACCTCACCTTGGTGGGCCAACGTGAAGTAGGCGTTGTAGTGCTCCTTGCGCACGGCCTTGTCGGCGACGAAGTAGTTCTCGAACGTGCTCATCTTGTTCTTGCCGAACATCGGTGACAGTGGCCCGCACCACAGGTACCAGGCGAGATCTACGGCGTCGGCGTGCGCCGCGGCATCGTCGGTGCCGAACCAGGCGTCGCGCATCTTCTCGTCGACGTAGTCGAACAGTTCCTTGCCGACCAACTTGCGCCCGTCGAACGTCGGGCCGTCGAACTCACCCGACTCGTCGAGCGGCACGCAGCCGTGGAACAGCAGGTTGCCGTTCACGGCCGTATAGGCAGCACCGTGGCTGTAGAGGAACCCGACGTGTCGGCGCAGCGGTTCACTGCTGCGGAACGACCCGTCGATCACGACCATGAGCGCTTCCTCTTCCGGGGTCAGCCGGGCGGGATCGTCGGGATCGATGGTGGGGAAGTGCGTGTCCAGCAACGGGTACTCGGCTCCGTCCTCCATGTACACCATGCGCCGGAAGTCGGTCTTGCGCAGCACGTTGCGGTGTTCCATCTGCCATTCGGGGTGCCGGTCGAGCAATTGGCTCTCCAGCTTGAACATGATCATCGCGATGGCCTTGTGCATGCGCGCGCCGAGATCGGGATCGACACGGTCGTACACGTTGGCCTCCAACGACTTCGGCCGGAACCGGTCGCACGGGTCGTCGGCGTACACCCGGGAGGCGAAACTCGACAGGGCCCGCAGGTTGAGCGCATACCCGTGCTCGAGAGCGTCGAAGTTGTCGTAGTTGATGCCGACCCGCAGCACGCTGCACATCGCCACCTGGTTGCCGCACGCGGCACCCATCCACTCGACGTCGTGATTGCCCCACTGGATGTCGACATCGCCGAAGCGCATCAACTCCTCCATGATCGTGTGAGGCCCGTTGCCGCGGTCGAAGATGTCACCGATGATGTGGAGCTGGTTGACCGAGACCCGCTGGATCATGACGCACAGGCCGGCGATGAACGGCGCCGCGATGTCGGAGGCGGCGATCCGATCGATGATCTTGGTGTTGAGATCGGCGCGGAACGGGTCACTGCGGTCGGTGAAGAGCAATTCGCGCAGGATCGAGGCGAACTCGGGAGGCATCTTGTCCTCGATGGCCCCGCGACGGTACTTGGCCGAGATGATGCTGCACAGGTTCACCAGTGAGGTCAGGGTCGTGCGCAACCACGCCTCGTCGGCCGCTCCGTCGGCGCGCAGCAGCGACAACACTCGCTCGGGGTCGTAGATGAGGTTCGCCAACTGGTTCTGCTCGTCTTCGTCCAGAACCCCGTCGAAGATCTGACGGATCTTGTACCGGATGTGACCCGACGCCGAGCGCAGCAGATGCACGAAGGCTTCGCTCTCACCGTGGATGTCGGAGAAGAAGTACTCGGTGCCTTTGGGCATGTCGCCCAGCCCCCGCAGACGGATCAGCTCACCCTGGATCTTCGGGACGGTCGGGTATTCCCGGGCCAGCAGGCGCAAGAACTTCTGGTCGGTCATCGTGGGACTCCTGTCGACGCGCGTGATGTCTCGGAGGGTAGCGAGGCCCCCGGGCGCACGGGTCAAGCTGTTGTCTGTTGCCAGAGGCGCCCAGCCGTACCCGCCACTGGGAACAGTCCGCACACTGCGACGACCCCGATGCGACAAGCACCTGCGTCTATCCTCGTGCGGTGACCAGCAGCCTTCGTGACGTCCTCGGTACCCGCGTTCTCGTCGCCGACGGTGCCATGGGCACCATGCTGCAGGCCCAGGGTCCGACGATGGAGGACTTCCAAGAGCTCGAAGGCTGCAACGAGATTCTCAACGTCAGCCGGCCTGACATCGTCCGCGCGGTGCACGACGCGTACCTCGCGGCCGGTGCCGACCTCGTCGAGACGAACACGTTCGGCGCGAATCACGCGGCTCTCCTGGAGTACGGCATCGCCGACCGCATCGCCGAACTCGCCGAAGCCGGCGCGCGCATCGCGCGGGCGGCCGTCGACGCGGTCAGCACGCCGGATCATCCCCGGTGGGTGCTCGGCTCCGTAGGCCCGGGCACCAAGCTGCCCACCCTGGGCCACATCCCGTACGTCACGGTGCGCGACGGGTTCGAAACCCAGGTGGCGGCGATGATCGCCGGTGGGATCGACGCCGTCCAGGTCGAGACCAGTCAGGACCTGCTGCAGACGAAGGCCGCGATCCTGGGTGCCAAGCGCGCGATCGCCGCCAGCGGCAAGGACATCCCGATCCTGGCCTCCGTCACGGTCGAGACGACCGGCACGATGCTGCTCGGCTCCGAGATCGGCGCGGCCCTGACGGCGCTCGAACCGCTGGGGATCGACGTCATCGGGCTGAACTGCGCGACGGGTCCTGCCGAGATGAGCGAGCACCTCCGCTACCTCTCTCAGCACGCCCTTGTCCAGATCTCGGCGATGCCCAACGCCGGCCTGCCGGTCCTGACCGCCGACGGTGCCGTCTACCCGCTGGGACCGGACGCCTTGGCCGAAGCTCTC
>JBDHZQ010000025.1:0-28000 GCA_039811945.1 Propionibacteriaceae bacterium
ACTGGGGCGTGGCCGATCAACTCGGGCTGCTGCTGCAGGTCGGATTCGATCCGCGCGTGCTTCCCCGACCGACATCCTGAACACGCCGACTGATGGAGAACGTCCTTGTCGCTGGGGCGACCGGGTACCTCGGTCGGCACCTAGTCCTGGAACTCGCGCACCGTGGCCACGCGGTGCGCGCGATCGTCAGGTCACGCACCAGGGCACAGCAGCCGGGCCCCTTCGGTTCGCCGGCGATCACCGGCGTCGACGTCGAGTTCATCGAAGGCGAGATCACCGATCCGGGGTTCGTGCGCGGCTTGTGCGACGGTGTCGATCGGGTCGTCTCGGCCCTCGGCGTCACTCGGCAGAAGGCCAGCCCGTGGGATGTCGACTATCTTGCGAACCTGCGCCTGCTCGAGGAGGCGGAGCGGGCGGAGGTCGCGTCGTTCCTGTACGTCAACGTGATGCACGCGGATGCCGGCACCTCCCTCATCCTCCGGTCCAAGGCGGCGTTCGCCGCGGCGCTGGAACGCTCCAGTGTCGCGCACCAGATCATCAACCCCTCCGGGTATTTCTCCGACGTCAGTGAGTTTCTCACCATGGCTCGGCGGGGCCTGGCGCTTCTCCCGCCGGATGCCGGCATCCGCATCGCCCCGATCCACGGGGCAGACCTCGCACGATTCTGCGCCGACCGGATGACTGGTCAAAGCGGCTCGTGGGACGTCGGCGGGCCCGACGTCCTCAGCTATCCCGAGATCGCCGCACTCGCCTTCCACGCGGTGGGGAGCAAGCCTCACACGATGACCGTACCTCGCGCGGCTTTCCGCGTGATCGTGTGGTCGGCAGCACGGCTCGGTGAACGTCCTCGCGAGCTGGCTGCGTTCTTCGCCGATGGGCTGACCCACGACGCGATCGGCGAGCGCTTCGGCGACCACCGTCTCACCGATCACTTCAGGCGGCTCTGCGCCGAGTCGTGACCGAGCCCCGCAGGAGATCAGGAGTTCGCCCTCGGCTCCGGGAGGTGGTCGAGGTGAAGATCTTGTTCGTCGGCGCGGGAATCGCCGGTCCCACGCTGGCCTACTGGCTGAAGCGCATCGGTCATGGACCCGCCATCGTCGAGAGCGCACCCGGGCTTCGCCGAGGAGGGTATGCCGTCGACTTCTGGTGAACCGGCTTCCAGGTCACCGAAAGGACGGGATGGGTCTGGGCCAGCGACCGCGGGACGAGGGCTACCGCGTTCGTGAAGCTCGCGAGGTGTCCGACAGCGGCACGCGGATCGCTCATCTCAACCCGCTTCCGGCTCATCGACGGCGATGGCCGGGGCTATGTCACCCCAAGCCGCCCGCACCGCCGCAGGCGGCCGCGACGCTGATCCTGGTGGCCTCGACCACGCGACGCGAGGGGCCGGCCGTCAAGGGATGGCCTCGACGACGCGCACGTGGCCGTGGAGGCGCTTCGAGCAGTCGTCGCGAGTGCAGCCCTGCCCCATTGGAGTGGTGTCGGTTCGCCGTCCGGCGGTCGGCGGCACGAGCCCGACGGAGCTCGCCAGTGCTCCCACGCCCGGCTGACTTTCGCCCGTTCGAGCGTCGAGCGATAGCATGCGATGCGTCTGCGCTGCCGTGCGAGTAGCGCCGTCCGCGTGAACCACGAACAGACCTTGTCAGGAGAATCCCTGTGCCCAGCACTGTCGAGCAGCTCAGCCCCACCCGCGTGAAGCTCACCGTCGAGATCCCGTTCGCCGATCT
Source organism: Propionibacteriaceae bacterium (assembly GCA_039811945.1). Lineage (GTDB taxonomy): Bacteria > Actinomycetota > Actinomycetes > Propionibacteriales > Propionibacteriaceae > Fen-668. Next base: position 1,728 of record JBDHZQ010000025.1, read on the forward strand.
GCAGCCGGCGATCGACAAGGCGTACCAGCAGATCGCGTCGCAGGTCACGATCCCCGGCTTCCGCAAGGGCAAGGTTCCGGCGGCCGTGATCAACCAGCGGTTCGGCCGGGGAGCCGTACTCCAAGACGCGATCAACGAGACGATTCCCGAGGCGTACGGCAGGGCCATCACCGACAACAACCTGACACCACTCGCTCAGCCGGAGATCGAGCTGACCAAGCTCGAGGACGGTGACCTGGTCGAGTTCGTGGCCGAGGTCGACGTCAGGCCCGAGTTCGACGTTCCGGACTTCTCCCAGGTCAGCGTGACCGTCGACAACGTCGAGGTCGCGGACGGCCTGGTCGACGAGCGCATCGGGATCCTGCGGCAGCGGTTCGCCACGTCGACCGAGGTTGACCGTGAAGCCGCCGACGGTGACCTCGTCACCCTCGACCTCGAAGGGTCGAAGGACGGCGTTGCCCTGCCGGAGGCCACGGCGACGGGTGTGACCTACGTTATCGGATCGGGCGGCATGCTCGACGGCCTCGACGAGGCGGTGACGGGCTTGAAGGCGGGGGAGTCCTCGACCTTCACTTCGACGTTGCTCGGCGGTCCGCTGCGTGGCCAGGAAACCGACATCAAGGTGACCGTGACCAAGGTGGCCGAGCAGCAACTCCCCGAGCTCGACGACGAGTTCGCCCAGTTGGTCAGCGAGTTCGACACGGTCGACGAGATGCGCGCCGACTTGGCCGGGGCTGCCGAGCGCAGTGCACGGCTCGAGCAGGCATCGAACGGCCGTGACAAGGTGCTCGAAGGGCTCCTGGAACTGACCTCCTTCGAACTCCCGGCCGACGTGCTGGCCAAGGAAAAGGAAGCCCGCAAGGAGCAGATCAACTCCCAACTCACCCGCGCCGGGCTGACGATCGAGTCGTACCTCGACGGCAACGAGAGCGAAACCGCCAAGACCCCCGAGGAATTCTGGGCCGGCGTCGATACGGCCAGTGAGAAGGCTCTGCGTGCCCAGATTCTGCTCGACAAGATCGCCGACGACCGGCAGATCGGCGTCGAACAGTCCGACATCACCAACCTGCTGTTCCGCAAGGCCGCCGAGAGCGGCACGAGCCCCGAGCAGGAACTGCAGCACATGCAGGAGCACAACCATCTGCCCGAGTGGATGGGTGAGATCCGCCGCGGCAAGGCCCTGGGCCTCATCGTCGCCGCCGCCACGATCACCGACGCCGACGGCAACGTGCTCGACCTGACCACGCTGGGCGCCGACGGCGTTGCGCTCGACGACGAGTTCGAGGCCGAGTTGGAGGACGAATACGACGACGAGCTCGAGGGCGAGTTGGACGACGAATCCGACGGCGAGCCGGACGAGGAGTTCGGCGGCGAGATCGATGACGAGCCGATGACCGAGGAAGCCGTCGTGGACGAGGAGCCGGCCAAGCCTGCCAAGAAGTCCAAGAAGTCGACCGACGCCTGAGTCGTACGGCACGAGCCTCGGTCCGCGGTGGGCCGGGGCTTCGCGCTGACCCGCGTCGGTGCGCCGTCAGCGAACAGAGGCCCGCACCCCGTGGAACTGTCGGTCGAACCCGGTAGGTTCGCTTCGTGACCAACTACGAACATCAACTGCCTCGGATGGCAGGCCTGCCCACGGGCGGGATCGGGATGTCCGACTCCGTCTATCAGGCGCTCCTCGCCAACCGGATCATCTTCCTGGGCTCGGAAGTCAAGGACGAGAACGCCAACGCGATCTGTGCCCAGATGCTGCTGCTCAACGCGGAGGATCCCCACAAGGACATCTACCTCTACATCAACTCGCCCGGCGGTTCCGTCGACTCCGGTATGGCGATCTTCGACACCATGCAGTGGATCAGCAACGACGTGGCCACCGTCGCGATGGGCCTGGCCGCATCGATGGGCCAGTTCCTGTTGTCGGCCGGCACCAAGGGCAAGCGCTTCGCGCTCCCTCACAGCCGGATCATGATGCACCAGCCATCGGGCGGTCTGGGTGGCACCGCTTCAGACATTCGCATCCAGGCGGAGCAGTCGCTGCACATCAAGAAGACGATGTCGGCGTTGATCGCCAAGCACACCGGTCAGACCGTCGAGCAGATCGAGTCCGACTCCGACCGCGACCGGTGGTTCACGGCCGAGGAGGCGAAGGCGTACGGCTTCATCGACCACGTGTTCGAGCGCGCCTCCCAGATCACGACCGACGCCCCGAACCAGTGAGGACCGACATGGACCTGTCTCTGCTTCCCCACGGCGTGGCCCCTGCCGGGCCCCGAGCCGACTACTACATCCCGCAGTGGGAAGAGCGCACCAGCTACGGCATGAGGCGCGTCGACCCCTACACCAAGCTGTTCGAGGACCGCATCATCTTCCTCGGCACCCCGATCTCCGACGACATCGCGAACGCGGTCATGGCTCAGCTGCTGTGCCTGCAGTCGATGGATGCCGAGCGTCAGATCAGCATCTACATCAACTCGCCCGGCGGGTCGTTCACAGCCCTGACTGCGATCTACGACACGATGCGCTTCATCAAGCCCGACATCCAGACCGTGTGCCTCGGTCAGGCTGCGTCGGCCGCGGCGGTCCTGCTCGCGGCCGGCACGAAGGGCAAACGGTTGGCTCTCCCGAACAGCCGGATCCTCATCCATCAGCCGGCGACCGAGGGTGGGTACGGCCAATCCTCCGACCTGGAGATCCAGGCCAGGGAGATTCTGCGCATCCGCGCCCTCATGGAGCAGATGCTCGCCGACGACACAGGGCAGACGGTCGAGAAGATTTCGAAGGACATCGAGCGCGACAAGTACCTGACGGCCGCCGAGGCGGTCGAGTACGGCATCGTCGACGAGATTCTGACGTCACTGAAAGAGACCTGAGGCGACTGGTGCTGCCGCGGAGTTTCTCCATAGCACCGCGGCAGCACACCGGTTAGTGTGAAGGCACCTCGGCACCCGCAGGGCGCCACCAGCAGAGGAGGACGCGGATGGCTCGCATCGGCGAGACGAGTGACCTTCTGAAGTGCTCGTTCTGCGGCAAGAGCCAAAAGCAGGTGAAGAAGCTCATCGCAGGCCCTGCCATCTACATCTGCGACGAGTGCATCGAGTTGTGCAACGAGATCATCGAAGAGGAGTTCTCCGAGGGCTCCGACGTCGGCCTCCTCGACGACCTGCCCAAGCCGGTCGACATCCGTGCCTTCCTCGACCAGTACGTCATCGGTCAAGACCGGGCCAAGAAGACCCTCGCCGTCGCGGTCTACAACCATTACAAGCGCGTGCACGCACGGGCCAGCAAGCCGCCGCGGCGGGCCACCGAGGAAGATCCGGTCGAGCTCGGTAAGTCCAACATCTTGCTGATCGGTCCCACGGGCTGTGGCAAGACGTACCTGGCTCAGACCCTGGCCAAGCTCCTCAACGTCCCGTTCGCCATGGCCGACGCGACCGCGCTGACCGAGGCCGGCTACGTCGGCGAAGATGTCGAGAACATTCTGCTGAAACTGATCCAGGCAGCCGACTTCGACGTGAAGAAGGCCGAGACCGGCATCATCTACATCGACGAGATCGACAAGGTGGCGCGCAAGTCAGACAACCCGTCGATCACCCGGGACGTTTCCGGGGAAGGGGTGCAGCAGGCTCTGTTGAAGATCCTCGAGGGCACGACCGCCTCCGTACCCCCGCAAGGTGGCCGCAAGCACCCCCACCAGGACTTCATCCAGATCGACACGACGAACGTGCTGTTCATCGTCGGCGGTGCCTTCGCGGGCCTGGAGCACATCATCAGCACGCGCATCGGGAAACGCCCGCTCGGGTTCACCAACGACGAGATCGCCCGCCGCAAGGACGAGGATCCCTTCGCCGAGGTCCGTCCGGAGGACCTGCACAAGTTCGGCCTGATCCCCGAGTTCATCGGTCGGCTGCCCATGATCGCCACGGTGTCGCCGCTCGATCGAGAAGCGCTGATCCGGATCCTGCTCGAACCGAAGAACGCCTTGGTACGGCAATTCCGCAAGCTGTTCGAACTCGACGGCGTCGATCTCGAGCTCACCGACGACGCGATCGAGGCGATCGCCGAACTCGCTCTCGCCCGCGGCACCGGTGCTCGTGGACTGCGCGCGATCATCGAAGAAGCACTGCTCAACGTGATGTTCGACGTGCCGAGCCAAGATCACATCGCCCAGGTTCGCGTCACCGGCGAGGTCATCCGCGACGGCATCGAACCGACCCTGGTGCCTCGCTCCGATCTCAACAGCCGCCGCGAGAAGACCGCCTGAGCCGGCTCCCGGCGTACCACGTTTCGAACGAAACCCCCACCTGACTGGCTTCCTCGCCGTACCCACGCCCAGGCAGCGGCCCTCCGTACCCGCCCGCGCACCCATCGGTGCGGGAATCGACCGCGAATGTGTCCCCGGCTGATTGCTAGGGTCCGGTCCATGTCCTATCTGCGCTACCCCCACCTTTCCGGCGACGACCTGGTGTTCGTCGCAGACGACGATCTCTGGCTGGTCGATGTCGCAGGAGGGCGAGCGTCGCGACTGACGAGCGAGCATCAGCCGGTGAGGCAGCCGAGATTCTCGCCGGACGGCACGCGCATCGCCTACACCCGTCTCGTCCAGGGGCGGCCGGAAGTGTTCGTGCTGGACCGCGAGACGGGCGAAGTCACCCAACTGAGCGCCTGGGGGGTTCAGCACACGTACGTGGAAGGCTGGCTCGACGACACCCACGTGCTGGTGGCGTCGACGTACGGACAACCGTTCCGCGTGCGGATGATGCTGCACAGCCTCGACCTCGGTGGCCAAGTCGAGCTCCTGCCGTACGGCGTTGCCATGTCCGCAGCGGTCAAGTCGGACGGCGCGACGGCCGTCACCACCCCGTACTGGCGCGACCTGGCCATGTGGAAACGCTACCGAGGGGGTACGGCTCCCCAGCTCTGGATCAAAGCCGCCCACGGCGACTGGACGAGGGCCTTGCCCGACGAGACGGCCGGCGTCTACGGCCCCGCGTGGGTGGGGGAGAGGCTGGTGTTCACCTCTGACCTCGGCGCCACATTCCCCGAGCACACCGATCGGCAGGCCCAGCTGTGGTCGGTCGACATCACCGGGGGCGACCTGCGACAGCACACCAAGCACGGGCCGGCAGAAGGATTCGTTCGCAACCCGACCAGCGACGGCCACCGCATCGTCTACCACGCTCGCGGGCGGATCTACCTCATGGGGTCGCTGCGCGCCGAACCTAGCGAGATCGACGTGTCGCTGTCGGCTCCGGTCCGGCCGCTGACGATCAAGCCGACTGATCGGCTCGTCGACATCTGGCCTGATCACGGTGGAGATGCATCCCTCGTCGAATGGCACGGGGCCGTCTACACCCTGACCCACCGCGCCGGACCGGCGCGGGCCCTATCGGCCGACCCCGCTGTTCGGGGTCGCCTGCCGCGCGTGCTGGGGAAGACCGGGCTGGGGGCCTACGTCACCGACGCGACCGGGGAGGACGCCCTCGAGATCGCGAGGCTCGACGGTACGGGCGAGCGCCGCCGGATCGCCCGCGGTCGACTCGGGCGAGTCACGAGTCTCGCTGCGTCACCGGACGGCGAGAACCTCGTGGCGGTCACCGGTGACGGCCGGATCTGCAAAGTCAGGGTGGCCGACGGTCGGATGCGCGAACTCGGCACGTCGCCCCACGGAGAGGCCACCGATTTGGCGTTCTCGCCCGACGGCCGATACGTCGTGTGGGTCAGCCCCACCGAGTACGGCTCGACCACCCGACTGTTCTGCGCCGACCTCCATGCCCGGCGGGGGTCGTCGGAGGCTCTCACGTCGGGCAAGTTCCGGGATACGTCGCCGTCGTTCACTCAGGACGGGGCCCACCTCGTGTTGTTGAGCGCTCGCACGTTCGATCCCCGGTACGACCAACACGACTTCGACTTGTTCTTCTCCGGGACCGTTCGTCCGTACCTGGTTCCGTTGTCGGCGACCGCCCCCGCGCCGTTCGGAGCAGCTGCCGACGGATGGCCGATCAGCGAGGTCCAGGCCGACGTCGACAGCGAGCCGGCCGACGCCGCTGCCAAGAAGAAGCCGGTCGTGACCGTGGACATCGATGGCGACGGCTTCGAAGACCGGCTCGTGCCGTTCCCGGTTGCGTCAGGGGAGTTTGCCCAAGTGACCGCGGTCAAGAACGGGGTGGTATGGCGGCGATCGGTGTCCGCACCCGGAGAACTCGGTGCGAGCCGGGCCGGGGTCGAAGGTGAGCCTGAGCGAGATGCCATCGAGCGGTTCAGCTTCGAGACCAGGTCGATCACGGAACTCGGCTCGGCAGACTCGTACGCAGTTTCCGGCGACGGCGAGCGCCTGGTGCTGCGGAGCAAGGACGAGGTCGTCGTCGTACCCGCGACCGCCAAGGTCGAGAAGGACGACCCCGCGCGGGTCACCGTCGACCTCGGGAGGCTTCGCCGTACGGTCGACCCTCGCCCGATGTGGCGCCAGATGTTTGCCGAGAACGGCCGCTTGATGCGCGACTTCTACTGGCGCGAGGACATGGATGGAACCGACTGGTCGACGATCCTCGACCGGTACCGGCCGGTCGTCGACCGCGTCCGGACCCGCGACGACCTCGTCGACGTCCTGTGGGAGACGGTCGGCGAGCTCAACAGCTCGCACGCGTACGTCACACCTCCGGCCGCCGACACGCCTCGCCAGGGCCTGCTCGGTGCCGATCTGGTGCCTGTCGACGGAGGAGCCAGGATCGCGCGGATCCTGCCCGGGGACGTCTCGGATCCCGACGCTCGGTCGCCCCTGCGGGCCGCCGGTGTCGACGCCCAGGCCGGTGACGTCATCGTCGCGGTCGACGGGCAGAGGGTCGCGGAGCGTGGCATCGCGCCGCTGTTGCGCGGCGCGGCCGACACGGTGGTGGAGCTGACCCTGCGGCGCGGCGACTCCGAGCGGCGCGTGGCCGTCATCCCGACGGCGAACGAGACCCCCTTGCGGTACTCCGATTGGGTCGCGCGACGCGCTGCCTACGTCGACAAGAAGTCAGGCGGTCGGCTCGGGTACGTGCACGTGCCCGACATGGTCGCCAACGGTTGGGCCCAACTGCACCGGGGCCTCGATGTGGCCATGGGTCACGACGGTGTCATCGCGGACATGCGCTACAACGGCGGCGGGCACACCTCCCAGTTGGTAATCGAGCGCCTGAGTCGCCGGGTGATCGGTTGGGATGTCGTACGGCACGGCAGCCCCGAGCCGTACCCCTATCGCGGCCGGCGTGGTCCAGTGGTCTTCGTGACCAACCAGTTCGCAGGCTCCGACGGAGACATCGTGTGTGCGGCCGCCCAGGAGTTGAAGCTCGGTCCGGTGGTCGGCCAGCGTTCTTGGGGCGGCGTGATCGGAATCGACGGCAGATTCGACCTGGTCGATGGCACCTCGGTCACGCAGCCGCGGTATTCGTTCCACTTCGACGAGCACGGCTGGGACGTGGAGAACCACGGTGTCGACCCCGACATCGTCTACGTGATGTCTCCCGGCGACTGGGCCGACGAAGACGCCCGCGACCCGCAACTCGACCTCGCGGTCGCCGAAGCCTTGCGCCTCCTCGACGCCACTCCGGCGAGCCGCCCACCGGCCCTGCCTCTGCCGCGCGCTCGCCGTCATGCTCGCTCCTGAGCGGTCCGCGTCGCGAGGTGACTCCCACAGTTCGGGGTACGTCTCCCGGCACCGGGACAGAACGCCACCTCAACACCCCGACACGCCGACTTCGACGGCGTGTCGCTGGTTGAGGGGGCGTTCTGTCCCACCTTCGGGCCGAGCCGTGTCCTGATCCGACCCGCCCAGAGACACCTACGCGTCGTACATCTTCAACACGTTGGCCTTTTCCTGAGCCAGCAGGCCCAAGCGGCTGACCTCGAAGGTGTGTTCCTGCGGCACGGCGGTGTTCGTGCGGTTGAGCACGTCGAAGACGATGTTTCGATGGAGCAGCAGCTCGGTGTCGGAGCAGTCGATGTACTCCGTACCGTTGTTGTCGGCGACGAACAGGTGGTCCTTGCCCGGCCGGCCCTCGATGTCGACGTACTTGCGCAACTCGATGTAGCCCTCGGTGCCGATGATGACGAGCCTCCCGTCCCCCCAGGCGGGCAGCCCCTGCGGGGTGAACCAGTCGACCCGGATGTATCCCTTCGCCCGGTCTGAGACGAGCACGATCTCGCCGAAGTCCTGGAATGTGGGCTGGTCAGGGTGGTTGAAGTTCGCCGCCGTCGAACTCACCACGTCACCGCTGGTCGACCCCGTCAACCAGAGGAATTGGTCGATCTGGTGGCTGGCGATGTCGTTGAGGATCCCGCCGTAGGTCGAGATGTCGTAGAACCAGTCCGGCCTTCCCGTACCTCCGGACAGGTGAGCCGCGTCCCGTTCCCGATGAGGCCCGAGCCCGAGCGTCTGCACGACCCGGCCAATGCGTCCGGAATGCACCAGTTCGCCGGCCTTGATCGCCGACTTCACACCGAAGCGCTCGCTGAACACGACGACCCAGAAGCGCCCCTGCTCGGCGCACAGGCGCTTGATTTCCTCCAACTGGTCGGTGTTCACGACGCCGGGCTTGTCGGTCACGACGTCCTTGCCAGCCTTCAATGCTGCGATGGCGATCTCGCCCCGGCGGATCGGCTGGGCGTCGGTTGCGATCAGGTCGATGGTCGGGTCGTCGATCAACTGCTGAGCGTCGTCGTACCACGGCACGTCGGGCTGCATCTGCCGTACGGTCTTGCAGACCGATGCCTCGGGATCGTCGGATGCGAGGCCGACCAGTTCTGCGCCGGCCTCGAGCAGACCACTGATGATGCCGAAGATGTGGGCGTGGTCGAGTCCGATCACAGCGAAGCGCACCGGGCGGTCGGTCATGGGTTCCTCCTTCAGCGGGTTGTCACTCACAACGTAGGTGAGAAATCTCAGGTCGGCAGCCGATGCGCCACCTTGGCACCGCGGCCGTCGACGCTGGCTGCCTATCGCCCGCCGAAGTAGACGACCAAGGCCACCACGATGATCGTGATCACCATGACCAGCAAGAAGATCTTCACGGCGCTGTAGGGCCGATCGCCTTGGACCTCGCCGGTGATCCCGTTGATCAACACCTGGAACGGTTGGCTCTTGTACGTCACCGTCAACAGCCAGGTCGGCATCAGGAGTTGGGTGTAGTCGAGTCGCTGATAGGTCGTATCCGCCGACGACACGCGTTGCTGATCGCCGCCGATGTCGGAGCGTATCGTCCGGTCGATCTCGGCGTCGATCCTGCTCTTGACCTCCGATTCGAAGGTTTCGGCCACGCCCACGTCGTACGTGCGGCTCAGGTGGCCGGCCACGAACGCTTGGGTGTACGGCACTGCCTCCTCGACCGGCCAGGGCTCCAACGCCATCACCTTCGCGGGGTCGAAGCCACGGTTCGCGATGGCGGGCAGGTCGACGAACTGGTTCGTGACCGTACCGCTGGCGTAACTCCAATTCGTCCGGGTCTCGGCCACCCGGCGCCCGTCGCGTTCGACCCACTCGGTGTAGTTGTCGCCTCGCTGGCCGGTGTAGTTGGTGGTCGTGTCGGCGTCGTAGGCGAAGTAGGTGAGATAGACGCTGCTGAAGCTTCCGAGTTCCCGGTACTTCTTGAATGCGTTGGGCGCGAACCACCGGCTGTCGATCCACTCCTCGACCCCTCGTCGTCCCTCGGCCTCGGGGATCCGCAACGGCAGAATGCCGTCGACCGGGAGTCTGCCGGGGGCGAGTTTGAGGTCGTCACGCTGAATCGGGGTGTTGCAGTACGGGCATCGGGTTGCGGTCCACGTGCCGTCGAACCTGGTGTGCCCGCCGCAGTTCTGGCACACGATCTCTCGAGTGAGGCTCGTCTGAGGGGCTGCGGCCAGAGCGGCGGTGAACGCCGCGGCCTCGTTCATGTCGTGGTTCGCGATCGGTGTCTGATCGACCATCACCGACTGGGTATGACCACAGGACGCGCACTTCAACGCATTGACGCTGGGGTCGTAGCCCAGGTTGGCCCCGCACTGAGGGCATGGGTAGGTGCGAGTCGACTCCGTGACCTGCAACGCGGCCGGGTCGGGCATCGCGCCGGGGTCGGGCAGCCGTGGCGGCTCTGGCATCGGCGGTGGTGCCTGCATGGCGGTCGGGGTGGGTAGGGGTGGCGAAAACGCACCTGCCGGCAGGTACGGCTGGCCCCCCGCCGGTGGGTACGGCCCACCACCGCCACCCGGCGGCGAAGGGGGTCGGCCGGGTGGCTGTCCCATGGTCACGAGAACCCTCAGGGGTGCGTCGGCAGAGGGGGTGGGGCCTGGAACAGACCGGACAACGCCGGCACCTGGCCGGCCATGGTCCAGGCCGCCATGCCGGCGGTCCAGACCAAGGTGGTCGCCTGGATCTGACCCTGCTGCACCTGGGCTTGGATCTCGGCAAGTCCGTACGGGCCACTCGCCTGCCCTCCACGATCCACGTGGAACGTCTGAGCCGCCGGCAGCGGCGGGGGACCGGACTGCGCCTGAGTTCCCTGGCCCCACTGGCTGGCCATCTGGCCCGCCATCGCCATGCCCATGCCTGCGCCCATCATCGTGCCGGCCAGGCCGCCTCCGCCGGGGTTCCCGGCGGCGATCGTCATCGCATCGGCGGCCTTCGCCTGCTGGTAGCGCTGCATGTCGCCGACGTTCTTCGCCCAGCTTCCTTCCTCGACTCCGCGAGCCACGCCGCGCGTCATCGCCTGGGTGATCTCGTCGGGCAGGGAGATGTTCATCGTGATCGAATCGACGGCCAAGCCGTACTCGTCGTCGACCCGCTGCGCGACGAAGGCGCGGAGCTTGTCCGACAGCTCGACCTGGCGTCCCTGCAGGTCGATCACGCCGAGTTTCGTCTCCAACACCAGATCGCTGAACGCCAGCGTGATGACCCGGCGCAGCAGCTCGGCGATCTCGTCGATCGTCAACTCCGAGTCGGTGCCGATCACCTGCCGCAAAAAGATGTGAGGATCGGCAACTCGTACGACGCACAGGCCGTTCGCCCGTACCTGCACCATCGTGAAGTCGGGGTCCCGCACGGTGACGGGGTTGGCCGTACCCCACCTGAAATCCGTGATCGGCTTGGTATTGACGAAGTAGACCTCGCTCTTGAACGGGCTGTTGAAGCCGTACTGCCACCCTTGCAGCGTGGTCATGATCGGCATGTTCTCGGTCCGCAGCTCGTAGAGACCCGGCTGGAACGCGTCGGCCATCTGCCCGTTGTGCACGAGGATGGCAACCTGCCCTTCGCGGACGACGAGCTTGGCGCCGTTCTTGATCTCGTTCTGGTAGCGCGGGAACCGCCAGGCCAGTGTGGTGCGTGAGTCGTCGATCCACTCGATGATGTCGACGAGTTCTCCGCGGAGCTTGTCCATCAGACCCATGTGCGTCTCACCCTTCGTATCCGGCACGGTGTGCCGCCCAATGTACGAGAGGACCGGATCTCCCGACCATGGGTCTGGTCGCCAACCTGGCAAAGATCCTCACTTGGACTCGATCGTCTGTGGGGCTAGCCCGACCACGATTGGCCAGTCAGCGGGATACCGTGGCCGGGCGGCAACCGCGAGGCTCGAGGACATGCGAACGATGAACGCGTACGACACCGGCGACCAGGGGTACGTCCCGGCGCCTACTGGGTACGGCAGGCCCACCGATCCCGCCCAGCGAGGGTCAGCCGAACCCGGCGGCCTGGCCGCCGATCTCCCGGCGTCTTGGCCGACGCTGTCCGTCCGGCCGACCGAGAACGACCCGCCGGCCTCGGCCCCGCCCACTGGCCGTTGGGAACGCATCCGCAAGGACAGCGCCTACCTGTTGGCTTCCTGGCCGCTGACGATGATCGCGTTCACGGTCGTCGTGTCGCTGGTGGCCACCGGCGTGGGGACTGCGGTGATCTGGGTCGGGCTGCCGATCCTGGTGGCCGGGCTGTTCGTGGCCAGGCTGGCCGCGACCGCCGAGCGCACGCTGATCCGATCCTGGGTGGGCAAACCGGCGCCTGCGACGTACCTCCCCACACGTGGGCGGACGGCGATCGGCCGGATGCTGAGCCCGCTGCGCGATCCCCAGTGCTGGCTCGACGCGCTGTGGACCTTGGTCGGGTTCGTCGTTTCGACGGTGACGTGGTCGCTCACCGTGACCTGGTGGGCGGCCGCGGTGTCCACCGTGCTCGGCCCGATCACGGTGTGGCTGCTGCCGGCCCTGCTCGGGGACAACTACAGCGGCATGGGCTTCCTCCCGAACGGTCCGGTCAAGGCGGTCGCCGAAAGCCTCGTGTACATCGTCGGAGGATTGTTGTTCACCGCGTCGCTCGGGCCCGTCACGCGCGCCTTGGCGGGCTTCCAGTCGTCGGTTTCGACAGCGCTGCTGTCGTCCCGGTCGCAGCACGCCGCCGAGGTCGCGTCGCTCGTGGAATCCCGCGACGCGGGCCGGAAGGCCGAGAACGACGCCCTGCGTCGGCTCGAACGTGACATCCACGACGGGCCTCAGCAGCGGCTGGTACGGCTCAACATGGACCTGGCCAGAGCACGCCGGCAGGCTGCCACAGACCCCGAAAGTGCGCAGCAGATCCTGGCCGATGCCATGCAACAGACCCAGGACACGCTCAACGAACTCCGCCAACTGTCGCGCGGCATCGCGCCGCCGGTGCTCGTCGATCGCGGGCTCGCGGCGGCGGTCGAAGAAGCCGCTGGCCGGTGTGCCGTACCCGTCTCTGTCCAGGCCGACGTACCCGGCGACCTGCCCGACCATGTCTCCACAGCGGCCTACTTCACGGTCTCCGAGGCGCTCACGAACATGGCCAAGCATGCGCAGGCCACGGCCGCGTCCGTGCGGCTCTGGGTTGAGCACGGCTGGTTGTTCGTGGCGGTCGTCGACAACGGCGTTGGCCGAGCCAGCCTGGCAAAGGGTCACGGCCTGTCCGGATTGGAGCAGCGCCTCCGCGCGGTGGACGGGCGGCTGGCGCTCGATTCTCCGGTGGGTGGACCAACCCTGGTCGAGGCCGCAATTCCCTTGGGATCGTGAACCCATGCGCATCCTCGTCGCCGACGACTCGGTCCTGCTCCGGGAAGGCTTGTGCCTCATCTTGGGCGATGCCGGCCACGAGGTGGTCGGTCAGGTCGGTGACGGGAAAGCGCTCGTCGCCGAGGCCCTGCGGTTGCGACCGGACCTGGTCATCGCCGACATCAGGATGCCGCCGTCGCACACTGACGAGGGATTACAGGCGACGGTACGGCTTCGCCAGACCTGGCCGGGGGCGCCAGTTCTCCTGCTCAGCCAATACGTGGTGGGGTCGTACGCCGACGATCTGCTCACCTCCGGAGAAGGGTCAATCGGCTACCTGCTCAAAGACCGGGTGAGCGACATCGACGGATTCCTCGACGCGATCGACCGGGTCGCCGGCGGCGGGATCGTGCTCGACCCCGAGGTCGTCGCGCAGTGGCTCGGCAGACGGCGGGCCGGCGATCCGATCACGACTCTGACCCCGCGCGAGCGGGAGGTGCTCGAACTCATGGCCCAGGGACACACCAACGCCGGGATCGCCTCCCGCCTGGTCGTCACCGAAGGCGCCGTCGAGAAACACACCCAGCGCATCTTCGCCAAACTCGGACTCAGAGACGACGTGCATCGGCGGGTGTCAGCCGTACTCGCCCTGCTGAGGCCCGAAACCTGATCGGTCGTCGCTGGCGCCGTTTCGCTCAGGACAAACCCATGGCCTGGTGAACGAGGGCGATCGGGTGCACGGTCGGCACGTCGGTGGCCTGCTCGATCTGCCAGCGGCAGGTCTCCGAGTCACACGTCGCCAACTCTCGATTGGTCGCGAGGACCTTGTCGAAGACGGGTTTGCCCACGGCCATCGCGATGTCGTACTTCTCCTTCTTGAGGCCGTACGTGCCCGCGATCCCGCAGCAGTAGGCGCCGGACTCCACCACCTCGACGCCCGGGATCAGCTCCATCAACTGCACCGCGGGTGTGCCGATGCCCTGCCCTCGCAGCTGGCATGGCGCGTGGTAGGGGAGCACGATGTCGTGCGGCAGCCACCCGCTGGTGTCGAGCTCGCCCCGGTCGGACAGGTCGAGCAGGAACTCGCAGATGTCGCGCATCCGGCCACCTACCTCGAGCAACGACGGGTCGTGGAGGCCGAGGATCTCCTTGGCTTCGTGTTTCAGCATGCCGCCGCACGACGTCGAGCAGGACACGATCGGCACATCCTGAGGGGCCTGGTTGAGGTCGGAGACCAGCTTGCGCACCCACGAGCGGGCGGTGTCGAACAGGCCGTTCGACTGGAGGGGCAAGCCGCAGCAGCCTTGCTTGGGCACGATCACCTCGTACCCGAGAGCCTCGAGCACCTCGATCGTTTTGATGCCGGTCTCGACCTCGAAGTACATCTGAGCGCATCCGTGGAAGAACACGATCTTTCCGCGGGTGGGCGTGGTGGTCGGCTTGGTACGGCTCCGCAACCACCCGACCAACGTCTGGGTGTGGGCGGTGGGCATCGCCGCGTTACGATGGATCCCGACGACCTTTTCGATGAGGAACCGAGCGGGCTTGAGGTCCAGCACGGCGTTCGCGATCGGCGCGACGGGTGTCATCGCCTTGCCCATGAGGGTCGTGCGGCTGATCAGCCGGTCGCGCAACGGCATGTGGTCGGCTTTCATCGCAGCGCGGGCGACGGAGTTGAGCTCGGCGATCTTGACCCCTTGCGGGCAGACCAACGTGCAGATGCCGCACGACGAGCAGTAATCGAGCGACTTGTCGACCGACTCGCCGTTGCGGAAGCGCTCGGCTTGTGGGCCGACGTACTTGGGCCCGGAGAACTTCGGTGTCACTGCCGCGACCGGGCACTGGGTCTCGCACACCGTGCACTTGACGCAGTGGTCGAGGCTGGCCCTGGCGAGCAGGTTGTGTTCGTGGCTCTCGGGCATCACTTCGCCCCTTCCAGGATCGATTCGCACGCGCGTACGGCACTGCCGAGGGCGATGCCCTCACCCGACTTCTCGCTCCACCTCAGAGCACCGGCGATCAGCCCACCGGCGGCGAACAGGTTCGCGTACACCGGGCGCCCGCCGGCGTCCAGAACCCTCATCGACTGGTCGACACCGACGCCGACGCGGAACAACTCCTGGTCCGACCAGGAATCGCCGTCGACGAGGCCGGGCCCCAGGTTGCGCAGCGGCAGGTGGAAGACCCGCTCGGTGAGGGTGCCGTACGAATCCATCGAGATGGTCCCGGACTCGAAACCACCGGGTGCGTAGACGAAGCTGTTCGCTTTGAACACCCGATGACCTCCGGCGGCGTCGATGCTGACCGACGTCAGGCGGCCGTCGCGATGAGCGAAGGTGACGACCGGACTGCCCAGGATGATGCGCACCCCGGCTCGTTTGGCACGTTGGGTCAACGCCTCGTTGATGCGCATGCCGGGTACCGAGGGGGGCGGCAGCGGGATCTCGAACACGGTCTCCATGAGCGCCGATTCGAGGTGCCGGTGCACACCGGGGTCCTTGATCCCGAGCACCGCAGGCAGGCCGACGACCTCCCCCTCCTGAAGGACCGCCCTCAAGGCGACGGCGAGTTTCGCACGCACCTCAGGGTCGTCGAGAGCCCGCGCGTAGGCCAACGCGCTCGAATCGGCCATGCCGTCGCGAGCCGGGAAGTCGAGCAACACGGGTCGGGCGGAAATCTCCTCGCCGTGAGGGCCGCGCTGGCGCGCCAGGTTCGCCGCACACAGGCCCGGGTAGAAGTCCTTGAGTTGGCGGAATCCCGCGATGAGGTAGCGGATCCCGTCGGTGACGGCACCGCCGGCCATGCTGCGCGGCGCGATCGACGTCGGGCGCAGCGCCCCGACCGCCGTCGGCAGGACCATGTTCTGGCTCGGATCCCCGACCAGGAGGTCGTCGAGCAGGTCCTTCAGGTACGACACTCCGCGCGCTACCGCGTCGGCGCCGATGACGGCGTACGGGTGATCGGGATGGGCGGTGGCATAGGGCCCGATGGCGTCGAGCGGTCGATCGACCCGATCGGGGTTGTACCCCAGCAGGTCGATCGAGCCCTGCGACAGCTGCAGTCCGCCGAGGCCCTTCGTGAGCAGGGCGACCCGCTGTCCCTCCCTGGCCAGCTTGATCGCCGCGACCAGGCCCGACAGGCCTGCTCCGATGACGACGGTGTCGAACATCACACCACCTCCGCACCCTCGGGAAGATGCTCGACGTCGAGCGTTCCCGAGAAGATCCAGTTGTCGAGCGCGGTCTGACGCACCTGGTCGCCGTACAGAATCGGCCACAGACCGATCCACCGGTTCTTGAGGAACAGCCGCAGCAGTCCCGTCGCCCGCTCGATATCGATGTGGTCGACCTCGTGGGCGATTCCGGTCGCGCGCATCGAGCAGAAGCCACCCTGACACGGACCCATGCCGAGCCGAAGTTGCCGGCGCAGGTCGTCCAGCGACGCGGTCGGGTTCTGGGCCAACACGTCGGTGAACATCCGGCGGCTCATCAGCTCGCACTCGCAGATGATCTGGTCGTGCATCCGGTCGGCCTCACGGTCTTCGAGGCGGTGGGTGATGTGGTACGTCTTCCCGCTTTCGGAACCGGGGCAGGCCTCTTCGGCCGTCTTGCACGGATGCTTGGTGCCCAGTTGGTCTTCCATCGCGTCGACGACGTGCTCAGCCATGAGGCGGTACGTGGTCAGCTTGCCGCCGGAGATCGTCAGCATCCCAGCCAGCCCGTCCCGTTCGGAGTGGTCCAGCACGCTCATGCCCCGACTCATGTGACGGGTATCGCTGGCCGAGACGCGTGAATCCTTCACGAGGGGGCGAGCGCCTGACCAGGCATGAATGGCCCGAGCCTGGCGGAACCCCGGCACGAGCACTTCGCCGTGATCCATCATCTCCTGCACCTCGTCGCGCGGAATCGGCAGGTGGTCAGGATCCGGCGCCTTGACGTCGGTCGTCCCGATGATGCAGACGGTGTGCACCGGCACGAGAATGTCGCCGTCGGCCGGGTAGATCAGCCGGTTCAGCACGGTGTTCACCAGCCGGTGGTTCATCGCGATCATGATGCCCCGACCGGGCACGACCTCGACGTCGTGGCAGTCGGCCATGGCGGCGATCTGGCCCGCCCAGGCCCCTCCGCAGTTGATCACGAACGAGCAGCCGATGCGGACGTCCTCGCCGGACTTGGCGTCGTTGCACATGACTGCGCTGACCCGGTCACCGGACCGCTCGATCTTCGTGACGCGGTGGTACGTCAGGATCTGCGCGCCGTATTCCTGGGCCGACTTGGCCGCGGTCCACACCAACTGCCAGCCGTCCACGGAGCCGTCCTTGACTTCGACGGCCCTGGTGATCCCAGGGTTGAGGCGCGGCTCGCGGGCCAGCGCCTGGGCGACGGTGATCTCTTGGGCGGGGACGCCGGCGGCCACGGCCCCGGTCAGGAAACGCTCGCCGTACGCGACATCGTCGTCCGGCCCGCAGACGAACAAACCGCCGGTCGTCTCGATCGCGCTGGCTTGGATCCGGGTCAGGATCGTGTTCTCCTCAGCGCACTCGGTAGCCGACTGCGGATCACTGACGACGTATCGGCCCCCCGAATGCAGCAGCCCGTGGAACCTGCCGCTGGTGCCTTGGGCGAGATCAACACGGTCGACGAGCGCCGTTCGGTAACCGCGCATCGCGACGTCACGAACGACCCCGACCCCGGTGGACCCCCCGCCGATGACGACCACGTCGACGTCGAGTGTTCTCATCCGTCCTCCTCACGAGGGTGTGAGGACACCTTTTGGTTGTCCTGCCATCACCCTAGGATCGGGCGCCGGATTCGCACCAGGGAATCGGTTGCCCGTTGGTTCAACCTGACTGAGTGCGGGTGAGCGATCGTGCAGAACCGTGGGCAAACGTGCAGGGGACGCTCTCAGCCCGCGACGACGAGCTCCAGCGATACCGCCAACGGGCCGTCACCGGTCGTCCAGACCACGTCACCGGTGAGCCGGCCGACGGACCTGAGGTCGGGTTCGATGGCTTGCAGGCGGGAGAGTTGGTCGGCCGCACCGGTGAACTCGGCGCGGTCGGCGACCGTCTTCATCGAGACCTTGGCATGCGACTTGGCGCCACGGATTTCCACGAGCGCAGCGGCGATGTCGGTGAGCAATGAGGGGTCACCCGCGGTCGGCAGTTCGTCGGTCGACGGCCACGGCGTGAGGTGGATCGAGCCGTCGTGGCCCCACGACCAGACCTCCTCGGTCACGAACGGAAGGAACGGCGCGAACAGGCGTAACTGCACATCCAGCGCGAGCAGGAGGGCCGCTCGCGCCGAGGCCGCGCCTGCGGGGGAGCCACCGCCGTACGCCCGCTCCTTGACGAGTTCCAGGTAGTCGTCGCAGAAGGACCAGAAGAACCGCTCGGTGGCTTCGAGAGCGTCGGTGTATTCGAAGGCGTCGAACGCATCGGTCGCCGTGGCGACCACGGTGGCCAGGGCGGCCAGCATGGCCAGATCGGCCGGTTCGGTGACCACGCCTGCCCCGTCGGCGCCTGAGCCAGCGATCCCGAGCACGAACTTCGACGCGTTCAGCACCTTCATGGCCAGTCGCCGACCGACCTTCATCTGCGACTCGTCGAAGGGAGAATCCGTGCCGGGCCGAGCCATCGCGGCCCGCCAGCGGACCGCGTCGCTGCCGTACCGATCGAGGATCTCGGTCGGCACGATCGCGTTACCGGTGGACTTGCCCATTTTCTTGCGATCGGGGTCGACGACGAATCCCGAGATCGTCGCGCGCTGCCAGGGCACGCAGTCGTGCTCGAAGTGGGAGCGGACGACCCGGCTGAACAGCCAGGTACGGATGATGTCGTGGGCCTGCGGCGCCATGTCCATCGGGAACGTCAGGTCGAACAGTGCTTGATCTCGCTCCCAGCCACAGGCGATCTGAGGCGTGAGCGACGAAGTCGCCCACGTGTCCATGACGTCGGTATCGGCGACGAATCCGCCCGGTCGACCGCGCTGGGACTCGTCGTACCCGGGCGGACACATCGTCATCGGGTCGACCGGCAGGGTCTCCTCGGCCGCCACGATCGGATGGTCGAAATCGATCTCGCTCTCGGCGTCGAGCCGGTACCAGACCGGGAACGGCACCCCGAAGAACCGCTGCCGGCTGATCAACCAGTCGCCGTTGAGCCCGGCGACCCAGTCGTTGTAGCGATGCCGCATGTGGGACGGTGACCACTGCATCTGCCCACCGCGTTCGATCAACCGCTTCTTCAGCGCTTCGTCGCGGCCGCCGTTGGTGATGTACCACTGCCGCGTCGCCACGATCTCCAGCGGCTTGTCGCCCTTCTCGTAGAAGTTCACGTTGCGGGTGGTCGGCTTCGGCTCGCCGTCGAGGTCGCCCGACTCGCGCAGCATGGCGACGGTCGCTTCGCGGGCCGAGAAGGTGGTCTTGCCGGCAAGTTGGTCGTACGGCTCAGGGTTCACGAGCCAGTCCGGGGTGTCGCGCGACAGCCGGCCGTCGCGCATGACGACCGCACGCGTCGGCAACCGCAGCTCCCGCCACCATTGCACGTCGGTCAGGTCACCGAAGGTGCAGCACATGGCGATGCCGGCGCCCTTGTCCATCTCGGCCGCCGGATGAGCCAGCACGGGAATCTCGACGTCGAACAAGGGCGAGGTCACGGTCGAGCCGAACAGGGGCTGGTAGCGCTCGTCGTCGGGATGGGCGATGAGCGCACAGACGCTGACCAGGAGTTCAGGCCTCGTGGTCTCGATGTAGACGTTCTGGCCGTTCGGGGCGTGGAAGGCGACCCGGTGGTATGCGCCGGGGTAGTCGCGCGCCTGCAGTTCTGCTTGTGCCACCGCGGTCTGGAACGTGGTGTCCCACAGCGTCGGGGCGAAGGAGAGATACGCCTCGCCTCGGGCCCGGTTGCGCACGAAGGCCCTTTGGGCGGTCGTGATCGACGACGCAGAGATGGTCGTGTAGAGCTGGTTCCAGTCAACCGACAAGCCAAGATGCCGCCACAGGTCTTCGAATGCCTGCTCGTCGACCGCGGTCAGTTGCTCGCACAACTCGATGAAGTTCTGCCGGCTGATCGACACCTGGCGCTTCGGATCCGGCTTGGCCGGCGGGGTGAAGGCTGGGTCGTACGGCAGGGTCGGGTCGCAGCGGACTCCGTAGTACACCTGCACCCGGCGTTCCGTGGGCAAGCCGTTGTCGTCCCAACCCATCGGATAGAACACGTGCTTGCCGCGCATGCGCTGGTAGCGCGCGATCAGATCCGTGTGGGTGTAAGAAAAGACATGACCGACGTGGAGCGATCCCGACACGGTGGGGGGCGGGGTGTCGATCGAGAAAACCTGCTCACGAGCCTCCGGGCGGGAGAAGGCGTACGTCTGTTGGTCCTTCCACCGACCGGCCCAGACGGTTTCGAGTCCTTCGAGTGCGGGCCGCTCGGGTACGCCGCGGCCGGCCTGGCTGGGCGCGGACGAGGAGGGATGAGCGGTAGCAGTCATGGAAAGGAATCCTAGGGAACCTCACCGACAGCCCGCGAACGCCTTTGACTCCTGGGACGTGGTGCGTCCGATGAGGTCAGGGCGGGGGCCGTCCCGGCGCCCGCGCCCGCGGACGGCAGCCCGGTTCAGGAGGTCGGCAGGAACCGGTCGATCGACGTCGGGGTGTTGTAGTCGAGTTGCTTGGTCACATCGGTGCCGCCGATCACGTACGTGGGCGTCGAGGTGATACCGGCGCGCCCGGCAGCCTGGTCGACGCTGTTGACGAATTGCAGCGTCGCCTTCGTGTCGTAGCACTTCTGGAATCCGGCGAGCTTGTCGCCCGAGAGCCCGATCTGGGTCGGGATCTGCACACGCAGCAAGTCGTCGCTGTAGCCGGCACCCTCGCTGGTGGGCTGATTGGCATAGACAGCGTCGTGGTAGTCCAGGTAAACCCCGGCGTTGTCCGCGCAGGCGGCGCCGACCGCTGCGCGGGTCGAGGCGTCGTTGCGTAGGTTCGCGTCGAGGAACGTCATCGTGCGGTACTCGAGCTGGATCGTCCCGGCGTTGGCCGCAGCTTCGAGCTTGGAGCTGAATGCCTGCTCGAACAGCTTGCAGAACGGGCACTGGTAGTCCTGGTAGACCACGACCGTGACGGCACCTTGTCTGGCCTTGTTCGGCTCGACCCGAATGCCGGACTTGTCGCCGTTGGCGTTTGCGGGTACGGCATTGGTCGCCCCGATCTGGTCTTTGAAGTTGAAGACCAACCACACAGCGCCGACGACGACGAGCACGAACGCGACGATGCCCGCCCCGATGATCGTCATCTTCTTCTTGCGGGCCGCGGCGGCCTCTGCCTCCCGCTGACGGCGCAGGGCCTCGCGTCTCGACTGGTTGCTCACTGCATCTCCTCGTCGTCGACCTCGGGGTCGATAGGTGTCACGGGTGGGAAGAGTCGATCCTCGAGGGCGTACGGGCTGTGGGGTCTGATCACGAGCCAAGCTGCCAGCGCGAGCAGGCCCACGTCGCGGGCGATCTCCCACGGGTACGCCTTCAGCGCTTCTTCGAGGGCGATCTCGCCGCCGCCACCGAAGCACCCGCAGTCGAGGGCGAGCCCGCGGGCCCAGGCCGACGCGATGCCGATGACGAAGGCGACCATCAGGAGTCCGCCGATCGCCGCTGCGATACGGGTGAAGAAGCCCACGACCAACAGCAGACCGACGACGATCTCGACGATGGGCAAGGCATAGCCGACGACGACGGCGAGGTCGTACGGAAGGATCTTGTACGCCCGCACCGCCAGCACGCTCGCCGGCAGGTTCGGAATCTTCAGCGCGCCTGCGACGAGCAAGACGCCGCCGAGCACGAGGCGGGCGGCGAGGCCGACCCAATCCCGCCAGGTCAGGCGGGCGCGCACACCGGACGCCGACGTGGCAAGACCTTCGAGAGCAGCGGTGGGCACCCCGAGATTCTAGCCGAGGCCTCTTTCGACCCGTCGAACCGTCCTGGCCGCTGAGCCACGACGGGACCACGCGCCTATGCTCGTCGCCACCATGACTTCTGCGATCACACACGAGCAGGTGCTCTCCGAGCTGTATGCCAGACAACCCGAACACCAGATAGGGCCGTCCCTCGAGCGGATCTCCGCCCTGGTCGACCTGCTCGGCGATCCTCAGCGAAGCGCGCCCGTGGTGCAGATCACGGGCACCAACGGCAAGGGGTCGACCGCGATCATGGTCGACGCCCTGTTGCGGGCTCAGGGATTGCGCACCGGACGGTACGCCTCACCCCACCTTGTCGATCCAGTCGAGCGGATCAACGTCGACGGGATGCCGGTCAGCACCGCCACCTTCGACGAGGCCTGGCAGCAGATCCAGCCGTACGTCGCGATGGTCGACGACATGGAGATCGACGGCATCGCGCTGACCATGTTCGAAGCCTTGACGGGACTGGCGTTCTCGATCTTCGCCGACGCGCCGGTCGACGTGATGGTGCTCGAGGTCGGCATGGGGGGAGCGTGGGACGCGACCAACGTCGTCGACGCCGACGTCGCTGTCGTGACCCCGATCTCGCGTGACCATACGTCGTACCTCGGCGAAACCCTCGCCGAGATCGCAGGCGAGAAGGCCGGGATCATCAAGTCCGGCAGCGTCGCCGTGTTGGCGGGGCAGGATCCGAGCGTCGCGCAGGTGCTGACAGAGCGATGTGTGGCCGTGGGCGCGCTGGCGCTGCGCGAGGGCATCGACTTCGGGGTCGAGGAGCGCATCCCCGGCGTCGGTGGCCAGGTGGTCAGGATCACCGGTTCCGACGGGTTGCTCGAGCCCGTCCTGCTTCCGCTGTACGGCCACGCCATGGCCGAGAACGCTGCCTTGGCGCTGGCCGCAGTCGAGGCGTTGGGCGGTGGTCGGGCCTTGTCCCACGAGGTCGTGGAGGCCGGGTTCGGTGATGTGGTAGCACCTGCGAGGACCGAGCGGGTGAGGACTTCTCCGGCGGTCGTGCTGGACACCGCGCACAACCCCGCTGCCGTCGCCTCGACCATGGCGACGATGCTCGAGGCGTTCGCGTTCGCGCCGCTGATCGGGGTGGTGGGTCTGATGAGGGACAAGGAGGTCAGGGAGGTCCTCGAAGCGATGGAACCTGATCTCGACCATGTGGTGGTCACACAGGCATCGACACCGAGGGCGATCCCCGCCGACGAGCTGGCAGAACTGGCCGTCAGCGTGTTCGGCGAGGCGCAGGTGACGGTGAAGCCGTGGCTGCCCGACGCGCTGGAAGCCGCGGTCGCCCTGGCCGACGAAGCTGGGCCGGAAGCAGGCGTCCTGGTGGTGGGGTCTGCGGCCTTGGCGGGGGAGGCGCGGGCCTTGTTGGTCCGCGACGCCGAGACCTCGGCGGTGGCGGATCTGGCGGCGATCGACGAGGACGAATGGGAGTCGTACGGCGACGACGACAGCCTCGGCCGACGTGACTGGAGCGACAGGTGACGCTCGCGCCGGGCAACCCGATGACGAAGGTGTTGTCGGCGGTGCTGATGTGCGAGGCGCTGGTGTTCGGGCTGACGATTCCGGGGATGATCCAGGTCTCCGACCGCAGTGTCGCGGTCGCGTTCGGCACCGGCGGAGCGGCGATCGTCATCGCGTTGTTGGGGGCGGCCCTCGTGAGACGGGGCAGAGTGGGGTACCTGCTGGGCTGGCTCTCCCAAGTGGTAGGAATCGCTTTGGGGTTCGGAACGCCGTATCAGTTCGTCATGGGCGTCGTGTTCGCCGTGGTCTGGTCGGTGACATTCGGGCTCGGGAAGCGTCTGGAACGTCCCTCGGCCTGAGTTATCCACAGGGTGGGGGAGTCGTGAGCCGGTGAGCAGGGTGCTGCCCACTAGATTCGTGCTCATGACAGAACGAACACTGGTCCTGATCAAGCCCGACGCTGTGGAGCGCGGGCTGACCGGTCGCATTCTCGGTCGTTACCTGGCGAAGGGTCTGACCCTCGTGGCGATGGAGATGCGGACGGCATCGGCGGAGCTTTCCGACGCCCACTATCGCGACCATGTCGCGAAGACGTTCTATCCGGCCTTGAAGGAATTCATCACATCGGGACCGCTGGTCGCCGTGGTGCTCGAAGGCGAGCGGGCGATCGATGCAGTGCGGGCGCTCAACGGCGCCACCGACGGCGTCAAGGCTGTCCCCGGCTCGATCCGCGGAGATTGGTGCCTGTCGAACCAGACCAACCTCGTGCACGGCTCGGATTCGGCTGAATCCGCCGCGCGTGAGGTCGGCCTGTGGTTCCCGGAGCTCTGACACACCGATGAGCAACACCCCCGCTCAGCAGCCCTGGCCGACACCTGCGAGCCTTGGGCCGGCAGGCGGCCCGAACGCAGCCCCGCAGGCTCAGGCGTTTCCGCCTGCCCCGGTCGGCCCTCCTGGGTCGACCTGGCCGCCCGGGAACCCCGCCCATCCGGCGACGGCCGCCCCACCGGCCGGACCTCCCCGATACCGCGTGAAACCACAACCGCCTGCACTCCCGGTCGAGCCCCGGCCGTACCACTGGTTCTACCGAACTCCACGGTGGAGGTGGTGGCGGTTCCTCGTGCTCGCCGTGATCGCCGTCGTGGGCTGGCTGGTCGGCTCGGGTGTGTTGGTGCTGCCAGCGCTCCTGTACGACGGCTCGTTCGGCGCTATCACCTCGACCGCGGACATCAAGATGACGCCCGCACTGTTCCTGGCGAACAATGTGGGACTGGCGCTCATGATCCCCGTTGCCTGGCTGGCCCAACTGGCGGCCACCGGGCAGCGACCTCGGTGGCTGTCGTCGGTGGCCGGGCGATTCCGGTGGGGGTGGTTCGCGCGCTGTCTGCTGGTGGTGCTGGTGCCGTACCTCCTGGTGTTCACGATCGAGCTGGTGATCGGCGGCCTTCCCGACGTGCAGTGGAAGCCGTACAGCCTGTTCATGATCGCGACCGTGCTCCTCACGACCCCCTTCCAGTGCGCGGGGGAGGAGTACGGGTTGCGCGGGCTCGCCAATCGCTCCGTCGCCGCCCTGTTCCCATCCGAGAAAGTCGGATTCTGGATCGGCGCGGTGCTGTCGAGCCTGCTGTTCATGTGGCTCCATGCAGCGCAGGACATCTACCTCAACATCTTCTACTTCTCCTTCGGCATGATCGGTTGCTTCATGGCGTACCGCACCGGCGGGCTCGAGGCGTCAGTCGCTCTCCACGTGGTGAACAACCTCGTCAGCATGGTGTTCCTGCCGTTCACCGACTTCTCGAACATGCTGGATCGCAGTTCCGGCACAGCCAGCGCGGGTGACCTGATCTGGATCCTGCCGCCGATCCTCATCGTGCTCGCTCTCGTCGAGTGGCAGCGGCGCGCCGCCCAACCTCAGAACCGGTCGGCACCCGATGCCACCGCGGTCGCGACCACTCCTGCGCAGTCCCTGCCGAACTGGGGGCTGCAACCGAATCAGCCCTGGTCAGCACCAGCGAACAGTCCGCAACAGGAGTGGGCTCACCCCGGCCAGCCACAGAACTCTCCCGATCAGCAGTACACGGGCGGCTCGGCAGCGACTCTGCCGCCGGCGGCGGGGCCGTGGGGTCCTTCAGGGGGTCAGCCGCAGCAGTCGTGGGATGGATCGCCCCGGCAGTAGTTACCTGCACTCCGACCGTCTGAGAGAACGTCTTTCGCCTCCGCGGCGCTCGTGTGATGGCCGCGCATCACCTCGGGTTGGGCGGGGACACATGTTGCTGTGCGTTATTCACAGAAATATGCGCATCCAGGCGTGAGCTGGCTTACGTTGGAAACCTCGGATACCCCATTCTTCGGAGGCCCCATGACCACCAATTCCCCACCTCTGGTCGCCCTCTCAGCAACGTACGGAGCGGGCGGCAAGCTCGTCGGCGAACGGGTAGCACAGGCATTGGCTGTGCCGTTCCTCGACCAACTGTGGAGCCCTGCCGAACTGGCCGCCGCTGCGAGGCACGCCGCTGCTCATGCCCTCCACACTCAGAACATGCGCGGTGACCAGGCCGTCGACGAGCAGTGGACGACTCGGGCGAGCGCACAGCTGGCGTCGACTGATGTGGTGCGTGCCAGCGACGCGACCGTGCTGAAGCTCGACGAGACAGGCGGCGTCGTCGTCGGCCGGGCGGGTCCGTACCTCTTGCGCGGCAGGGCCCTCTGCGTGCTGCTGGATAGAGCCCGATGGGGTGGTGTAGTTAGGGCCGTGTGAGGCGCCTGTGATGGTTCTACTATGCCGCCTCGATGGCGGTCGTGGTGGTGGTGTCGACGGCGTGTCGGGTGGCTTCGATGT
>JBDHZQ010000026.1:0-27191 GCA_039811945.1 Propionibacteriaceae bacterium
CGTACTCGGTCGCGAACGTGTCCAGCAGCCCCGGATCGGTCGGGTCGATGCACGACGCCCGCGACAGGTTCAGACCCAAAGAACCCGAACGCTGGTTGACATAGTGCTCCGGCGCGAGCAGGACCAGATTCGCCACGTTACGGCGCAGCAGCATGGCGGCCGATTCGAGGATCCGGTCGTCGGTTGCCTCGGGAAGGACGATGGTACGGCGGTCGGTGCGGGCCTGCTGCATGAGTTGGTACTCGAACATCAGGGGAGTGCGGATCTGGGCCCTCGGTACCTCCATGGCCTGCAGGAGGGCCTCCGAATCCACGTAGCGGCCGAACATGCCCCGCGCGATCTCGATCTTGCGCGGTGAATCGGTCATCGCTCCTTCGAGCCCGAACAACGTCTCGGCCGTCTTGAACGTGCCGTACGACGTCGTCGCGATCGGCAAGTCGGAATCCAAGGTGTCGATCAGCTTGAGGATCGACGGCGGAATTTCGTACCCCCCCACCAGCACGATCCCCGCCAGCGGCGGGAACGCCCCCGACGTGTGGGCCAGCAGCAGACCGGGCAGGAGGTCGATCCGGTCCGACGCCGTCACGACCGTTGCCTCGGGATAGAGCCGTTCCAGCACGTTCGGCAACGTCATCGACAGCACCAGCACTCCGGCCGACTCCCGGTCGAGGAGTTCCTCCTTGCCCTGCATCATCGTGGCGTTCGCGGCCTTGAACTGCCGCGCCACGGTCGGCGAGGCGAGCACCTTGTGCTCCGGAATCGGGCAGACCAAGTTGAGCGGAATCCCCTGCAACGCGTCGCGGTAGGCCTCGAAGTTCTCCCTCGGCAGGCGAGTCGCGATGACGCCGATGGCTGTGGCGTGATGCTGCGACAGCTGCTCCAGCGATCCGTCGATGGCATGGCGCAGACCCTCGGGGCTCTTGTCGTTGCCTCGCGCGACGAGCAGCACCGGAATGTTGAGATGGGCCGCCAGATCGGCGTTGTAGGGGAACTCCGCGGCCCCCAGCACGTCGGCGTAGTCGCTGCCGAGCACGACGATCGTGTCGTACTTCGACTGGAGATCGGAGTAGCGCGAGATGATCTCTGCCATCGCCTCGTCCGGGCTGTCGTGCAGCGCGTCGTAAGTCACCCCGTACGACGCCTCGTAGTCTCCGTTGACCGCCGGCTGACGCACCAGACCGTCGAGGATCGTGTCCTTGACCCCTGCTTTGATGATCGGCCGGAACACGCCCACCGAGCCGACTTCGCGGGCCAAGGTTTCGATCACGCCGAGGGCGATGGCCGACTTGCCGACGAGGCCTTCCGGGCTCATCACGTAAATGCTCTTCGCCATGTCAGCGACCTTATCGGCCACGTTCCCGCCGTCGTGGCGTGACGAAGCAACTCACGGGCGGTCCGCGGGCCTCACGACAGACGCTCGATCAGCCAGGTGATGTCGTGGCTCGATCCCGTCTTGGCGCCGGGGGTTTCGAATACGACGGGTACTGCTGCCTCGGCCACGACGGCCACCAGACCTTCGGGGTCGCAGAATCCGGTACCCAGGTCGGCATGTCGATCCGCCCCGGAGTCGAAGGCATCCCTGGAGTCGTTGGCGTGAACGAGGTCGATTCTGCCTGTGATGGCAAGGATTTTTTCGACCAGCCCGGCGAGTTCGAGGCCGCCGGCATGGGCATGACACGTATCGAGGCAGAAGCCGACGTGGTCGGCTCCGGCTGCCTCGGCGATCGTGGACCACAGCTGGTCGATCCGATCGAGCCGCCGCGCCATCGCCCCGTTGCCGCCGGCGGTGTTCTCGATCAACAGGGGCACCGCAAGGTCCAGCCCGTCGATGCATTTGCGCCAGTTGTCGAATCCGATCGCCACGTCGTCGTCGCTGCCCACGTGTCCGCCGTGCACGATCAGCCCCTTGGCTCCGATCTGCGCAGACATCGTCAACTGCTGTTGCAGCAGCTTGCGCGACGGGATCCGTACCCGGTTGTTCAGCGACGCGACGTTCAGCACGTACGGGGCATGCACGTACAGGTCGATTCCCGCCTCTTGGGCGTCCGTCTTGAGCGTGTCCGCCCCGCCCGGGTACGACACCACCGGCCCCTTCCACCCCTGCGGATCGCCGAGGAAGAACTGCGACAGGCCAGCACCCCGAGCGACCGCCTCGGCGATCGGGTCCATCTGCTCCACATGGGCTCCGAACGAGATCATGGGTTCTCTCCTATGACACCGGCGGCGTCCGTGCAAGTCCGCGGGTCTGCCGTACCCATCCGGTGACGCTAGGATCTCGCTGTCGCGCACGGCGAAGTCCGGTCCAATCCCGGCACTGACCCGCAACGGTGAAGCCACCACCCGGTGGACGAGTCCGGTCGATCGTGTACGGCAGAACCATCAGTTGCCCTCGAGGACCAGGGCCGGTTCGGCCGATCGGAACACTCCGTGGCTCGAGCATCTTCGTCCTCGACCGAACGGAGGAATCTCATGTCCACGCTCAGGCGGCTCGCGCTGCCACTCCTCGTCCTGTTTGCCTTAGCCGGCTGCGGTACGGCCACCGCCACTGCGCCGGCGGCCTCCGTCGCCACGTCGTCCACTGCGGCCGCCGCCGACGTCTTCCCGGTCACCCTCGACTCGGGCAAGGGTCAGATCACGATCAAGGCCAAGCCGTCACGGATCGTCTCACTGTCGCCGTCGGCCACGGAACTCTTGTACGCCATGGGCGCCGGCCAGCAGGTCGTCGCCGTCGACGAGTTCTCCAACTATCCGGCGAACGCGCCCAAGACGACCCTGTCCGGCTTCCAGCCCAACGTCGAGGCGATCCTCGCCGACACCCCCGACCTCGTCGTGACCAGCGGTGACACCAACGGGATCGTCGACACCCTGGGCAAGGCGGGAGTACCGGTGCTCGTCAACGCCGCACCGGCCACGATCGAGGCGGGGTACCCGGCGATCACCGCGCTGGGTCGGGCGACGGGCCGCAGCCCGGAGACGGCCAAGCTGATCGACACGATGAAGGTCCAACTGCAGGCAGCGTTCGACTCGGCGCCGAAAGTCCCGGTGCGGGTCTACCACGAGCTGGACAGCAAGCTGTACGCCGCCAGCTCGGCGAGCTTCATTGGCTCCGTTTACACCCAACTCGGCGCGAAGAACATCGCCGACGAAGCCGACCCGGGCAAGACCGGCTACCCGCAACTCACCGCCGAGGCAATCCTCAAGGCCGACCCCCAGGTCATCGTGATCACCGACCAGAGCGGTTTGACCGCCGCCGACATCGCCAAGCGGCCCGGCTGGGAAACCCTGTCCGCAGTCAAGAACAACCACGTCGTGGTCGTCAGCGCAGACGTCAGCTCCCGGTGGGGACCCCGGCTGCCCCAGTTGGTCAGCGACCTGAGCAAGGCGCTCGGAGCCGTGACGTGACCGTGGGGAGCCGGGCCGCGCGGAGCACGGCGTCGGAGTCGCCGGCGAGTCGCGAGAGCCACTCGACCGACGCACTCGAGACCGCCGTACGTCGCGCCTATCGGCTCCCCCTCATGGCGCTGGCCGCTGCCGTGGTGGTGCTGATCGGGGTCGTCCTGCTCAGTGCCACCACGGGGGCGGCGGGCCTGCCCCCCGTTGACGTGCTCGGCTCCCTGTTCGCCAAGATCCCCGGAATCGGCATCCATTCCCCCTTGTCGGATCAGCAGGAGGCAGTGTTGTGGTCGATCCGACTGCCACGTACGGTGCTGGGCCTCATGGTCGGCGGCGGGCTCGCGATGGCTGGTGCGGCGTACCAAGGAACGTTCCGCAATCCGCTGGCCGACCCGTACCTGCTCGGTGTCTCGGCCGGAGCCGGGCTCGGTGCGGTGCTGGCCATCGGCTTCGGGTTGAAGATCGCCGGCAACGCGTTCGCGCCCGTACCGGCCGCCGCGTTCCTCGGCGCCCTGGTCGCTGTCGGGGCGTCGGCGCTGGTGGCGCGAGGGTCTTTCGGGAGCCCCGCGACGCTGCTGCTTGCCGGAGTCGCCGTCGCCGCGTTCTTCTCGGCCGCCCAGACGTTTGCGCTGCAGCGGCTGGATCCGACTCGCTCCCGCGAGGTGTTGGCCTGGATGTTCGGCAGTCTGAACTCCAACGGCTGGGGACCTGTGGCCGGCCTCCTGCCGTACATGGTGATCGCCGCCGTCGTTCTCGTCGCCCACGGTCGGCACCTCGACGTGTTGAGGGTCGGTGACGACGAGGCACGCACCCTGGGTCTGCACCCCGGCCGTACCCGCCTGATCGTTCTCACCGCCGCCACGTTGCTGACCGCCGCCGCGGTGTCGACGAGCGGCCTCATCGCGTTCGTCGGGCTGGTGGTTCCTCACTTGGTACGGCTGCTCGCCAGCCACTCCTACCGCGTGATCGTGCCCCTGTCGGGCGTCGTGGGAGCCGCGTTTCTGGGGCTGGTCGACGTGGGCGCTCGCACCCTGGCCGCGCCCGCCGAACTCCCCGTCGGAGTGATCACGGCCTTCGTGGGGGCTCCGTTCTTCGGGCTGTTGTTGTGGCGCACGGGCGGAGGCCGACCATGACGGTGCTTGTCGCTGCGGGAATCAGGGTGAGGTACGGCTCTGCCGAAGTCCTCCACGGTGTCGATCTGGACCTGCACGAGGGGCAGTGGCTCGGGCTGATCGGCCCGAACGGGAGCGGCAAGTCGTCGTTGCTGCGCGCTTTGGCGGGGCTGGTGCCGTACACGGGATCGGTGGTGGGTGAGCGCGGCTCCCGGCCGAGCGCGCGGGAGCTCGCGCTCGTGCCACAGGCGCCGGTGATGCCGGTGGGGATGACGGTGGCGGAGTACGTGCTGGCCGGGCGCACCGCCCATCTGTCGTGGTTGGCCCGGGAGTCGGTGCGCGATCGGAGGATCGTCGTCGACGTGCTGCGCAGGTTGGAGCTGGAAACGTTCGTGTCGCGGCTCGTCACCGACCTGTCCGGCGGTGAAGCGCAACGTGTGGTGATCGCCCGTGCCCTGGCGCAGGAGGCGCCGGTGCTGCTGCTCGACGAGCCGACCAGCGCTCTCGACCTGGGCCACGAAGCCGACGTTCTCGAACTGGTCGACCGTCTGCGGATCACCGACGGCCTGGCCGTCGTCGCGGCGATGCACGACCTCACGGTCGCTGCTCGCTTCGCGGATCGGTTGCTGCTGCTCGATGCGGGCACGGCGGTGGCGACCGGGGCGCCGGCCGACGTGCTCGATCCCGTCGTGTTGTCGGGGATCTATCGCACACCCTTGACCGTCCGAGACATCGACGGTGACCTCACCGTGCTTCCTGCTCCACGATCACGATCGACCGCCCTCAGCGGTTCCCTCGAGGGTCAAGTCTCGGGGTGAGGGCACATCGTTGCCCCGATTCGACGGGTCGTGGGGGTGTGACTGACCCCGATGTGTACCGAACGACGGCAAATCCGGGCCTGACTGCGAATAATCGCAGTCAGGCCCGGATTTGCCGTCGTTCGGTACGGGGAGGCTGCTCGGACACCGTGCTGGCCGGTGCAGGCGGACCTCATTCGTAGGGTGGCGTCATGACGCAGCGTGGACCCGCGGGCGACCAGCTCCCCCATCCGAGGACCGGTCTGGGGTTCGGGTCTCCGGTCGAACCCGGAACCGGCTGGCCTGGCGACCTCGCGACCACCGACACGCCGATCGCCGCGGACGGTCGGGGCGTGGTGGAGATCGCGGCCGGCGTCGACGCGCTGCCCGACTTGGCGGCGCGTGTCTCGGTGTGCCGCGCCTGTCCGCGCCTCGTCGACTGGCGCGAACACGTGGCCCGCCAGAAGAGGTCGAGTTTCGGGGGGGAGCCGTACTGGGGACGTCCGGCCCCGAGTTTCGGCGACCCAGCACCTCGCGTCCTGATCGTCGGGCTCGCACCGGCGGCGCACGGCGCCAACCGTACGGGCAGAATGTTCACGGGGGATCGCTCCGGCGACTGGCTCTATGCGGCGTTGTACCGGGCCGGCTACGCCTCGCAACCGGAGTCTCGGCACGCCGGGGACGGCCTTGAGTTGACGGGGGTACGGATCACCGCCGCGGCGCACTGTGCGCCCCCGGCCAATCGTCCGACGGTCGAGGAACTGGCGACGTGCGCCGGCTGGCTCGATCGGGAATTCACGCTCTGCCTGCCGACTCTGGAATCGATCCTGGCCCTGGGCGGGATCGGGTGGAGCGCCGTGATCTCGGCGGCTCGCCGGCTGGGTTGGGGCGTCACGAAGCCGTCGCCCAAGTTCGGGCACGGCGCCACCACGACCCTCACCACTCCTGCCGGCAACCTCCGGCTGGTCGGGTCGTACCACGTCTCCCAGCAGAACACGTTCACGGGCCGGCTGACGAAGTCGATGCTCGACGGGGTCATCGAGCAGCTGTGAGCAGGTGCACGACTTTGCCCGTGGCCAAGGCAACATTCGACAACTCCCCTTGTCGCCACGGAAAGCGGCCCAAGGTCGGAGTTCTCAACCGCTCGACCAGGCGGTAGCGTTGGCACCCTACGTGGGGGGGAGGCGGGAATGCCGGAACGACATCTCGCGCGATTGTTCCGGGAAGCCGCTCGACAGCACGGCCACCGAGTCGCCACGCGGATCAGGCGGGGCAACGGGTGGCGCACCCTGACCTACGAGCGGGCCACCGCCGAGGTCGACGCGCTCGCCCGGATCATGATTGACCTCGGCATCGAGCCCGGGGCGAGGGTCGCGATCTACTCGCCGAATCGGCCCGAGTGGACCATCGCCGACTTCGCCACGCTCACGGCCGGAGCGGTCGTCGTACCCGTCTACACGACGTCGACCCCCGACCAGGTGTCGTACCTCCTTCGCCACTCCGGGGCCGAGCTCGTCTTCGTGGCCGGCCAGGTCGAACTGGACGTCGTCAAGGCGGTGTGGCCCGACACTCCTGAAGTGCGCCACGTCATCGTCTTCGACTCGGTGACCGCCGACGACCCTCGGGTGCACGTGCTCGACGAAGTCCGTGCCGTACCCCCCACACGCGAATCCGCCGACCTCCTCGAACAACGCCTGGCCGAGGCGTCGCCTGACGATCTGGCTTCGATCATCTACACGTCGGGCACGACGGGCGATCCCAAAGGCGTCATGCTGCGCCACTCGGGCTTCGCCGACCAGATGGTGGCCCTCGACGAGTTCTTCGCGTTCGGGCCTCCCGACCACTCGCTCTGTTTCCTGCCGCTGGCCCACTCGTTCGAACGCGCCTGGACGTTCGCAGTGCTCACCCGCGGTTGCATGAACACCTACTGTCCCGACCCCCGCAGCGTGGCCGAGATGCTGAAGCTCGTGAAGCCGACGATGCTCGTGTCCGTACCGAGATTGTTCGAGAAGGTCTACTCCGAGGCGTACGGCAGCGTCGCCGGTTCTGCTGCGAAATTGCGACTGTTCCGGTGGGCGGTCGGCGTCGGCGCCGCCGCCCAGGCCCGATTCCGGGCCGGAAAGACCCCCGGGGCTGTGCTCGACGCCCAACTTCGGGTCGCGGACCGGCTGGTGTTGAGCAAGATTCGTACGGCGTTGGGCCCCCCCAAGGCGGTGATGGCCTGCGGCGGCGCACCGTTGCGGATCGAGGTCGAGGAGTTCATCGGGGCGGCGGGGTTGGCGCTGTTTCCCGGGTACGGGCTGACGGAAGCGTCTGCGCTGATCAGCTTCAACGCCCCCGGCGGACAGCGCCCGGGATCGGTCGGGCGGGTCATGAACCACTCCGAGGTGATGATCGCCCGGGGCGGGGAGATCTGGTACCGCGGCCCGAACATGATGGCGGGCTACTGGCGTGACCCGGAGAGTACGGCTGAGGCCATCGTCGAGGGGTGGTTGCGCACCGGCGACATCGGGCATATCGACTCAGATGGGTTCCTGTTCATCACCGACCGGTTGAAGGACCTGATCGTTACGTCAGGGGGCAAGAACGTGGCGCCCGCGCCGATCGAAGGTGCCCTGCTCGCCGACCCGCTGTTCGAGCAGGCCGTGGTGCTCGGGGATTCACGGCCGTTCCTGACGCTGCTGGTGAAACCGGCTCTGCCCCAACTCGAAGCGGTGGCGGAGGCGTTGCAGATCACGTGGTCTCATCATCGCGAGCTGGTCGGCCACCCCCAGATCGTCGACGAGGTTCGGCGTCGGGTCGCCCTCGTGAGCGCGAAGTTGCCCCGGTACGAGCAGATCCGCGATCTCCGCCTCCTGCTCGAAGAGTTCACGATGGAGAACGGTCTGCTCACTCCGACCTTGAAGGTGCGTCGTCGCGAGGTCGAGAAGAGGTTCGCTGCCCTGATCGAGGAGATGTACGCGAAGGTGTCCACCCGACACGAGACCACGACGAGCTGAGGTATTCGCCGTACCCGCGTCGCAGCGGTCCCAGAGGCGCGCTGAGGTCCCGTGCGAATGTCGCCGTCGAAGGGTGGCGACAGCGACATACCCCCTCAGGTATCGTGCGAGAGTCGTCGGCCGTGGCCGACGACGACCAGAACCGTCCGCCCACAGACCGGAGATGCAGATGCCCACGGTCGATGCCGAGACCACCCGATTGGTCGCCAACCGCTTGAAACGCGCAGCGGGGCAACTCAACGCCGTCATCGCGATGGTCGAAAGCGGTCGGGACTGCGAAGAGGTCGTGACGCAACTGGCCGCTGTCTCGAAGGCAGTCGATCGCGCGGGCTTCAAACTGCTCGCCGCGGGTCTTCGCGAGTGCGTCAAAGCCGGAGAAGACGACGAGGTCACCGCCGATCGGCTGGAGAAGCTGTTCCTGACCCTG
The DNA here is from genome assembly GCA_039811945.1 of Propionibacteriaceae bacterium. GTDB lineage: Bacteria > Actinomycetota > Actinomycetes > Propionibacteriales > Propionibacteriaceae > Fen-668. The sequence goes on from JBDHZQ010000026.1 coordinate 8,729, forward strand.
GGATAGGGGTCTCGTCTCCGACCCGGGTCAGGGGTCTCGTCTCCGACCCGGGTCAGGGGTCTCGGCGCCTTCAACACTGTAGATGCACAGTCGATTGCGTTTCTGCCCCATTTGAACGTAACAAAGACTCACGAGGGTGCATCCACAGTGGTGGGCGCCCCTCGAAGCCCCTGAACGGCTGTGCGTTCCTTGGGTGGACCGTCTGCTGGCGGGTGTCAAGCGCCGCTCGGCGGCGCCGAACCCATCCCGACTCCCGTGCCGATGCCAGCGTCGGTAGGTTGTGCGGCGTACCGAAACAAGGAGTCAGATGTTCCGCAAGATCCTGGTCGCCAATCGCGGTGAGATCGCCGTTCGGGCGTTCCGCGCTGCTACCGAGCTCGGAATCACGACCGTGGCCGTGTTTCCCCACGAGGACAGGCTGAGCGAGTACCGGCTGAAGGCCGACGAGTCGTACCAGATCGGCGAAGTGGGCCACCCCGTTCGCGCCTACCTCGACGTCAAGGGCATCGTCGAGGCCGCCAAGGCCTGTGGAGCTGACGCGGTGTATCCCGGGTACGGGTTCCTGTCGGAGAACCCCGACCTCGCCACCGCGTGTGAGCAGGCGGGGATCACCTTCGTGGGTCCGGATCACACCGTGCTCCAGCTCGCCGGCAACAAGGCCAGTGCGATCGCCGCGGCCCGGGCGGCCGGTTTGCCGACGCTGCGGTCGTGCGAGCCGAGCGACGATGTCGAGGTTCTGGCCGGGCGGGCTGAAGAGGTCGGGTTTCCCCTCTTCGTGAAGGCCGTGTCAGGCGGCGGCGGTCGAGGCATGCGCCGCGTCGAGAGCCCTGACCACCTGCCGGCGGCCCTCAAGGAGGCGATGCGCGAAGCGGAGTCGGCGTTCGGCGACCCGAGGATGTACCTCGAAGAGGCGGTCATCCGGCCTCGTCACATCGAGGTCCAGATCCTGGCCGACTCGACCGGTGACGTGATCCACCTGTACGAGCGTGACTGCTCCCTGCAGCGCCGCCACCAGAAGGTCATCGAACTCGCACCAGCCCCGAACCTTGACGCGGCCCTGCGTGAGCAGATCTGCCACTCGGCGGTGCTGTTCGCCCGGCACATCCGCTACGTGAACGCCGGTACGGTCGAGTTCCTCCTCGGCGAGGACGGCCGCTTCGTCTTCATCGAGATGAACCCCCGCATCCAGGTCGAGCACACGGTGACCGAGGAAGTGACCGACGTCGACCTCGTGTCGAGCCAGATCAGGATCGCCAGCGGCGAGACCCTCGCCAGCCTTGGCCTCAGCCAGGACTCCGTCCACGTGCGCGGTGCCGCTCTCCAGTGCCGGGTCACGACCGAGGATCCGTCCAACGGGTTCCGCCCCGACACCGGCACTTTGACTACGTACCGGACGCCGGGAGGAGCAGGGGTACGGCTCGACGGCGGCACCGTGTTCACCGGCTCGGAGATCGGTGCCCACTTCGACTCGATGCTCGTCAAGCTGACCTGCCGCGGCCACGACCTGCGCACCGCGATCCGCCGCGCCGCGCGGGCTCTGTCGGAGTTCCGGATCCGCGGAGTGTCGACGAACATTCCCTTCCTGGAAGCGGTCCTGAGTGATCCCGACTTCCAGGCCGGCCGCATCACGACCAGCTTCATCGACGAGCGGCCCCACCTGCTCGACCATCGCATGCCGGCCGACCGCGGGACCAAGCTGTTGACGTACCTCGCCGGGATCACGGTGAACAAGCCGTACGGCGAACCGCGCACCGAGCTCGTGGCCCGGACCAAACTTCCCGATCTCGGCGCCCGGCTCGACGTACCGGCGCCGGCAGGGTCGCGGGATCAGCTCGTGCAGCTCGGCCCGGAGGGTTTCGCGCGGGCGCTGCGGGAACGGCGGGGCGTGGCCGTGACCGACACGACCTTCCGTGATGCGCATCAGTCGCTGTTGGCGACGCGGGTTCGCACCAGGGACCTCATCAACGTCGCGCCCCACGTCGCGAGGATGCTGCCGCAGTTGTGGTCGAGCGAAGCGTGGGGCGGTGCCACGTACGACGTCGCCCTGCGGTTCCTGAAGGAGGACCCGTGGGCTCGGCTCGCGCAACTGCACGAGCTGATGCCGAACATCCCGCTGCAGATGCTGCTGAGGGGCCGCAACACGGTCGGGTACACGCCGTACCCCCTGGCCGTCACGAGCGCCTTCGTTCACGAGGCCGCCGCGACCGGCGTCGACGTGTTTCGGATCTTCGACGCGTTGAACAACATCGAACAGATCCGGCCGGCGATCGAGGCGGTGAGGGAGACCAGGTACGGCATCGCCGAGGCCGCCCTCTGCTACACGGGCAACATGCTCAGCCCGTCGGAAAACTTGTACACGTTGGATTATTACCTGCGCTTTGCCGATCAACTGGTCGAGGCCGGCGCCCACATCCTGGCGATCAAGGACATGGCCGGGTTGCTCCGAGCCCCAGCGGCGCGCGTGTTGGTACGGGCGTTGCGCGAGCGGTTCGACCTGCCCGTCCACCTGCACACCCACGACACCGCCGGCGGGCAGTTGGGCACGCTGCTGGCGGCTATCGATGCCGGAGTGGACGCGGTGGACGTGGCATCGGCGGCGTGGGCGGGTACGACGAGCCAAGTGTCGATGTCCGCGCTGATCGCGGCGACCGACGGCACCGACCGTGAAACCGGGCTGTCGCTCGAGGCGGCCACCTCCTTGGAGCCGTACTTCGAAGCAGTGCGTGCGCTGTACGGGCCGTTCGAATCCGGCCTCCCCGGCCCGACCGGACGCGTCTACCACCACGAGATCCCCGGTGGTCAGCTGTCGAACCTGCGTCAGCAGGCGATCTCGCTCGGCTTGGGGCAGCGCTTCGAGGCAATCGAGGACATGTACGCCGAAGCCAACCGCATCCTCGGCAACATCGTGAAGGTCACCCCGTCGTCGAAGGTCGTCGGCGACCTGGCGCTCGCCCTGGTCGGCAAGAACGTGGACCCGGTGGCGTTCGAACAGAACCCTGGGGCGTACGACATCCCCGACTCTGTGGTCGGGTTCCTCAACGGCGACCTCGGTGACCCGCCCGGCGGGTGGCCCGAGCCCTTCCGAACGAAGGCTCTGGCCGGACGCAAGACCAAGCCGGTCGTCACCGAGTTGTCCGACGAAGATGTCGCCGAGCTCGCCGCCGACCCGCAGCGGACCCTCAATCGGTTGCTGTTCCCCGGCCCGACCAAGGACTACGAGGACGCCGTCGCCGAGTTCTCCGAACTCGGGGTGCTCACGACTCGGCAGTTCCTGCACGGACTCGTCGTCGGCCAGGAACACGAAGTGCCGATCGAGCGTGGCAAGAAGCTGCTGATGAGCCTGCACTCGATCGGTGAACCTGACGAACATGGCATGCGACAGGTTGTCTGTCTGATGAACGGTCAGATGCGCGTCGTCACCGTTCGCGACGAGTCGGTCAAGTCGACGGTGGCAGTTGCGGAAAAGGCCGATCCCAGTGCGGCAGGGCACGTACCGGCACCATTCGCCGGTGTGGTCACGTTGACCGTCGCCGAAGGCGACAGCGTCGAAGTCGGCCAGCCCGTCGCCACCATCGAGGCGATGAAGATGGAGGCCGCCATTACCAGCCCCGTCGCCGGCATCGTCACCCGCGTTGCCATCCAACACAGCCAGGCCGTCGAAGGAGGCGATCTCCTCGTCGTTGTGGGTGGTTGATCGCGCAGTCTGTACCGAACGACGGCTAATGCGGCCCTCGCTGCGAATAATCGCAGCGAGGGCCGCATTAGCCGTCGTTCGGTACACCGGCGGGTTTGGCCTTCCCCGAGCTGAGGGCGCTCGGGATGATTTCGCGGCCCGGGGACGAGCCGGTAGAGTGAACCCTCGGTGCCCGGACCCTTCGAGCGCCATTGCATACGCCCTCCTGCCACGGGATCGACCCGTGGCCGCCGAGACCAGAGGAGGTGGAGTCCGCGCATGCGTTCCTATGAAGTCGCCGTGATCATCGATCCCGATGTCGACGACCGCCAGATCCAGCCGCTCATCGACAATCACCTGAAAGTGATCACCGCCGGTGGCGGGAGTGTCGAGAACGTCGACCTGCACGGTCGTCGTCGTCTCGCCTACCGCATCAAGAACAGCTCGCAGAACGCGTACAAGGTCGAAGGCGTGTACGTCTTCGCCCACGTGTCCGCCGAGCCGGCCACCGTCGCCGAACTGCATCGTCGACTGAACCTCGACGACAAGATCCTGCGAAACAAGGTCTTCCGACCCGACGCGTGATCGCCAGAGCCCGAGGTTATCCACAAGGGCTCGCTGGACGCTGTCAGCCCCACCAGGCAGGCTGGCGTTCTGAACATCTTCACGGAAGAGAGAGACATGGCTGGCGAAACCCCGATCACCCTCATCGGCAACCTCACGGCGGATCCCGAACTGCGGTTCACTCCGTCTGGTGCTGCCGTCGCCAAGTTCACCGTCGCGTCGACCCCTCGCACGTTCGATCGTCAGACGAACGAGTGGAAAGACGGCGACTCGATGTTCCTCAACTGCGAGGTGTGGCGTCAGTACGCCGAGAACGTCACCGAATCCCTCCAGAAGGGGATGAGAGTGATCGTGTCGGGGAGGCTGAAGTCGCGCTCGTACGAGACGAACTCGGGCGAACGCCGCACCGTGTTCGAAGTCGACGTCGACGAGGTCGGCCCAGCGCTCCGGTACGCCACGGCCAAAGTCACCCGCACGACGAGTAGCGGTGGCAGCTGGTCCGGCGGAGGTTCCGGGGGCAACTCCGGCGGCTCCGGCGGGGGCTCCCAGGGCGGCTGGTCGGGCGGCGGTAACAGCAACCGCAGCGCCGGCAACGACCCGTGGGCCCAAGCCCAGAGCGACGAGCCTCCGTTCTGATCTGATCCGTTCACAACCCGCCCACCAGGGCACGGCCCATTCCGGCGCATGCCGGGCTCATGAAGGAGAGCACCACAATGGCCTCACCGCAGCGCAAACCTGCGAATAAGAAGAAGATCGTGCCGATGAAGTCCGTACGCATCGGTCACGTCGACTACAAGGACGTCGCGACGCTCCGCAAGTTCATCTCCGAGCGGGGCAAGATTCGTGCCCGCCGCGTGACCGGCTTGTCGGTTCAGGAGCAGCGTCAGGTCGCCATCGCCATCAAGAACGCACGCGAACTGGCCCTGCTGCCGTACGCGTCGACCGCTCGCTGAGAAGGGAAGACGACTGATGAAGCTCATTCTGACCGCGGCCGTCGCCAAACTTGGCGTGGCCGGTGACGTGGTCGACGTGAAGCCGGGCTACGGGCGCAACTACCTGCTCCCGCAGGGTCTGGCGATCGCCTGGACCAAGGGTGCAGAGAAGCAGATTGACGGCATCAAGCGGGCTCGCGACGCCCGCGAGATCCGTGGGATCGAGCACGCCAACCAGGTGCGCGAACAGCTGGAGGGCTTGAGTGTCGAGCTTGCGGCCCGTACGGGCAAGGCAGACGGCAAGCTGTACGGCTCCGTCACCACCGCCGACATCGTCGCCGCTCTGAAGAAGGCCGGTGGGCCTGCCCTCGACAAGCGTGCCATCGTCATCACGAAGCCGATCAAGACTGTCGGTACGCACACCGTGGGCATCAAACTTCACGATGCCGTGACCGCGCATGTTCCCGTGGCGATCGTCGCTGCTTGAGTCTGAACCACCACGGCCGGTCGGGATGATCCCGGCCGGCCGTTGGTGTTGTCGGGCGGGCTTCAGACGCCGTGGGTGCCAGGACTGATGCGGCGGGTCAGCGGCTCGCGGAAACGAGAGCGCGAGAGTGAAGGCGACGAGCGAGGAGCACCACGACGATGGCGGCGATGGCGCCGGCCAGCCCGTACGGCGCATAGACCGCAAGCGGAGACAGGAGCGAGGAGATCACCGGACCGGCGTAACCCAGGACGATCATTGCTGGCACGTACGTCGCCACACCGAGCACGTTACCGAGCAGGAACTTCCGGTACGGCATCCCTCCCGCTCCCGCCACCACCGGCACGATCGCGCGGACCATGCCGATCCAACGTCCGGCCACAAGGGCGAAGAGGCCCTTGGTCGCGAGGAGGTTGCGGGTCTTCTGCCAGTTCTTGGCGCCGACGAGGCGTCCGAGCCGTGACGTTTCGAGGGACGGGCCGAGCCGCCGCCCGAGTGCGTACCCGAGTGAATCGCCGACCAGCGTGGTCAGCACTGCGACGATCATGAGGCCGGGCAACGACACCAGCCCGGACGCGGAGAGCACCCCAACTGCCACGAGCGTCGTCGCGCCAGGGAGCACGATGCCGCCGAGAGCGCCCTCGGTGAGACCAAGGGCGGCGACTGCCGAGTACACGCCCCAGGCTGGTAGCCCTACGAGCATTCCGGTGATGTCCATCTCGCCCTCCTCGATGGTTACTTCATCGGGGGTTGATGTGGGAGATGTGAGCGGCGGCTGTGACGTACCTGTGAGGAAAAACCAAGTACCTGATCTCGTGTGGCGGGGGCCGCCCGGGGGGGATTGGGGGGCCCCAGCCGCACCAGATCAGGTACGTGAGAAGTCTCTCATAGGTGAGGGTCACGCCGCTACGCGCGGAAGGTAGGACTTTGACGGCGCGCGCCGGGGAGGTGCGGATTCGCGGTGCGTTGGGAGCTGACCGGTGGTTTCTCTGGCGACAGACGTCGGGCTTCGAAGGTCAGTTTCACACTTACCACCCTGTGTGGCCCCCACCTGTACCGAACGACGGCAAATCCGGGCCTCGCTGCGAATAATCGCAGCGAGGCCCGGATTTGCCGTCGTTCGGTACGGCTCACAGGTTCACCGATGGAGAAACGGGTTCGGGGGTGGATAGTCTGGCGGCCACGAAGCGCTGGCCTCGAATCACTCCCGATCAACCGTGGCCGATCGCGACCGACGACGTCTCTCCTGATTCGAACTCGGCGACTCGCGGGCCGGACAGCAGGCCACTTATCCCACCCACACAGGAGAAGCGATGACCATCCCTCGGCCGACGGCCACGCAGTTGGCATGGCAGCGGATGCACTTCGGGGTGTTCTTCCACTTCGGAGTGAACACGTTCCACGCTGCCGAGTGGAGTGACGGCACCCTCCCGGCAGAGAGCTTCGACCCGACCGACTTCGACGCCGACCAGTGGGTCGACACGGCTCGCCGGGCCGGGGCTTGCTACGTCGTCCTCACCGCCAAACACCACGACGGCTTCTGCCTGTGGCCGACCGAGACCACGACCTACTCCGTTCGTTCCAGCCCTTGGCGCGCCGGTCAAGGCGACGTCGTCGCCGAGGTCGCCGACGCCTGTCGACGGCAGGGGCTGGGCATGGGGATCTATCTCTCCCCGTGGGACCGCAACGCCGCGTGCTACTCCGACCCGCCGGCCTACGACGACTTCTACCGCCGCCAGCTGACGGAGCTGTGCACCCGTTACGGCCCGCTCACCGAGGTCTGGTTCGACGGCGCGGGCTCGACAGGCCGTGAGTACGACTGGCCCTCGATCATCGAGGTGGTACGGCATCACCAGCCCGACGCCGTGGTCTTCAACATGGGCGATCCGGACATCCGGTGGGTCGGGAACGAGGACGGTCTGGCCGACGATCCGGTGGACTACGCGGTCGGCAGCACAGAGCTGAGCACCTACGTCACCGACACTCAGGAACTCGCCGAGGCCCGGCACCTTCCGCCCGAGTGCGACGTCTCGATTCGCCGAGGTTGGTTCTGGGCCGAGGACGACGAACCGAAGTCCGTGGAGCATCTGCTCGCGATCTACTACGCCTCCATCGGCCGCGGGGCGAACCTGCTGCTCAACCTTCCGCCAGACCACCGTGGGCTCCTCCCCGACGAGGACGTGGCCCGCATTCTCGAGTGGCGCGCAGAACTCGACGACCGTTTCGCCCGTCCGCTCCCTGCGCGCCTTGACCAGACCTCCGACCACGCCTGGACCCTCACCTTCGACCGGCCGACGCAGATCGACCATGTGATCCTCCACGAGGACTACGAAGCTGGGCAGCGCGTGACCGGGCATCGGATCGCCGCGGACGGCGTGACCCTCGCCGAGGCGATGACGATCGGCGAGCAGCGGATCCATGCCTTCGCGCCGGTCGTCGTCTCCGAACTGACCATCGAGCTCACCGGCGAGGCCGCTGTCCTGCTCGCTGCCGAGGCGTACGACACCGGCGGCCGTACGGCTCCCTCGATCGACTATCTGTCCTCCCACGAGACCCCCGACGTCGTCAGGGCAGGCTGAGGATGCCGGGGATGCCTGGCCGTGCGCCGAATGGGGGTACGTCTTCTTCCACCAGTTCGATTCCGCGCGCCTCGCGACGCCCGGAGCGCCACTCATGCTCGCGTTCGGGGCCTTCGCTCCCGCCCCGGGATCGGACCCGGCCACCGTCGACGTGGCCAGGGTCGCCGGACGGTCCGGTGAACGCGCCAAGCGCGACCTCGTGAATGCGTCAGATACAGCCGTCGGCAGATCATGGCCGATGCCCTCGTCGCCGAGGGGCTGAGCGACGGGTGGAACGGCTCCCCGTTGAGGAGGACCGAGGTTCGCATCGACGACTGGCGCTACCCGCACATCGACGACTGGGAGTTCGACGCGGACGACCGGTCGTCACCTTCGCCCGAGCCGTTGGTGAGGGAAACGCTGATCAATCATGTCCCGGCTGCGGCGCACCGGATCGGGCGATCCGCTACCCCCACATCTCGACTCGTACTCCCGGTACGACCACGAGATGTGGTGGTCCCGGCTCATCGGAGCCCGGCACGTCCTCGCTCGGAACAGCATTGATCAGCGCTTCCTTAGGCTCGCACCTGCCCTGACTCGAAGTACGTCACCAGGGCCGGATCGGGTGGGGGTACGGCAACAGGCGCCCCTCCGCTCCTGATCGAGTCGGCACCACCGCAAGCAGTGGCGACCGCTTCCCGTGCGGCGACGGCCGACACCTCGGTCGGGTGGCCGTGCCGTACGAAATCGAGGAACTCGGCCATGAGCCGAGGGTCGGCGCCGCTGTGCTCGCCGGCCGCGCGTTCGATCACCTCGATCCGATCGGGACTACGGGCACCGCCGCGTCGGGACGTCCAGACATGGATCTGGTCACCACCCTCGTCTCCGATGTTCTCGATCCGGCCCTCGTCGCCGATCACCGTGTAGTTGCGCCAGTAATCCGGCGTGAAGTGGCACTGCTGATAGCTGGCCAGGACCTCGTTGTCGAGGGTCATCAACACCATCGACAGGTCCTCGACGTCGACCACGGGGTTCAATTCCCGCTGCTGCAAGGGGGGATAGGAGTCGAGTGAGTACCAGTCGTGCATCAGCCGGTCGGAGTTGTCGCGACGATCAGTGACGTCGCCGTACACGGCCAGTCGCCCGATTCCTTGCACGGCTCGGGTGTATCCGCCCGCCAGCCAGTGGATGACGTCGAGGTCGTGGGCGCCCTTCTGCAGCAGCAGCGTGTTCGTACGTCGCCGATCGGCGTGCCAGTCCTTGAAGTAGAAGTCCCCTCCGTGTCCGACGAAGTGGCGGCACCACACCGCCCTCACCCGGCCGACCGCGCCGTCGTCGATCAGCCTCTTGAGCTGGCGGATCACCGGCATGTGGCGCATGTTGTGGCCGACGTAGAGCTTGGCGCCGGAGGTGTAGGCGGCCTCGAGCATCAGATCGGCGTCGGCGACCTGGATCGCCATCGGTTTCTCCACGAACACAGCGGCGCCGGCCCGCAGAGCCTCGACCGTGATCGCCGCGTGAGTGTCGTCGGGGGTCAGGATGACGACCGCATCCACGCCCGCGGCGAGCAGGTCGGCGACGGTGTCGACGCACGTCACCGAGTCACCGAAGTGCGCGCGAGCAGCCTGCTGGGCCCGAGCTGACGGGTCGGCGACCACGACAATCCGCGACCCTTCGCCTGGGCGGTGGGCGTAGCGGGCGATCGTGCCGCGTTGGCCGTACCCGATCACGCCGACCCGCAAATCCTCAGTCACGCTCTTCTCCTGTCTCGACGACCCAGCCGGTGGCCGGGGTCCACGTCGCTGCGCTGTCCGATTTCAACTCGAGATCCGCCGGGGCCGCACTGGCGAGCAACACGCGCGCAGGTACGTCGCGAGTCGCGCGCAGCCGTACCCGAGCCGGTCGGCCGTCCTGCCAGGCAAGGTCGGCGGTGACCCCGCCGCGGAGCACCAGTCCGCGCACCCACCCAGTCGCCCACGGCAATTCGAGCGGCAGCAGATCGTAGATCCGACGGCCGCCGATCCACCCGTGGGACTGGGCGAACACCTCGCACATCCCTGCTGTGAAACCGAAGTTACCGTCAATCTGGAACGGCGGATGGGCGCAGAGGAGGTTGCCGTACACCCCTCCCTGCCAGGGATCGGTCGACCCCGCCTCGGTGAGGAACAGACGTACGAGCCGCATCACGGCCGCGGGATCCTTGAGCCTGGCCTGCAGGCACAGCCGCCAGGCCAGCGACCAGCCTGTCGTGTGCTCGCCGCGGATCTGGAGGGTCCGGCGGGCGGCTTCGATCAAGGGGCGCTGACCTGGGGAGTAGGTGGTGACGGCGGTCCCCGGGTAGATGTCGTAGAGGTGCGACTGGTGGCGGTGCTGGGGATCGGCTTCGGTGAGGTCGGTGGCCCATTCGGGGTACGTGCCGCGCTCGGTCGGCTGCGGCAGCGGCAAGCGGGACAGAGCTTCGGCCACGTGGATCAGGCGGGCTGAGGGTACGGCATCCCCCGCCTCAGCTCGACGCCGCGCCACGTGCAGCCAGGTGCTGAACGTCGCCCGCGCGAGGGCCAGGTCCAGGGTGCTCGACGTGGTGACGGCGTGGGGTACTCCGTCGAGGAGGTAGCGGTTCTCCGGCGACGTAGACGGGCAGGTTCCGAGCGTGCCGTCGGGCATCGGCACCATGAAGTCGAGCAGGAAGTCGGTGGCCCCGTCGAGGGCGGACCAGGCCCGGTCGAGCAGGTCAGCCTCTCCGGTGTAGTCGGCGTGGTTGGCGTAGTGCTGCAGCAGCCAGACCCCTCCGAACGGCCAGGCCGACCAGCACGGGTCGTGGTGACCGTTGCCGACCGGGTCGGAGAATCCCCACGGGTCGGTGTTGTGGTGGGCGACCCAGCCGGTCGTGCCGTACAGCTCGCGGGCGGTGCGGCGGCCGGTACGGCTGAGCAGATCGACGAGGTCGAACAGGGGCAATTCACACTCCGCGAGGTTCGCCGGGCAGGCCGGCCAGTAGTTCATCTCCGTGTTGATGTTGATCGTGTAGTTCGAACTCCACGGCGGGCGGAGCAGGTCGTTCCACAGCCCCTGCAGATTCATCGGCAAGGTCCCGGGCCGGGAAGCGCTGATCATCAGGTAGCGGCCGTACTGGGTGGCCGCCTCGACGAGCGCCGGGCTGGGCTCGCTTCTCGCCTCGGCGAGGGCGGACCGGAGGTCGAGGGCGCCTCCTGCGGCTCCGAGGTCGAGTTCGAAGCGGGCGTACAGGGATCGGTAATCGGTCACATGCTCGGCCCTGAGATGGGCGGTCGGCAGGTCGAGTACGGCACTCGCCCTCGCCAGAGCGTGAGTGCGCACAGCGCCGACGTCGCCGTGCGGCGATTCGCCCATGGTCACGAAGTCGGTGTCGCAGGTCACCACGACGGTGAGCACGGTGGCGCCGGTGATCGCGATGGTCTCGTGGACGTTCACTCGACCGTCGGTCGCCACGACAAGAGCGACTGCGGCGGTGACGGCCGCCCCCGGTGTCGGGTCGAAACGGATCGGCTCGTCGCCGGGATCGTGGATCGGCAGCACGTCGGAGGGCATCCGAGTCACGAGCAGGAGACCGTCGGGTACGGACTCCACGACCGCGTGGCCGAATACCTGGTGGGGGCTGGTGATGCCGATCTCGACCGAGGTGGGCCTTTCGAAGGAGTACGTACCGATCAGCGCGTCGCGTGGGTGACTGCAGAAGACCTCGGCCTCGGTTCCCTGGTCCCCGGTCCAACCTGCGACGGCTTCGTCGAGCCGAAGCTCCCGACGAGCCCCGCCTAGGGCGTCTCCGATGGTCACCGTGACGGCTGCGAGCGGTTGGAACGCTTGGGCATGTCCAGCCTGGGACTCGGCCAACCGGGCCTCGGCGCGCCCGATGTCACCGGATGCCACGGCTCGGCGCACGTCGGCCAGGCAGTTGGCACCCGACCAGGAGGTACGGCGACCTCCTCGAGCTGGGAACGGCGATTTCCCAGCGGATCGGGGGCTTCCGGACCAGGCAGTGACATGGTTCAACAACCAGCGATCGGTGGGACCGCCGAACACCATGGCTGCGAGTCGGCCGTTACCGAGCGGGAGCGCGTCGGACCACACCCGAGCGGGCGTATCAAATGTGAGGTGACGAAGCATCGACATTGTCAGGTGACCTGGTTGTCGACTCGAAAATTGAAACCATTCATAAATGGAGGCTGTCGCGATGGGGAGGCCACGATTCTCAGCCTATACAGACGAGCTCGTACGGCGCTAAGCCAACGCCCGGTTATGGGTGACTGCTACTAATTCGCGGTGTGTAGGTCCAGGCAAATCGCACCAACAACACACATGTGGGGTCCACCTGAGATACATTGTGTCTCGTTGTCGCCCGGCAACGATCACCTCTGTCCCCAGGAGGTTTCGAATGGCTCCCAATCGAAAGTTGGGCATCAAGGACGCGGCAGGTGATCGCCAACTGAACTTCCTGCTGCTGGTGGTGTTGACGGTCTTCTCCCTGTCGATCATCTACCCGCTGGTCTACGTGATCAGCGCATCGTTCTCGGAGACCTCGGCCATTACGAGTGGCAAGGTCGTGTTTCTGCCGGTCGGCTTCACCACGAACGCCTATGACGCGGTATTCAGTTCTCCGCTGCTGTATCGAAGCATGTTGAATTCGCTCTTCTATGCAGGCGCAGTGATGCTGATCGGCAGTCTGGTGACCATGATGGGAGGCTACGCGCTGTCGAGGCCCGACCTGCCAGGGCGCTCGTTCTTCACGTTCGCTTTCATGCTGACCATGTTGTTCTCAGGCGGCATGATCCCGTCGTACCTTGTCGTTCGTGACTTGGGCCTCCTCAACACGATCTGGGCGATGATCCTGCCCACCTGTGTGAGCGTCTGGCAGCTCATCATCACCAAGACCTTCTTTCAACAGACGATCCCGGTGGAACTGTTGGAGAGTGCGCGCATGGACGGCGCGAACGACTTCACGTTCTTCTTCAAGATCGCGTTGCCGCTGTCGATCCCGGTGCTCGCCGTGAACATGCTGCTCTACGGAGTTTCGACGTGGAATTCTTGGTTCAACGGTTTGATTTATCTGACGGACGAGAAGCTGTATCCATTGCAGCTCACCATGCGCAACATTCTGGTTCAAAATACGTTCGACCCGGCCAAGATGGCTGGCGCCGACCCGGCCAAGATCGCAGAGATGCAGCAACTGGCGGCGAAGTTGAAGTTCGCGCTGATCGTGATCGCCTCAATTCCGCCCCTGATCGCTTACCCGTTCGTTCAGAAGCACTTCGTCAAGGGCATGATGCTCGGCTCGGTGAAAGGCTGAATCATGGCGACTACGACAGTTGAAAGTCTGCCCGACGTCGTCGTGACGCGGCCCAAGAAGTCGTTCCTCAAGCGCGTGGCCAGCGCCTGGCAACTCTACGTGCTCCTCCTCCCCTCCGTGATTTGGTTGGTCGTCTTTGCTTACCTCCCGATGTACGGCGTGCAGATTGCGTTCCGCGAGTTCTCGGCCGTCAAGGGCATCACGGGGAGTCCGTGGGTGGGCTTCGCGCAGTTCGAGCGCTTCTTCGCGGCCAACAACTTCTGGACACTGCTGTGGAACACCATCGCGCTTGCGCTGTACGAGTTGATCGCGGGCTTCCCAATCCCGATCATCCTGGCGCTGGCCCTCAACGCGCTGCGGCAGAAGTTCGTGAGCCGTACCGTGCAGTTGATCACGTACGCCCCCAATTTCCTGTCGGTCGTGGTGGTCGTCGGCATGCTGTTCATGCTGCTCGACCCGGGCATCGGCGTGATCCCGCGGGCGATCGAGGCTGTGGCCGGTTCGTCACCGTCCTTCCTCACCGACCCCGGCTGGTTCAGGCATCTGTACGTCTGGTCGGGCATCTGGCAGTCGGCCGGCTTCTCCGCAATCATGTATCTCGCTGCGCTCAGTTCCGTCCCACCGGAGTACCACGAAGCCGCGAAGGTCGACGGGGCGAGCCTGTTCAAGCGGATTATTCACATCGATCTCCCGTCGATCATGCCGATCGCCGTGATCCTGCTGATCCTCAGCGTCGGCAACATTCTCAGCATCGGTTTCGAAAAGGTTCTGCTCCTCCAGAACCCGTTGAACCTCACCGTGTCGCAGGTCATCGACACGTATGTGTACGAGGTCGGGCTCAAGTCGCCCATTCCCCAATACAGCTACTCCACAGCCATCGGACTGTTCAAGAGCATCGTGGGCCTGATCCTGCTGCTCGTCGTCAACTGGTTCGCCAACAAGACCACCAAGAGCGGTCTCTTCTGAGTTTCATCAGGCAACGTCGCCCTCGAAAGGAAGTTTCACAATGTTACCATTCAGTGCAAATCCAGTCTCACGTCGAACATTGCTCGCCGGATTGGGCGCAGCGGCCGTTGTCGGCGTAGCAGCCTGCGGCAGCAGCAGTTCCACGACCTCGGGCGGTGCTTCGGGGGGCGGAGCCTCCGGTTACAAGCCCGGAACGGCCCAACTGAAAGTGCAGTTGGGGAAGGAAATTTCCGGTGTGATCTACCCTGACGGCTACGTCGGGCCCAAGGCCCGTGAGTACGCGAAGTTCGGTGACGGCACGACCGAGTTCCGCGTCGTAGGCCGCAGCTATCCCAAGTTCGACCTGCAAACCAATGCCTTCTCGAAGTACCTGGAGGAGCACACCGGAGTCAAGGTCAAGTACGAGCAGGTCCCTCCCGGGGACGACGGACAGCCGAAGCTGAATGCGATGATCTCGTCCGGAGACCTTCCTGATGCCTTCATGACCGGGCCCACCTGGATGGGCGGATTTACGCGGTCGCAGATCTTTGCGTACGGCCAGCAGGGACTGTTCATGCCTCTGGATGAACTTGTGGACCAGTACGCGCCGGAGATGCTCGACATGTTCAAGCAGTACCCGGATGTTCGCAAGGTGATGACCGCCCCCGACGGGCACATGTACATGTTGCCTGCCGTGAACCAGTGCTACCACTGCCGCTCGTCGGACCAACGCACTTGGATCTACAGCCCGATCGCCGACAAGATCGGCATGAAGGGCGACGGACCCGACACCACGGACGAGTTCGAGGCCATGCTCAAGGAGATCAAGGCCCAGTTCCCGAACGTGGCACCCCTTTCCAGCGAGGCGAAGACTCCTCCGATGCAGCTGATCGAAGCGGCTTTCCTCAACGTGGGTACGAACCGGATTCGTCGGGATGGCTCCAAGTTGGTCTACACCCCGACGGACGACAACTATCGGAAGGCCTTGGTCTTCGCGAACAAACTCGCCAAGGAGGGCCTGCTCGACAAGCTGGGATTCACCCAGAACGCCGATGCGCTCAAGCGTCGGTGCATGGCCGAGGGAGGCAGCCAGATCGCCGTCGTGCCCGGTGGCTCGCAGGGCTCGTTCGCTGACGTCGTCTACACCGATCCGAACGCTCGCTACCGTCAGTTCAAGCCGATCAAGCCGTTCAAGGGCCCGGACGGCAAGGCATACGTCCCTTGGTCGTTCGACCCAGGAGCCGTGGTGGGCCTGATCATCCCCACGAAGTCCAAGAACCCGCAGATGATGGTGCAGTGGGGCGATTTCCAGATGGGCATCGTCTCCACGCTCGACATGCGCTGGGGCCCGGACCGGTGGGAGTGGGCGTCGCAGGGCGAAAAGGGTATCGACGGACGCCAGGCCATTTACCGGGTCAAGGACGGCACGACACCCGACAACACGAACTGGTGGGAGTGGTCGACGTACAACCTGGTCATGGACGTGCGCCACGGGGAGAAGACCTCCGATGCCGTCTCGATCGAACCGTCGCTCTACCGCGCCGGCAAGATGTACGAGCCGTTCGCCGCGCCCGAGTCAGCGTTCTTCCTGGAGCCGTTCTTCACCGCTGAGCAAGCCGCTCAGGTGGGCGAACTGCGGACCAACATCGACAACGCCTTCAAGCAGGGCCAGGCGAACATGGTGCTCGGCAACGGGATGGATCCGAACAACGACGCCGATTGGCAGACGTTCGTGAAGAACATCACCAACGCCGGACTGAACCAGTACATGGACATCCTCGCCAAGGCCGATGCGGCCCAGGTGAAGTAGTCCACGCTGTCTCGCGACTGAAAGGTAACGATGCGCGTTCCCACCCCGCCCATGGGATGGAACAGCTGGAACCAGGTGCACGAGGCCGTGTCGGAGGACGTCGTCCTCCGCACGGCCCGTGCCATGGTTGACCGCGGGCTCGCCGCGGCTGGCTACACCTACGTGGTGGTCGACGACGGATGGCAGGCACGGGCGCGGGCGGCGGACGGCCGTCTGGCGCACGACCCGGAGAAGTTTCCACGGGGGATGGCCTACGTCGCCGACGAGGTTCACGCCCTCGGATTGAAGTTCGGCATCTACTCCGCACCCGGTGCCCGCACGTGTGCTGGATACCCGGGGTCGATCGGCTACGAGGAGCAGGATGCGGCGATGTTCGCGGACTGGGGTGTCGACTTCCTCAAGTACGACTGGTGTTCGGCCGCACCCGAAGTGGCCGACCGCACCACCGCGGCGTACAGCCTGATGCGTCGACTGCTCGACGAGACTGGCCGCGAGATCATCTTGTCGTTGTCCGAGTACGGCGTCACCCGCCCGTGGCATTGGGCCCGGGGGATCGGGGACATGTGGCGCACGACGTACGACATCTGGCCCACGTGGAGCTCGATCTACGGCATCGCCAACCAGCAGTTGCCGATCGTCGAGTACACGGGTCCCGGCGGGTGGAACGACCCTGACATGCTCCACTTGGGCAACGGCGACCTCACCTTGGACGAGAACCGCTCGCACATGGCGTTGTGGTGCCTGCTCGCGGCCCCGCTGTTCGTCGGCACGGACGTCGAACATCTCTCCGATGAGCTCGTCGCGTTGCTGGTCCACCCAGGCCTCCTGGGCCTCAACCAGGATCCGCTGGGCAAGGCGTCGGCGACGACCGGAGTCGACGGCACCACGTTGACGCTGAGGAAACCCCTCGCCGACGGGCGCGTGGCCCTGGGGATTCTGAACCACACCACGAAACCCGCCCCTCTGACCTATCACTTGTACCGACTGGAAGAAGGTGCCGTCGACGTCTGGACCGGCGAACCGATCGACCGCCATCAAGTGCTCGCACCCCACGCGATGGCGATCGCGGTTGGTGCCGAAACCGCCCGTGGAGCGTGGTCGGCGGGCGACCTCGACCGGCGGCTGGACTGCGAGGACTGCGCCTGATCTTGGAGGGCGCGCGACCCCCAGTAGTGGCACGAACGACGGCAGAATCGGGCCTAGCTGCGACTATTCGCAGTTAGGCCCGATTCTGCCGTCGTTCGTGCCAGGGCAGCGGGCCGAAAGGGGTCGGTCACGTCAGGGCACTACGGGCTAGCCGGCGAGGTGCGCTTCCGAGGACTGCAGGACTCGTTGGAGTGGGGCGTAGTGAGCTCGGACGGCTCGCTGGTACCCCTCCAGGTCGCCGGCCACGGCCGTATGCAGCATGTCTCGGTGCGCCGCGACCGTATCGGCGATGTCACGCGGAGTGGGGATTCCCAGCCTGGGGCCGACGGCACCGTGCACGTCCCAGAACGCGGCGACGAGTTCACCGTAGAGCCGGTTGCCGAGGATCTCGGCCAAACCTAGGTGGAAGGCCCGGTCGGCTGCCGCGAAGGTCTCCCCGCGAGCCGACTGCTCTTCCATGGCTCGGCAGTGCAATTCCAACGCCGGGGCCTGGTGGCCGGCGAGTCGCTCGATGGTCCGGGGGGCGAGGGCGAGGTCGAGGGCCATTCGTACGTCGACAACCTCGCGCAAGGCGCCGAAGCCGTCCCCGGGCATCAGGACGCCGCGGAATGCCATCGCCTCGACGAACGGTCGCATGGACATCTGCCCGACGAACGTCCCCTTGCCGTGGCGGACTTCGACGAGGTCGAGGGCGACGAGAGTACGTACGGCTTCTCGCAGCGTCGCGCGTGAGATACCCAGCAACTCGACAAGTTCCGACTCCGTGGGGAGGGGGTCGCCCGGGCGCAGCCCCTGCGACAGGATCAGATCCTTGATCGCCTGGGTCGGCGTGGTGCGCGGCGGCACGTCCATGGTCAACCTTTCTTTCTCGCCCGTGATGCTACAGACATCAGACATCTGATGTCTGTTAGGAATGTCAAGCTGATCTGGCCCCGGTGTGACGGTCTGTTTTGGCCCCGGCTTTGGTGGTGGTGAGTCGGTAGCTGGTGGTGCCGGTTTCGATGATGGTGCCGTTGTAGGTGAGTCTG
>JBDHZQ010000027.1:0-26941 GCA_039811945.1 Propionibacteriaceae bacterium
CGATCGGTGCCCCGCTCGACCGGGATCTGCCCGCACGCCCGCGCGAGCCAGCCGATGAACGGTGATCGAAAGAGCTGGATCTTGCCCAGGTAGCGGGGCCACCGACCCGAAAAGATCAGGTACAGGCCGACCACGATTGGGTCGAAGTTCGACGTGTGGTTGGAGACGACGACCACGCCGCCGTCCTGCGGGATCTTCTCCTGTCGGGACCACTCACGACGGCCCAGAATGCGGGACAGGGTCGACGCGACGATGGCCAGCCTGCGAAAGGCTGGCTCAACCGGTTCGTGGTTGACCTCGGACAAGGCGGGGTACGGATCGTCCGGAATGGTCCATCCCCCGCGCATCGGCCCCTCCGCCTCGTCGTCGGCGTGACCCTACACGGATGTGCATGGCTCTGGGGCCTGAGTGAGACGGAAGTCGTCAGGGCGGGGAGGCGGCTCGGTCAGGCGTGGTCGGCGCGTTACTGTCCGATCAGGCCTTCGAACCGAGTGCCCGACCTGAACCGGATGTAGTCCTTGGCATCAGCGTCCTTGCGAGCCCCGGTCTTGGGATTGCGAACGGTTCTGGCTTCTCGGTGCAGCCGTTCGAAGATCCCGAACCCCGAGATCGCCACGCGCCCGACGCGAGCCGTTTCGATCGCGATGGTGTCCACGACCGCTCGCAGAGCTTGCTCTGCTTCCACCCTGTTTCCGTTGTAGAAACGACGGGCGATCGAGTCGACCAACTCGCCCTTGTTCATGCCTGCCCCTCCCCCGTACACCTCGATGGGGCACCGCGGGAGCGCGGTTCCTCTAGGGCGCAATCGTAGTCCCGTCTGCGCACTACGGTAAGGAAAACGTCAGGCGAATCAAAGCTCAACCACGCTGCCGCAGCGGCCGGCATGCACGCCGAGTGCCCTAGTCAGCCCGCCGTACGTGCAGGAATCGTCCGCGGTTTGAACGATGGCCGGCGGGCTTCGTACGCTGCGATCGCGTCGGCGTCGCGCAAGGTAAGACCGATGTCGTCGAGGCCGTTGAGCAGCCTGTAGCGGGTGTAGTCATCGATGTCGAAGGGGTACGACTGAGCCCCGGCCGTGATCGTGCGATCCTCCAGACTGACGTCGATCGGCGCGCCCGGGCTGCCCTCGGCGAAGGCCCACAAAGCCTCGACCACGCTCTGCGGGACGGTGGCGATGAGCAAGCCGGCCTTGCCCGAATTCGACTTGAAAATGTCGCCGAACCGCGACCCGATCACGACCTTGAAGCCGTAGTTCTGCAACGCCCAGACGGCATGCTCGCGCGACGAACCCGTGCCGAAATCAGGACCGGCCACCAGGATGCTGCCCTGGTCGTACGGCGGCTGGTTCAGCACGAACTGGGGGTCGTTGCGCCAGGCGGAGAAGAGGCCGTCCTCGAAGCCCGAGCGGGTGACCCGCTTGAGGTAGACCGCCGGGATGATCTGGTCGGTGTCGACATTGCTGCGCCGCAGGGGCGTGGGGATGCCCGAGTGCGAGGTGAACGTGTCCATGCGAGGACTCCTTACAGGTCGGACGGCGCGCTGAGCGTGCCACGGATGGCGGTCGCGGCGGCGACGGCCGGTGAGACGAGATGGGTACGGCCACCCTTGCCTTGGCGGCCCTCGAAGTTGCGGTTGGACGTCGACGCGCTGCGTTCGCCCGGTGCCAGGGTGTCGGGGTTCATGCCCAGGCACATCGAGCAGCCAGCCTCGCGCCATTCGGCGCCCGCGTCCTTGAAGACAGTGTCGAGACCCTCGGCCATGGCTTGGAGCCGTACCCGAGCGCTGCCGGGAACCACAAGCATCCGCAGGCCGTCAGCAATGTGGTGCCCCTGCAGGACCGATGCGGCCAGGCGCAGATCCTCGATCCGGCCGTTCGTGCACGATCCGAGGAACACCGTGTCCACCCGGATGTCGCGCATCTTCGTGCCGGCCGACAAGTCCATGTAATCCAGCGCCCGCTGAGCGGCAGCCTTTTCGACCGGGTCGGTGAAGTCGTCGGGCGAGGGTACGGCATCGCCCAGCCCGACACCCTGGCCGGGATTGGTCCCCCACGTGACGAAGGGGGTCAGCGTCGTGGCGTCGAGGGTCACCTGATGATCGAACCTCGCGTCCGGATCGGTGAACAGCGTCTTCCAGTACGCCAGCGCCGCATCCCACTCCCCGCCTTCGGGCGCGTGCGGCCGGCCTTTGAGGTAGTCGAACGTTGTCTGGTCGGGAGCGACCAGACCGGCGCGAGCGCCCCATTCGATGCTCATGTTGCAGATGGTCATGCGACCTTCCATGGACATGGTCTCGATGGTGTCGCCGCGATACTCCACGACGTAGCCGGCCCCTCCGCCCGTGCCGACCTTGGCGATCAAGGCCAGCACGACGTCCTTCGCGGTGACTCCTTCGGGCAGGTCACCCGTGATCGTCACCGCCATCGTCTTCGGCTTGGCCTGCGGCAGGGTCTGGGTGGCCAACACGTGCTCGACCTCCGAGGTGCCGATGCCGAACGCCAGCGCACCGAACGCGCCGTGAGTGGCGGTGTGCGAGTCACCACAGACGATCGTCATGCCAGGCTGGGTGATCCCCAGCTGCGGGCCGATGATGTGCACGACGCCCTGGTCCTTGTCCCCCAGGGAGTGGATGCGAAGCCCGAACTCCTCTGCGTTCTTGCGCAGGGTGTCGACCTGCAGCCGCGACACGGGGTCTGCGATCGGCGCGGTGATGTTGAGCGTCGGGGTGTTGTGGTCCTCGGTCAGCAGCGTGAGGTCGGGCCGACGCACCGGGCGGTCGTTGAGGCGAAGGCCGTCGAACGCCTGCGGGCTGGTCACCTCATGGGCGAGGTGGAGGTCGATGTAGAGCAGGTCGGGAGTGCCGTCGCCGGCCCTCACCACGTGGTCATCCCACACCTTCTGGCTCAGTGTCCTGCCCATTCCAGGCCTTCCTCGCGGTCGTTGCCCGGCCTCTGTGGCCGTGGCCTCATCCTAGGACTGGACTGCCCGATTAGTGAGACGCTAGTATCACCATATGGACAATTCGAGTGGAGTCGGCGTTCTCGACAAGGCAGCCCTCGTGTTGAGCGCCCTGGAAACGGGCCCGACCACGTTGGCCGGCCTCGTGACCGCCACCGGGCTGGCCCGGCCGACCGCCCATCGCCTGGCCGTGGCGCTCGAACACCACCGGCTGGTGAGCCGTGACCTCCACGGGCGATTCGTGCTGGGGCCTCGCCTCACCGAACTGGCCTCGGCCGCCGGGGAAGACCGACTCTTGGCCACGGCCGGGCCCATCCTGGCACGCCTGCGAGACATCACCGGCGAGTCGGCTCAGTTGTTCCGGCGTCAGGGCGATCTGCGGATCTGCGCCGCGGCGGCAGAACGACCGTCGGGCTTGCGCGACACGGTGCCGGTCGGGTCCCAACTGACGATGAGCGCAGGATCGGCCGCTCAGGTGCTGCTGGCGTGGGAGGAGCCCGAGCGGATTCAACGGGGGCTGATCGGCGCCAATTTCTCGGCGGTGGCCTTGTCAGCCGTTCGGCGACGCGGCTGGTGCCAGTCGGTGGCCGAGCGTGAACCCGGCGTGGCGTCGGTGTCAGCCCCGGTGAGGTCTCCCTCGGGCAAGGTGATCGCTGCGGTCAGCGTCTCCGGCCCGATCGAACGATTGACCCGGCAGCCCGGTCGCCTGCACGCGGCGGCTGTCATGGCCGCCGCCGAACGGCTGTCGGAGGTGCTGCGCCGGACCGGCGCCACCGAGTGATCCCACCGGCCTCCTCGGCACAAGCGCCGTCAGTTCAGGCCCCGTCGGCCGTCCTGATGGTTCGGCCCAGTCACTTCTGCGTCAATCCGGAGACAGCCGACAACGCGTTCCAGGTGACCCGGACGCCCGCGTCGCACGCCCTGCGGCTCGCCGCTGCGGCAGAGCATGACCAGGTCGTGGCTACCCTGCGCGATGCGGGAGTGCAGGTGCACGTCGTCGAAGACACCGACGCGGTGACGCCGGATTCGACCTTCGTGAACAACTGGATCTCGACCCACCCGGACGGGACGATCGCGGTCTATCCCATGTCCTCCCCTGCTCGACGCCGTGAACGGCGCTCGGACATCGTGGACTGGCTACGCCGTACGTACCGTGTGACCCGCGTCCTGGACTACACCGCAGCCGAACGAGAGTGTGCCTTCTTCGAAGGCACCGGCGCGCTGGTGATCGATCACCAAACCGGCACCGGATTCGTCGGTCTGTCGCACCGAGCCGATCGGGGTCTGGCACGGCGGGTCTGCGCCGACCTCGGGCTCGATCCGGTGCTCGTCGAGACTGCCGACCGCCACGGGCGACCGATCTATCACACGAACGTCTGGCTGTCGGTGGGCAGCGGGTTCGTCGTGTGGTGCCCTGAGGTCGTCGATGCCGACGCCCGCGATCGACTGCGTCGCCGGTTCGCCGAGACAGGACGTGACGTGGTGGACATCACGGCCGACCAGATGGCGCGCTTCGCGGGCAACGTGTTGGAGGTGTCGTCGCTTACCGGGCCTGTGCTTGCCATGTCGCAGGCGGCTTTCGAGGCCTACACCGTCGAACAGCGGGACGTGTTGAGTCGCCACGCCAGGATCGTCGCGGTCGGAATGCCCACGTTGGAGTTGTCCGGTGGCTCGATGAGGTGCCTGCTGGCCGGCCTTCACCTTCGGCGACGGTGAATCCGGGAACTGGGCGGGTTCCAGCGGCACGAACGACGGCACAGGAGGGCTTCTCTGCGATTATTCGCAGAGAAGCCCTCCTGTGCCGTCGTTCGTGCCAGGTGAGTGGTTCACGAGGTCGTCGACCAGCCCGGTCAGCACGGTTGCCAGCACGAACAGGACCACGACCGGACGGAGCGTCGAGCCGTACGTGCGGCTCATCGCCGTGCAGGTCGGCGTCGGCGACGCTGTTGTTTCGGAGGCGACCAGGTGCCCCGCTCGCCGAACATCGGCTGACCGGTGAGGACCCGCCAGACCAGGGTGGTCGGCACGTCCTTCCCGGTGATCGCGTATTGCAAAGTCGAGTCGTCGTACAGCACTTCGATCTGGTCGCTGAGCGCCGAAGGTTTGCCGACGACGACGAGTTCGTCACCCAACCGAAGGGTCGTGTCGAGGTCGGGCACGAAGGTCGACACCCCGTCCCGAACCAGCACCAGCGGCACGATGGCCAGCATGCGGTCCCGTTCGCTGGGGTCTCTCAGGATGTCGCCCAATCGGATGCTCTGGATGGGAATCCGCCGAGCGACGGCCGGAGCATCGTCGTCGATCTCGATCCGTTCGACGCCTGGCGTCTGGCTGCCACAAGCGTCGACCACCCGCGAGAGGAGGCCTGCGGCCCATTCCTCCGACTGGTGCAGGGCGTGGGCGACGAACTCCCAGTACGCAGGTGTGACGAGCCGGGCCAGCACCTCCCGTACGAGCAAATCCTTCGGATCGAACACCATGTCGGGGGCGAAGGCTTCCACGAGGGCGGCCGCGCCAGGGCCGTGCTGTCTCATCGCGAGGAACACGCCTGGATGGTCACGACGCGTCTTGGCCCCGAGCGCGAGGTTGAGGGTGTCGGATCCGGCGGCGAGCACGAGCCCCTCCACCCCCGCGACGTCCGGAGTGCCGTCCTTGGGGTCGACCCGGCGTACGTCCATGCCGGCCGCCTTCAGGTCACTCGCGACCTCGCGCGCGAACCGGCCCTCGCCGTACACGATCCACCGACCGGCCCCCATTCCTTCCGGGAGCTCGGGCATCGCCGTCCCGACGGGGTTCAGCAAGAGAATCGCCAGCTTGTACGCCGAAGGTCGCGTGAGAGCGACCAGGAGATACTGTCCGGCGGCGTCGTACGGGTTGACGATGTCCGCCGCCTTGAACGCCTCCATCGAGTCCGCGACCTCAGGCGACTTGCAGAAGGCCAGCACGGGCACGCGGGGTCGCAACAGTGTGGCCGACATGACAACGTCGAGATTGACCGATTCGTCGTCGGTCAAGGCGAGCACCCCCACGCACTGGCGCCGGTCGAGCCCGGCCAACCCCATCACGCTCGGCAAGTGGGCATCACCGAGCAGTCCCGGCGCGTCGTTGTGGAGTTGGTCCATGGCGAGCTTGTCCAAGCTGGCCTGGTTGTTGTCGACGACCACCATCCGTTTGCCCCGGTCGTCGAGCTCGCGCGCGACCGCACGGCCTGCGTAGCCGTACCCCGCCAAGATGTAGAAGGGCTCCCGGATCCCGACGACACCCCGCCGGAAATTCTGGGTCGCCAGCGCGCGCTTGAAGCCGGCGTCCTGCAGCAGGGTGAGCAGCGTGCCCAACGAGTACGCCCAACCCGCCACCGACAGATAGATCGCCACCGTGACGACGATCCGCTGCTCGATGCTGAACGCCGAGGGAATTTCGCCGAAGCCGATCGTGGTCATCGTGTAGGTGATGACGTAGAAAGCCTCGAAGATGCTCAACCGGTGCGGGGCTCCCGACGCGTCGGTGCCGGGGGCCAACGCGAGTGCTGTGATGGAGACGGCGACGATCCCGATCAGGCTGATCAGGGGCGCTCGCATGCGCCGGAGAACGAGGAAGACCGCAGCCGTACCCAGCAACGCGGTCGGCACCCGGACGCGGTGGCGTCTCAGGTACGCCGCAGAGGCGTTGGTCGTGCGGTTCCGCAGGTCCATGGCTCAACGCCGGCGGAACGCCGCCGTGTCCACGACGAGGAGCACCATCGACATGATGTTGGCGACGAAGGCTCCACCCGAGAGCGAAACGACGGCCGAGATGTACTCCGCGGAGAGGCCTTGGGGCTGAGCTTGGGCCCACACGAAGACCACGGTGGCGGCTGCCAGTTGGATGTCGGCGACCAGGCTGGTGGCCAGGTGCAGTGCCCCGATTTGGGTTCGGTCGCCGAACTTGAGCACGGTGGCAATGAGGTTGACGACGAGCGCCGCGTACAGCTCCCACTGGTTGTGCAAGTGCGCGTTGGAGATGTCGCCGACGAAGAATCCGAAGTTCAACGTGGCAGCGAGCACCACGAAGAACCCGAAGACGACCTTCTCGAAGTTCATACACGGCACGGTAAGCCAGATGGCCTCCCGTCGCAGGGGCTTCGCGTCGGCCGAGCTCAGACGTGCCTGGTCGAGGGGTACCGAGCCATGACGTCGGCGTTGTAGGCGTCCAACTTCTGCAGGTCGGTCAGAAGCTTCTCCACCGGCACACCCTTGACGAGCAGGTCGAAGCCCTTGCGACCCCGTGCGGCGGCGGCGGCCCGATCCTCGGCGGTCCACAGCGCCTGGGTCCGCATGTGGTCGGTGTGCTCGGCGAAGTAGTACGACAC
Organism: Propionibacteriaceae bacterium; assembly: GCA_039811945.1. GTDB lineage: Bacteria > Actinomycetota > Actinomycetes > Propionibacteriales > Propionibacteriaceae > Fen-668. Next base: position 7,306 of record JBDHZQ010000027.1, read on the forward strand.
CGCCTGAGAACTGAACGCTTGCGCCATCAGATCGTTGGCGAAGGCGATCGACGATGGCTGTTGCTCGGCCCAGTAGGCGGTGTCCGGCGTCGTGAGCGGCACGTCATCGAGCCTGCCCAGGATGTCGTACGCCGCAACGGTCAGGTCGCCGAACGGGTCGTCCCCGCCCAACTCGGCGAAGGTGTTCGCAATGTCACCGGAGAACAGGCCGGAGATCGCGTCGATGTAGAGCATCGGCACCTTGTGGGTGTCGAAGATATCTCGGATCACCGGTGCGATGAACAGGTTGGCCGGCCCGTGCAGGCTCGTGAAGACGATCCGCCTGAATCCCTGTCGGATCAGGGACTCCGAGAGCGCGTACAGGTAGTCGATCGACGCTCTCACGCTGAGCTGGGTCGTCCCGCGACCCGAGACGGTTGCGCCCGCGTACATGTACGGCAGGTTGTGCAGGACGAGCGAATCGGTGCGTTCGGCCAGCAGGAGCGCCATCGCTTCGCTGAGCACGCTCTCGGCATCGAGTGGCAGGCCGCCGTGAAGCTCCGTGACGCCGGAGGCGACGAACAGCACGTCGCTCCTGTCGAGGTACGCCTCGACCTCGTCGTTCGTGCAGCGGGACAGGAAACGGGTTCTCATGAGTTCACTCCTTCGGGATGGGTACGGCATTGGGCCGGTCCGCGCCGGTGGCGGACCGACCCAGGAGGTGGTCAGGCTTGCGTGGTCCGGGCCTCGCCGAGCTGGTTGAGGTCGACCTTGGCAGTCTCTCGCGCGGAGAGGGCCGAGAGTGCGGCGACCGTGGTGCAGGCTGCCGCGAAGATGGCGACCGGCAGCCAGCCGGTGGTGCCAGGACGTTGGATCGCGGTCATGATCGCGGGAGCGAATCCGGCCACGATGAAGCCGAGCTGGGTGCCGAGCGCTGCGCCGGTGTAGCGGACCCGGGTCGGGAACATCTCGGTGTAGAACGAAGCGCCGACCGCGTTCGCGCCGGTGGACACGAGCGTCATCAGGATCAGGGCACTGATGAAGTAGAGGAAGTTGCCCGTGGACAGAGCGGCGAAGAACAGGAAGAACAGAAGCGCAGTGCCCAGCATTGACGCAGCGAAGATCGGACGCCGGCCCACGCGGTCGGACAGGCGGGCCCACAGCGGTTGGGCCACGAGACCGAGGACACCGATCGCAATACCAGCCGTCAGGTAGACGTTGGCGGCCATGCCGACGGTCTTGGTGGCGTACGCGAGCCCGAAGACGTTGATGGCCGAACCGCTCACGGCCAAGAGCGAACAGCACATGACGCGGAGCAGAGCCGGCCAGTGGTGGGTGATCACCTCGGCGACGGGCACATTCGACTCCTTCACCTCGGGACCGGATGCGTCCTTGACGGCGTGGAAGGCAGCGGTCTCGGCGACCTGCTTGCGGATCCAGAGGGCGATCAGCATGAGCGGTCCGGCGGCCAGGAACGGCACCCGCCAGCCCCAGTTCATGAGCACGTCCTTCGGCATGGAGGTGATCGCGATGAACGCCAACGAGCCGAGCAATGTGCCGAGCGACGTGCCCTGCATGGTCCAGGACGCGTACAAGCCGCGCTTCCCGTCGGGGGCGTGCTCCACCGAGAGCGAGTTGGCCCCGGCCTGCTCGCCACCGGCCGACAGGCCCTGGCACAAGCGAAGGACGATCAAGAGGATCGGGGCCGCGATACCGATGGTGCCGTACCCAGGCAGGCAGCCGATCAAGAACGTCGCGATTCCCATCAAGGTGAGGACCCAGACCAGCGTGTTCCGGCGACCGAACTTGTCGCCCAGGCTGCCGAAGACGATGGCACCCAGCGGCCGGGCGACGTACGCCACGCCGAACGTGCCGAACGATGCCAGCAAGCTGCCGGTGTCACCGAGCGGAGCGAAGAAGACGGGCCCGAAGATCAGAGCGGATGCGGTCGCGAAGAGGGTGAAGTCGTAGTACTCGATCGTGCTGCCGACGAGCGCCGAAACGGCCGCCTTCTTGGCCATTGTCGCGTCTTGAGAAGTCTCCTTCGGAACTGTTTGCGTCATCTGTCCTCCACGGGATTGGGCTGTTTGGTTAGCGCGTTTCCCCTAGTAGATGACGGGTTGGAAGGCTTGTCAAAGCGGCAATCCGCGAGATCCGAGCCATGCGCACGGTCACATTCCGGCCCATTTTCGTCACCGGTCCGCCGGGGCACGTGGAAACCAACGAGTCAGCAGGAAACATGTGATCGGTCACAAGATTGACAACACTCGGCAATAGACTGAGGCGACCACGGCGAAGGCGAGGCGGCACCATGGCTGATCCGATCGGACCTTCGATCCGTGACGTCGCCCGACTGGCCGGGGTGTCCCATCAAACGGTCAGCCGTGTGCTGAACAACCCAGCAGCCGTCGCCGCTTCGACCCGGATGCGCGTCGACCGGGCCATCGCGCAACTGGGGTATCGGCCCAACGTCGCCGCCCGCGCCCTCAAGACTCATCGGTCGCAACTGGTCGGAGTGCTGGTGGCACGCAATAGCTTGTTCGTCGCCCAAGACGGCCTTTCACGGCTCGAGATGACCCTGCGCGACCGAGGCATGCGCGTTCTGATGTCGGGACTGGCCGGCAGTTCGCGGTCCGACGCTCGCCACAGCGTGGCTCCCCTGTTGGCTCAAGGTGTCGATGCCGTGGTGATCGCGGCCAACGAAGCTGGCGCTCGGGAGCTTGCCTACGAGTTGGCCGGGGCCTACCCGGTCGTCGTGCTCACCCCTGGGGTGACGGCCGAGGCCGGTTTGAGTAGCGCGGCGATCGATCTGGAGGCCGGCGTCAAGGACGTCGTTGCGCACCTGGTCGACCGCGGCGACCGACTCCTCCGCCACATCGCCGGACCTCCCACGTACACCACCACCGCTGCTCGCGCGACAGCGTGGATTCACGAACTCAATCACCGGGAACTCCCAGTGCGCCCGATCGTGAACGTCGTGAACACAGCCCAGGGAGGGTACGACGCTGCTCGGGCGATTCTCGACCACGACGTCCCCGACGCGATCTTCTGTTTCAACGACCTCGTGGCGATCGGAGCGATCAGAGCCCTCCAGGAACGTGGATTGAGGGTTCCCCACGACGTGGCGGTCGTCGGTGTCGACGACATGCCCGGCGCTGACCACGTGCTTCCGAGCCTCACGACGTTGCGGCAACCGTTGCAGGATCTAGGCGAGGTGGGTGCGACGCTGCTGTTGGAGTTGTTGGCCGGGCAACCCGCACGGTCGGCTTTGATCGCCCCCGAGTTGGTGGTCAGGGAGTCGTCGGCAGGCACACGCGAGCGTGGCTCGTGAGCCCCGACCACCCCATCCCCAGGGGGGTATCTGGTACGGTCGGGCTGTCCTGGACCGTCACCTCGCCGAGGATGGAACCGTGCCGACCATCACGCTGACCCACTCCAATTTCCACGAGACGGTGGCTCACGCGCCAATCGTCCTGGTCGACTTCTGGGCCGCCTGGTGCGGGCCGTGCCGGATGTTCGCGCCGATCTTCGAGGCGGCGTCGGAGAAACACCCCGACATCCTGTTCGCCAAGGTCGACACCGAAGCTGAACGCGAGTTGGCCGGCCAAGCAGGCATCACCGGGATTCCGACGCTCATGGCATTCCGGGAGGGAATCCTGATCTATCGACAAGCTGGGGCATTGCCCGCGCAGCAGTTCGAGCAGCTGATCGGTCAGATCTACGCCGCCGACATGGACGACATCCGACGCCAACTCGCCGACCTCGGCGAAGACGCCGAACGAATCTAAGCGCGTCGATCACCCTCCCAGACACAGGGTGATCGACGCGCTAAGGACCCGGCTCTCCGTACCCCCCGCTCCAGACGATCGACAACTAGGATCCGAGGGTGCTGGGTGACGCGCTGGAGCCGCTGTTGACGCGGTACGAGGATTGGATGGGTCTCGACAACGACGCCGTGGTCGAAGATCGACACGAAGATCCGAGCCAGATCCGAGCTCTGCAACTGGTCCTCCGGCTGGAGAGGACTCCGGCGCCGAGTTGGCACTCCGCGCTCGCCCTCGCCGCGTCGGCGTGCGCGCTCGTTTGTCTCGATCCCGCCTGGGCGCCGGAGGTCGAGGCCTACTGCCGGGGGCACATTCGCAAGGTCACCCGTCGGGCTCGGGGTGCGCAGTGGGAGGCGACGGCTGACCTCCCGTCGGTCCTGGTCATCGACGGTCCCACCGAGGTGCGAGCCGTCGTACCCGGCCTCGTCACCGACCTCGACAAACGGATCGCCAAACTCCAGGTCGGGGGCACCGACGTACCGCTCGACGCCCCCACTCCCCCGCCGCCCGGAGCCCTCTGGGTGTACGTGAACGACGAGCCGCCCCTCACGGTCGGCAAGCTCATGGCCCAGACCGGACACGCCGGAATGCTCGCGGCGGCGCTGCTGGCGCATGACGATCAGGGACGTCTCCAGCAGTGGTACGACGCAGGCTGCCCGGCCCACGCCTCCCGGGTCCCGGCCGCCGACTTCTCCGCGCGCTGCCACGCGCTCTCCGATCCCCAAGCGGCGTGGGAGAACCACGGACTGGTTGCCGTGAGGGACGCCGGGTTCACCGAGGTCGCTCCCGGCACGATCACCGTGCTCGGAGAGTTCCCCACCGGGCCGCGCTCATGATCACGATTCAGTTAGCCCGGGAGCTGGCTACGGCAGGTCTGTCCTGGTCGCCCACGTCGGGGGATCGGTTCGTCGTACCCAACCGCGACATGGACAACGAGGTGTTCCACGTCGCCGAGATGACCATCGAGGTCCACACCCACCATGGCGCCGGGGTCGTCAAGTTCAACGGCACGACCGAATGGGCCTTGGACTCGATTCCCGCGTCGTCGGTGCTCTGGCTGCCCCGCGAGGACCAGTTGCGCACGTCATTGGGTACGGCGTTCGTCGCCCTCGACCACGAAGACCCGAACTGGGTCGTGTCGTACCTCTCGCACGGCCAGGTGAATCGGGTGCGTGACGCGGATGCCGAGTGCGCGTATGCCCGCGCCCTGCTCGCGGTAATCGCCGCACGCTGAGGCGTAACCTTTCCGCTGTGTTCGGTATGTTCGGCGACCTTTCCACCATCACGATTCCCCGTCCGGACGGGACGCAGCTCGCTCTGCTCGAAGCGGCGACCGAGAGTCCGCGCGGGGTCGTCTTGTGCGTGCACGGGTTCACCGGCGCCAAGGAAGACTTCCTTTTTCTCCTGCCCGAGTTGCAGCAGCAGGGCTGGACGGCCTACGCCATGGACCTCCGGGGCGCCCACCAGTCCACGTCGGCCGGGCCGTACGACCTCGACGAACTCGCCGCCGACATCGTCGCTGTCGCCCACCGGATCGGCCCGAACGTGCACCTGGTCGGCCATTCGTTCGGCGGTTTGTCGGCCCAGCGCGCAGTCATCGCCAATCCGCAGGTGTTCGCGTCCCTGACGCTCATGTGCTCGGGACCGGCGGGGTTGTCGGCCGAACCTGACCTCGTGCCGATCACGATCGAGCGGGTCACCCGGTTCCGGGCCGAACTCGAGGGCAAGTCGATGAGCGAAGCCTGGGATGCCAAGACGGCCCACGAGAACGTCGAGATGCATCCGGCCATGGCGTCGTTCCTGAAGGACCGATTCGTCTCCGGCGACCATGCAGCCGCCCTGCGCAACATCGACGACCTGCTGGGCGCCGAGGATCGCATCGACGAGGTGGCGACGTCCGGCGTACCGGCTTACGTCATGTACGGCGCCAACGACGGCACCTGGAATCAGGCCACCCAGAACGAGATGGCCGTACGGCTGGGGACCGTCGCCGTCTCGATTCCCGACGCCACCCACATGCCTCAGTTGGAGAACGTCGACGCCACCGTCGAGGTGCTCGTCGCCGACTTCACCGACGCCGATCAGCGGGCCGGCTGACCGTCCGTCCGCGCGCCTTTCGAGTTCAGTAGTCCATCTTCATCGCGACCCGAACCTCGTCCAGCGTCGCGTCGGCTACCTCGTTGGCCTTCGCGTTCCCGGCGGCGAGCACCTGGCGCAGGTACGACTCGTCCTGCTCCAGCTCCGCGCGTCTCGCGCGCAGAGGAGCGAGTCCCTCGTTGACGGCCTCGGTCACCAGCTTCTTGAGGCCGCCGCCGCCACTGTCGCCGAGTTCGGCAGCCACCTCGACAGGATCCCGGTCGAGGAACAAAGCTGCCAGGTTGACGAGGTTCGAGACCTCGGGGCGCCTGTCAGGCTCGTACGTGATGTGCCGGTCCGAGTCGGTCACGGCCTTCTTGATGAGCTTGGCAGTCTCGTCGGCGGTCATCCGCAGCTCGATGACGTTGCCCTTGGACTTGCTCATCTTGGCGCCGTCCATGCCGAGGATGTTGACCGCGCGTAGCGACAAGAGTGCTTCTGCAGCAGGGAAAACCGGCCGCTCTGGTACGGCTCTGCCGTACCTCTCGTCGAACCGCCGCGCGATCACGCGGGTTTGTTCGAGGTGAGGCAACTGGTCTTTGCCGACCGGAACCAGGTTCGCTTTGCAGAACAGGATGTCGGCGGCCTGGTGCACGGGGTACGTCAGAAGCAGCCCCGACATGGGGCGGTCACCGGTCGCGTCGAGTTCGGACTTCACCGTCGGATTCCGTCGCAACTCCGCATCGGTGACCAGCGACAAGAACGGCAGCATCAATTGGTTGAGCGCGGGGATGGACGAATGGGTGAAGATCGTCGTCTTGGTCGGGTCGATGCCAGCCGCCAGATAGTCGGTGACGAGCGACAACACGCGCTCCCGGATCGGGCCCACGCCGTCGCGATCGGTGATGACCTGGTAGTCGGCGATCACGACGAACGTATCGACGCCGAGGTTCTGGAGGTGGACCCGGCTCGTCAAGGATCCGAAGTAGTGCCCGATGTGCAGGTTGCCGGTGGGCCGGTCGCCGGTCAACATCCGGAAGGCCGACGGGTCGACCTCCAACTGGCGGCGGATCTCGGCGGACCTGGCCGTCGTTCTCGCCAGGGATGCGTCAGACGTGCTCTGGGCGAGGTCGTCTCCGGCGTCGACGTTCGGGTTCGCAACGATGGTGGACATGGTGGATTTCCTTCCCCGAAGGCGACGGCCGAACATGACGAAGCGACCGTCACCGACGGTCGCTTGATTGGTTCGCAGAAGAGAGTCGAGCGCCGTCAGACCGACGGCTGCCAGGACCCGCTGTGTTGCATGGCAGGGATGTTAGCACCAGCCGGCCGGCGCGGACTCGGCCGTTCCGTCGGGGCGGATCGGGGTTGGAGCCCGTACGCAAACTGCCCACGAACGCGCATTTTGAACGTGCAAGTCGAATCCGACCCCGATTGAGAGGCAGTTTCGGTACGCGCGGCCGGGCGGGGAATCGGCAGGCGGCCGTGAGGCGACGGCACAGGCGAGTGCCGAATGGCTACCTCGGCAGCGTGCCGCCGCGGGCGGAGATCCGGCGGAGGATTTCTTTGTAGGCGGAGGGTCGCGTGGTGTTGACGCCCAGGGGGTTGTCGGGCTTGCCGTCGCCGTGGTAATCGCTGGAGCCGGTGCGGATCAGGCCGGTCCGGAACCCCAACTCGCCCAGCATCTCCCGAGCGCGGGGGTCGTGGTCGGTGTGGTCGACTTCGACTCCGTCGAGGCCATGTTCGGCAAGATTGGCGATCACCTCACCGGTGAGGACAGGGGCGGATCCGCGGCCCCACGGATGAGCCAGAACGGTCACTCCCTTGGCCTTCCGGATCAGCCTGATCGCCTCGGGCAACGGTGTGGAGTAGCGCTTGACGTAGGCAGGACCGCCGTCGGAGAGGTACCGGTCGAACGCCTCCTTGCGGTCCCTCACGTACCCGCGTGCCACCATCGCGTCGGCCAGATGCGGACGGCCGATCGACGGGGCCAGCCCGACCTGGTCCATGACTTCGTCTTCGGTGAGCGGCATTCCGAGCGAGTCGAGCTTGTCGAGGAAGGCACCAAGCCTGCCGGCCCGAGCCTGGCGGAGCCGGGCCAGTTCGGAGAGCAGTTCGTCGTCGTGGGGGTCGCACCCGTACCCGAGCAGGTGCACCGCCGTACCCGCCACGTTGGTCGACATCTCCAGCCCGGGTAGCACCGTGACGCCCATGCGCTGCCCGGTCGCCGTCGCCTCGGCGATTCCGTCGAACGTGTCGTGATCGCACAGACCGATCACGTCGAGTCCGGCTTGCCGCGCGTTCAGCACCAGCCCGGTGGGAGTGTCAGTGCCGTCGGAGACAGACGAGTGCACGTGAAGATCAATCCGCATGCTCAGCATTCAACCAGCCACGCCGACGCCCACCCGTCACGGCCCCCGCGAGCAGCCGGGTCAGGCAGGCGTACGCTCGCCGACCCCGTACCCGCACACCCTCACGATCTGCGCAGCACCGACCGAAGGAGCCGTACCGCCACCGACAGCCGACCCAGATCGGCCGCGCCGAGACGCAACTCGCCCAGGAGCGGGAGCACGTGCGCCAGATCGGGGCGGGACTTCTCGAACGTAGCCACCACCGCGTCAGGATCGGTCTCGTTCGGACTCTCCCCGATGGCCGCGGCCGCCAACCGGGTCTGAACGTCGAGCAGTTCGTCGCTGACCGCTGACTGGGCCATGAGCGACCACCGATCGGTCCGAGGAAGCTCGTCGGCCAACTCCAGCAGGCGCCCCAAACCGACGCGCTCCCGTACGGCAAAGAAGACCTCAGCGGTCTCCAGCACCTCGCGCGAGTGTTCCTGGGCGATCTCGACGATCGGCGGGGCAGCGGGAGCGAACATGGAGCCGGCGAGGGTACGGGCCAATTCGTCCGGCACGCCTTCGGCCTGCAACTCGCCGAGGCGCCCGTCGTAGACCGACTTTCCGGCCGGCGTCAGCACCGCAGACAGGTTCTCCACGATCAGCTTGACGGGTTCGGTGTACCGGTCGACCACCGCCTGGATGTCGAGCGGCCGCTGCTGGGTCTGTAGGACCCACCGGGTCCCCCGGTCAACCAGGTGCCGCAGCGAGATCCGTACCCGCGTGCCGGCTTCGGCGTCGATCCTCAGCCGAGCCGCCGCTACTTCCAACGGTCCCGCCCGGAAGATCGCCCGGGCGGCCAACTGGGCTCGAATGACCTCCGCTGCCGAAGCACCGGTGTCGGACGACAAGCGGTGATAGGCCGTGATTCCCTGGCTGTTGACGAACCGGTTGACCGCGACGGTCGTGATGATGTCGCGGTGCAGACGGTGGTGCGGCATGGCGTCGCGGTACGACTCCCGCAGCAGCCTCGGGAAGTACTGAACCAGGCGATCCGCGAGGTACGGATCGTCAGGTAGGTCGCTGTCGAGCACGATGTCGGCGAGCCTGATCTTCGTCCAGGCGAGCAGCGTGGCGAGTTCAGGGCTGGTGAGCCCTTCGCCTTCCTTGATGCGGCGCTTCATCTCGGCACTGGTCGGCATGCTCTCGATCGCCCGGTCGAGGTACCCGGCCTCCTCCAGCACCCTCATCCAATCCTCGTGGATGGCGGCGAAGCGGGCGGCGTGGTACCGGGCACCCGCCAGCGTCAGGTTCTGGTCGACGTTGTGGGCCAGCACGAGACCCGCGACGTCGTCCGTCATCTCCGGCAACAACGCGTCGCGCTCGTCAGGGGTGAGGCGGCCGTCGTGCACCAGATCGGCCAGCAGAATCTTGATATTGACTTCGTGGTCGGAGGTGTCGACCCCGGCGGAGTTGTCGATGAAATCGGTGTTGATCCGGCCGCCGGCGCGGGCGTACTGGATGCGTCCCCGCTGTGTCCAGCCCAGGTTTCCGCCTTCACCGGCACACCGTGCGCGCACTTCAGTCGCGTCCACCCGGGTCGCGTCGTTGGCCCGGTCGCCCACGTCGGCGTGGGACTCGGTCGTGGCCTTGACGTACGTCCCGATACCGCCGTTCCACAGCAGGTCGACCGGGGCCTGGAGGATCGCGTGGATGTAGTCGACGGGGCTGAGCTTCGTCACTCCGTCGGGGATCCCGAGTGCAGCTCGGGCCTCGTCGGTGATCGGGATCGACTTCGCATCCCGCCGGTAGACCCCGCCGCCGGCCGAGATCACCGAGGTGTCATAGTCGGCCCACGACGAGCGGGGCAGTGCGAACATGCGCTCGCGTTCGACGAAGCTGGTCTCGGCGTCGGGGGTCGGGTCGACGAACACGTGCCGATGGTCGAATGCGGCGACGAGCCTGATGTGGCGGCTCAGGAGCATCCCGTTGCCGAACACGTCCCCGGACATGTCGCCGATGCCGACCACGGTGAAATCCTCGGCCTGGCAGTCGATGTCCATCTCGTAGAAGTGGCGCTTGACCGATTCCCACGCCCCCCGGGCCGTGATGCCCATGGCCTTGTGGTCGTACCCCTTGCCTCCGCCTGAGGCGAAGGCGTCGCCCAACCAGAAACCGCGCTCGAGTGAGAGCTGGTTGGCGATGTCGGAGAAGGTGGCGGTGCCCTTGTCGGCGGCTACGACGAGGTAGGGATCGTCGTCGTCATGGCGTACGACACCGGCCGCCGGCACGATCGCGCCCCGGTCGATCGAATCCGTCAGGCTCAGCAGGGCGACGATGAAGGTGCGATACGCGGCCTTCCCTGCTTCCAGCCACGCAAATCGATCCAGGGAAGGGTCGGGCAGGTGTCGGGGTACGAAGCCACCCTTCGCTCCGACCGGCACAATCACCGTGTTCTTGACCATCTGCGCCTTGACCAGGCCCAACACCTCGGTACGGAAGTCCTCGGCGCGATCGGACCAGCGCAGTCCGCCACGCGCGACCTTGCCGAACCGAAGGTGGACTCCCTCGACCTGGGGTGAATGCACCCAGATCTCGAACATGGGCCGTGGCTCTGGAAGGAGCGCCAGTTCACGGGGCAGCAACTTGAACGCCAAAGCGACTCCGTCGACGAACGCGTTCGTCCGGACGATGGCGCGCTGCAAAGAGACGAACCCACGCAGGATGCGGTCGTGGTCCAGGCTGGCGACGTTCTCGAGCCCCTTCTCGATGTCAGTCAGGATCTGTTCAGCCGCCGCCCGCTTGGCCTGTGCCGTACCTCCCCTGGCCGGGTCGTGCGCCACTCGGAACGCTTCCACCAGCCGCCGGGTCAGGTGTGGGTTGGCGAGCAAGGCTCCGGCGATGTATTCGATGGAGTACGGCATCCCGCCCTGTTTCAGGTACCGCTCCATGGCCCGGACCCAGGTCACCTCGAACCACTGCAGGCCGCCCCTGGTCACGAGTGCATTGAGGGGGCCGACCTCGAGCCGCCCGGTCTGGGAGGCTTCGAAAGCGTCGACGAATCGTGCCCTGTCGGCGGCGGCCCAATCCTCAGGCTTCAGGTCGGGCAACGTGAGACCGAACTCGTACAGCCACACCTGCTCACCGCGCAGCGTGATCTCGTACGGCCACTCGTCGATGACGCGGACCCCAAGCCTGTCCAAGTGCGGCAAGACATCGGGCAGTGCCGTACGGAACCGCCTGAAGACCTTGAGCCGCAGGTCGGCCGCGTCGCCGGGCAGTGGGTCGACGAGCCTGATCTCGGTGTCGTTGCCAGGCATGAGCAGGTTCAGCACCTTGAGGTCCTCGACGCCCTGCTCGGGGGTGAACTCCTCCTTGTACGCCTCGGGGTAGTCCACCCCGCGCTGCTCGCTCGGCCAGCCGTACACCTGGTCGATCAGTCGGTCCTCCCACGAGCGGGTCGCCTCGGTGAACTCGCGTTCGAGCTGGTCGATGTCGATGGGCTCTTCGACTGCGTCGGGCGGGAGCGTGACCACGAAATAGAGCCGCGCCAGCACCGATTCACTGACCAGCGCCTGGAACTCCAGGTGCGTGCCGTGGAACTTCTCCATCAGCAGGTCCTGGATGCGGTTCCGCACGACGGTCGTGTAGCGATCGCGGGGCAGGTACACCAGACAGGTCAGGAATCGACGCCACGGGTCGAACCGGCAGAACACCTTGACTTGGCGGCGTTCGCCGATGGCCGAGATCCGCTCGATGATCGGGTACAGGTCGTCGGTGCTGCTGTGGAACAACTCGTCACGGGGGTAGGCGTTGAGCGCGGCCAGCAGGGCCTTAGCCCCGTGGCTGGCCGGTTGGTACCCGGACCGTTCGACGATCTGCCGGGCTTTGGACGACAACAGGGGGATTCGGGTGACCGGTTCGGTGTACGCAGGCGACGCCATGACGCCCAGGAAGCGCCGCTCGCCGGTGACCTGGCCCGCTTGGTCGAGGAGCCGTACCCCGATGTAGTCGCGCAAAACCGTCCTGTGCACGCGGGCACGAGCCGTGTCCTTGGTGAAGACGCAGATCTCCTGGGAGGTCGAGGTGGGCAGCGCCTGGAACGAATCAGGAGCCTGCGCGTCGCCACGCAGAACGCCGAGGCCGGTGCCGGCCACGGGAACGTACGCACCCTCGCGCAAAGCGAACTCGCCGAAGCCGAGCAGCGTGAAGTTGTCGGCCAGCAGCCAGTCGAGCAGATCGACGGCCTGGTCCCGCTCGGAGGGACGTGAGGCGTACTCGGGACCACGCAGCACGTGCATCGTCTCGATCAAGGCACGCCGCATCTGCGGCCAGTCGTCGGTGACGGTCCGGACCTCGTGCAGGACATCGCACACCCCAGCGAGTAACTGTTCCCGGAGCGACTCGACCGAGTCGCCGAGCAGTGGGTACAGCACGAGCGTCATCCAGGATTCAGCGATCGCGTCGGGGCGCGGCTCGTCGCGGTGGACGATGTCGATCAGGTTGCCGGCCGGATCCCGGGCGACGACGAACTGGGGATGGAACAGGTCGCGAATCGTCCAACCCTGGCGAGTGATCTCGTTGGACACCGAATCGACCAGGAACGGCCGATCGTCGGTCACGATCTGCAGGACGCCGGAGTTGCCGAAGTCCCACGCATCGGTCGGGGGGTGCAGCACGACCAGGTCTTCCCCGCGCTGCCGTTTGACGGCGAGCCAGAAGTGAGCCTCGAGCAGGCGCAGTAGATCCAGCGAGCTCATGCCCACGAGATCAGACACGTGGACGTGTTCGAGGTAGTGCTCCACGAATTCGGTGACCCGTTCGCGGGAACTGTCGACCTGGCCGAAATCCCTTCCGGCAGCAACCCGGGCCACCTCAGCGATCAGGTCGCCCTTGAGGCGAGCGGGGGTGACTTGAGCGGACTTGACCGGGTCCACGGCAACGTCTCCTTTGACGAGAGGGCCAGCTCCGACGCCAGCCCGAGATTCACCCTAGCGTTGTCGATCGATTCCGCCAGAATGGGCGGCATGCATCTGACCTCCACGCTCGATTTCGCTGCCACGCCTGACGCGGTTTCCTCCATGCTGACCGACCGGGCCTACCTGGAGCAGGTGTGTCAGGAGTCCGACGCGGTCGAGTATTCGGTCGACGTCAGCGGTTCCGTGACCTCGATGCGGCGGGTGCTCCACGCTCCCCCGGCTGCTGCGAAGTTCACTGGCAGCACGATCACGATCGAAGAGTCGACGGCCTGGTCAGGTCCCGGCGCTGACGGCAGTCGCAAGGGCGATGTACGGCTAGGCGTGCCTGGGCTGCCGGTCGAGATGATCATGAAGGCTGAGTTGCGACCGGGTGGGAGGGGTACGACGATCGCCTACGACGGCGACCTCACGGTGAACATTCCCTTCGTCGGGAAGAAGCTCGAACAGTCCGCCGAACCTGCGGTCTTGTCGGCCATTCGCCTTCAGCAGCGCGTCGGCGACGCGTGGTTGGCCGAGCGGGGATAGCTGCCCAGGTCTCATCCCATGTGGGGATAGCCGACCGTGGTGGGGGGGACAAGGGTTTCCTTCACGGCGCGGGGGCTGGTCCAGCGCATCAGGTTCCAGACCGAGCCGGCCTTGTCGTTGGTGCCTGACGCCCTGGCGCCCCCGAACGGCTGCTGACCGACGACGGCGCCCGTCGGCTTGTCGTTGACGTAGAAGTTGCCCGCTGCCTGGCGCAAAGCGCGGTCTGCTTCGACGATCGCAGCGCGGTCGGTCGAGAGGACCGATCCGGTGAGTGCGTACGGCGAGGCCGTGTCGACGATCCCGAGCACGTCGGCCCAGGCGGCGTCGTCGTACACGAAGATGCCGAGCAGCGGGCCGAAGTATTCGGTGCAGAACACGTCTTGGCGCGGGTTGTCGGAGACGACGAGCGTCGGCCGTACGTACCACCCTTCCGCATCGTCGTAGGTACCGCCGGCGATGACGTCCACGTCCGGAGCCGCCTGCGCCCGGTCGATCGCGTCGGCCAAACGCCGGAAGGCACGTTCGTCGATGACCGCAGAGGTGAAGTTCGACAGGTCGCGTACGTCGCCGACCGCGAGCGATTCGGTCTCGTCGACGAGCGAATCCTTGAGCCGTACCCACAGTGACTTCGGCAGATACGCCCGCGAAGCCGCCGAGCATTTCTGGCCGGAGTATTCGAACGCTCCTCGCACCAAGGCCGTGCGAACGACGTCGAGATCGGCAGACGGGTGAGCCAGCACGAAGTCCTTGCCCCCGGTCTCCCCCACGATCCGCGGGTAACCGGCGTAGGAGGAGATATTCGCCCCCACCTGGCCCCACAACTGCTGGAAGACCCGCGTCGACCCGGTGAAGTGGATGCCGGCCAGGTGCGGATGTGCCAGCGCGATGTCGGAGACGTCAGAGCCGTGACCGGGAACCATGGTGATCACCCCGTCTGGCAAGCCGGCCTTTTCGAGCACCTCCATGAACACGTCGGCGGCGAATTGCTGGGTGACGGACGGCTTCCAGAGCGCGACGTTGCCCATGATCGCCGGGGCGGTCGGGAGGTTGCCCGCGATCGCGGTGAAGTTGAACGGCGTGATGGCATAGACGAACCCCTCCAGCGGCCGGTAGTCCATCCGGTTCCAGACACCCGGTGAGTTGAGCGGTTGCTCGGCGTGGATCTGGCGGGCGAACGCGACGTTGAAGCGCAGGAAGTCGATCAGCTCGCAGGCGGAGTCGATCTCGGCCTGTTGGGCCGTCTTGCCTTGGCCCAGCATCGTGGCGGCGTTGATGCGGGCCCGGTACGGCCCAGCCAACAGATCGGCGGCGCGCAGGAAGATCGCCGCGCGTGAGTCGAAGTCGAGGTCCGCCCAGTCCCGAGCCACGGAGAGTCCTCGGTCGATCGCCCGACGGGTGTCGTCGGCGGTGGCCTGGGCGACGGTGCCGAGCAGGCGCCTGTGGTCGGACGGCATCCGGACGTCCAACGTCGCGCCAGAGCCCATCCGACGACGATCGAAACTGCCTCGGAACTCGACGGGGTCCGCTGAGGCGTACGCCTGCAGTTGGTCGACGAGAGCCGAGCGTTCGGCGGTACCCGGCGCGTATGTGAGCACAGGCTCGTTGACCGGCGTGGGAACCTTCGTGACCGCGTCCATGATCGTGATGCTAGCCGTGGTCTGAGAGCCGTCCAGACCCGGCATGGGCGCCCGATAGGGTGACCCGGAGCGTGGAGGGGACGACGTGAAACGTGTGATCATCGCGCCGCATATGGACGACGAGTCCATGGGGTGTGGCGGGCTGCTGGCCAAGTACCCCGACGAATGCACGGTGCTCACGATCGCCGATTCGGGGTCTCAGCGGGCCGTCGAGCACGAGCGGGCGATGAAGATCCTCGGGTGTGGGTCGTACGAGAACCTCGGCTTTCCCGACGGGCATCTCGACGGCCAGATGACCGACGTGGTGGCGACGATCGACGCAAGGCTGGCCGCGCTGAAGCCCGACGAGCTGTACCTGCCGTTCCCGAGCCTGCATCAGGACCACATCGCGGCGTACGAGGCAGGGATGCGGTCGGCCCGGGTGTCGATGAGTACGGCCCACTGGTTCCCGCCGAGCGTGCTCGTCTACGACATCGCCGCCTACGACGTGAACCTGTACCCGACGGACCTGCGGTGGAACGTCTTCGAGGCGCTGAACGAGGAGCAGGTGACGAAGAAGGTCGACGCGTGCTTGGCGTACCAGTCGGAGATCCCGACGGAGGTGCATCCGATCACGGGGGTACGGCATATCGCGGCAGCAGCGGGGTACGTGCGGCTGCTGCCGTACGCCGAGCAATACGCCTTGGTACGGCAGGTCCGCCGGTGAGGGTCGCGATCCACCAGCCCGATCTGCTGCCGTGGTCGGGGTTCTGGTTCAAGATGGCCAACGTCGACCGGTTCGTGTTGGCCGTGCACGACCAGTTGCAGAAGCACTGGGTGCAGCGGCGGGTGACGATGCGCGACACCTGGGTCACGATGCCGCTGGTCGGGAAGGCTCACCTGGTACCGATCAATACCGTCATGGTGACTCCCGGTTGGAAGGACCATCTGGACTCGTCGATCCGGGGTCGCTACGCCAAGGCCAAGCACTTCAAGACCCGCGGGCCGGGGTTGATCGATGCCATCCACGCGGTGACGAGTGACAATCTGGCCGAGATCAACGTTCAGCTGATCGACTATGTGCGGTCGGTGTTGGGCATCGAGACCGAAGTCGTGGTCAGTCCCATTCCCGAGAACGTCGGACTCGACCGGGTGTTGGAGGTGCTGAAGAAAGTGGGCGCGACCTCGTACCTGTCGGGTACGGGCGCTCGCGACTACATCCGAGACGACGGCGAGCAGAAGTTCCGCGACCTCGGGATCGATCTCGTCTGGTCAGATCACGAAAAGACAACTGGAGACTCCATCGTCACCGTGCTCATGGACTACGACGATCCGATGGAGATCGTGCTGAAACGGACCGTGGGGTGAGGAACAGGCGCGGGAGCCTCCTCGCAATGACGGTCACTGGGCTGCTCATGGCGCTCGGCGTTCTCGTGAAGTACCCGTCGACCGACCTGGTGACCAACCTGAGGCAATTCGCCCTTCTTCAGTCGTACTCCGACATTCCGAGCATCTACGTCGAGCGCGGGTTCTCGCTGCCCTTCACTTGGTTCGGAGGGCAAGACAGCCGCTATCCACCGATCGAATACCCGGCTCTGTCCGCCGTCTACATGGAGGTGTGCGCGTGGGTCACGCACCTGCTCCACGGCGTTGACGCAACGCAGTTGGCCCAGCGGCAGGCGCTCTCCGTCGAGCAGATCGCAGCTCTTCCCGACGTGGCCAAGGAAGCAAGGACCTTCTTTCTGGTGTCGGCAGCCGGTCTCTGGGCCGCAGGCATGGCGGCGATGCGGATCCTTCTGTCGGTCGTCAGGAACAAGCGCCCACTGCTGCTGCTGGTGATCGCCAGCCCTGCCTTGATCCTGACCGCATTCCTCAACTGGGACCTGCTGCCTGTCTTGTGCGTCACAGCGGCTCTGGCTGCTCACCATCGAGGGCGACACGGCTGGGTGGGGGCCTGGATCGGGATCGGGACGGCGGTCAAGCTCTACCCGGCCCTGTTCATCGTCCCCGCCGTCGCGCTCGCCATTCGGGATCGAGCCTGGTCGCGCGCAGCCGTACTGTCGGGCACGTCACTCGGAGCTTGGTTCGTCTGCAACGCGCCAAGCCTCCTCCTGCACCCCCAGACCTGGCTGGAGTTCTGGTCCTTCAATCGGGAGCGACCGGCCCAGTACGGGTCGTTGTGGTACGCCATTCGCATCCTGGGACACGGACAATCTCTGACCACGATCAACGTCGTCAGCGGAGCGGTCCTCGTCGTCGCGGCCATGGCGGTGCTCGTTCTGGCCCTGCGGTGCCGACGAGCGCCGTCGATCGAATCGTTGAGCTTGCTGCTGCTGACTGCCTTCCTCATCACCAACAAGGTGTTCAGCCCTCAGTACGTCTGGTGGTACGTGCCTGTGCTCGTACTCGCGATTCGAGCGCTCCCGGTCATGGTGGTCTGGAGCCTCGGGCAGCTCTTCCACGAAGTCGAAACGTGGTTCTTCATTGCTGGCATGACCACGCCCGCGGTCGGCATCGACAAGGTCTACGTCGCCAGTGTCGGCATGCGCCTTGCGGTAGAAGCGCTGGCTCTCGTGCCCGCTCTCGCAGGATTACGCCCGCACGGGCCGGGACGCCTGCCGGTCAACAAACCGGCCGCAGGGCCCCCGAACGGTTGAAGGGCTAACGATCAGGGTCCGACGGATGCCGAGTGCTCCGGGTCACTGGCTCCTGTCTCCAGCCCGTCGAGCATCCAGGCGGGCTGCCACCCTCCGGGGAGCCGAATCCTTGGCCTTGACGACGGCGTCATTCACGGCCGCCGCTGCCCTTCGGCTGCGGGTGTCCGGGGACGACTAGTCGGCGCTTGACTCGGCCGAGGGCGGAACGCGCCTTCACGTACGTCTGCCAGAATCGCCCCGGCTTCGGGCCGTGCTTCTGGAAGTGGTCGACAGTCGTCGGTTTCGTGAGGAGGCTGGCAGATCCCGGTGCGGTGAGCGTACGGAACGTCGCCACGAGGGCGTCGGCCACCTGTTGGTGTCCGTAGCGAGACTCGATCAAAGCCCTCCCAGCCGCGGTCTTGGAGTCGTACGCGTCTCGCTCGTTCTCGAACATCCTCGCCGCGGCTATTACTTCGTCCTTCATGCGCACGACGTCCGACTCCGGAATGACCGTCGATACCTCTGGCAGCATGTACTCCTTGGCGCCATGGCCGGTGAAGCCAACAACGTACGCACCCGCCGCCAGGGCTTCCGCTCCCGGCAGGCCGACCCCTTCTCTTTCGGCGCCGGACAGGAAGATCGCCGCCTTGCCGAGGGCTTCGGCGACCTCTGGCGCAGTCATTCCATCGATGAGGGTGATCTCCCAGTCAGGCAGTTGTTTCGAAGCGCGGATCAACTGCACCACGGCCAGAAGGTCCTCTCGGCGTCGCCGGGGCATCAGCGCGAGGCGCTTCTCCTTGTGCCGCGGCCGGAAGAGCACCGTGTCGATCTCGACCGGTACCTGGTAGATGGGGAACCCGGGGTCACAAGCGGCACGAAGGAAGTCGACAATTGTGTCGGACACCCCGACCACGGCGGTGGCATTCGGCCAGCCGGGGTAGGGGCCTGGTAGTTCGGTGAGGAAGTCGTTCTTGGCGAACACGAAATCAGTGCCCTGGCAGATCATGACCACCGGCATCGAACCGGTGAGGAATTGCCACGTCTGGCCGCCGACTTCCGGCATCACGAGCAGGTCACCGGGCTGCAGCTCAAGACTGAGCGCGAAGGTGGTCGGCCCGATGGCGTCGGGGTACGCGGCCCGCTCCGTACCGTGCCAGACGCGGGCAGGGAGCCCGGCGTCGTCGAGGATGCGGGCGTTAGCGTCGATGACCTTGAGTCCCCCGCTGCGGGTCGGCAGATCCGGGACCATGAAGTAGATCACGACGCCACCCTAAAGGTCTCATGTCAACCGGAGTCCGATCAACGTCCGCCAGCAATCACGTTCGTCTGGCAGAACGCCTGGGCTCACCCAGATCGTCCCCCTGTACCGGGTCGCGCAGTTCGTCTTCGACATGGTCCTCGCCTCATGATTCCAATCGCTGGGTCAGGTGCCCGTACCATCTGACAGGCAGGTACGTCGCGTGAGATAGCCGAGCATCGCACGGTGCGGACATCTCGGCGCATCCGCCCTGGAGCGGCGCGGAAACACCGACCGGAGGATCGTTTGAAAGTCACCTTCGTTCTAGAGCATTTTCCCCCCACGGCCAACGCCAGCGCCGCGATCCTCGCCCGGATCTGCACGTACCTCGTCGACCACGGAGACGCAGTGATCGTCGTGCAGATTGATCC
>JBDHZQ010000028.1:0-26171 GCA_039811945.1 Propionibacteriaceae bacterium
CTGGGCCGGGAGGGTCAACGCCTCGACGACCCACCACACCCCGTAAGCAACCGAGGCGATCGCCAGAGCCCACCTCCCCGGAAGCCAATCCACGTCGTTCACTGTACGGCGCATCCGTGAAGTGTCGACGCGACGGCAGCCTCCTGCGGGGCTGCCCCGGCGCTGCGGGTCCGTGTCGTCGCCGGTTGGTGCCGGCAGTGGGGGTTCGGTGTCGTCGCCGGTTGGTGCCGGCAGTGGGGGTTCGGTGTCGTCGCCGGTTGGTGCCGGCAGTGGGGGTTCGGTGTCGTCGCCGGTTGGTGCCGGCAGTGGGGGTTCGGTCTCGCCATCGGATGCTGCTGGCACGGGGGTTCGGTTTCGCCATCGGTACCTGCCGGTGCGGAGTCTCCTTCGGCGCGGAGACCGTGACTACGACACTCCGTAGTATCTTGACGTCAAGGCATCCGATCGTGCACACTCGCCTCGGCTGGATCAACGAACCGGCGGGACGAGGAAACTCGCAGATGCGTGGGCATGAGAATGACCCGCGTTTGTCGAATGTTTGCTGTTGCGTCGCCGCACACATTCTTGACGGAAAATCGATCCCCGGGCTAATACACCTCAGGCAGCCTCATGGCCCAGGTGAATACTTTGCGATGATCGCTTGCAAGACCTGCGGCTGATCGAGACCTCGGGTCTCCAGCACACTCTCGACGGCGCTCGTCGCGAGGTCCTCAAGCGAGGGCCCAGCTTCGTACAGCCACGCTCGCTCGCTGACACGACGTGCGACGAAACCTTTCTTGGCAAGGCGATCCAGCACCGTGAGCACGGTCGTGTACGCCACTGGATCAGCCAGTCTCTCCTGCACGGACCTCACCGCCAGGGGTTGCTCGGCCGCCCAAAGGACATCGAGCACCTTGCGCTCCAGAGCCCCGAGAAACGACACCAGATAAGAATGTCAAACCCCGGAGTTGGCGTCTACGACGCGGCGTAGTAGGTTGCGCTTTCATGAGTTCGGAGACTCTTGCCCGTTGGCAATTCGGGATCACCACGGTCTACCACTACTTCTTCGTCCCGATCACGATCGCGCTGTCGCTGCTGGTAGCCGTGCTGCAAACCGTCTGGTTCCGCACGGGCAACGACGCCTACCTCCGCCTCACGAAGTTCTACGGCAAGTTGCTCCTCATCAACTTCGCGATGGGTGTCGTCACCGGCATCGTCCAGGAGTTCCAGTTCGGCATGAACTGGTCGGAGTACAGCCGCTTCGTGGGCGACATCTTCGGCGCGCCGCTTGCGCTCGAAGCCCTCATCGCCTTCTTCCTCGAATCCACGTTCCTCGGCATGTGGATCTTCGGGTGGGACAGGTTGAGCCGCAAAGTCCACCTGACGACGATCTGGCTGGCTGCCATCGGCACGCTGATGAGCTCGATCTTCATCATCGCCGCGAACTCGTGGATGCAGAATCCGGTGGGTGCGACGTACCGGAACGGCCGCGCAGAGCTGACCGACTTCGGTGCCGTCCTGACCAACCCGATCTTCCTCACCCAGTGGCCCCACACCGTCATCGCCGCGACGATGGTGGCCGGCGGATTCGTCGCCGGTATCGCGGGCTGGCACCTGGCCAAGCTGAACAAGGCCGGCGATCAGGCACCCAAGGACGACGTCAGCGCCTTCCGGATCGGCGCCAAGTTCGGCGCATGGGTGCTGCTGATCTCAGGTCTCGGCATGATCCTGACCGGCGACATGCTCGGCAAGCAGATGACCCAGGTGCAGCCCATGAAGATGGCGGCGGCCGAGGCTCTCTACACGACGACCACGAACGCACCGTTCTCGATCTTCACGATCGGCTCGCTCGACGGCTCGCGGGAGGTCTTCTCGATCAAGGTGCCCGGCGTGCTGAGCCTCTTGGCCGGCGAGGACACCGTGAAGGGCATCGACGACCTCAAGAAGGACTACGCCGCCAACGGCTTCCAGCACGCCGATGGCAGCCAAGGCACCCTCCAGAAGGACTTCGCCGCGAAGCTGAAGTCCATGAACGTCGACCCGACGCCGAACATCCCGGTCAGCTACTGGACCTTCCGCATCATGATGGGACTCGGTTTCGTCGCGATGGCGTTCGGTCTGTGGCTGCTGTGGATCCTGCGCAAGGGCGGACTGCCCAAGGACACCCGCCTGTGGACCTTCGCGATGATGTCGTTGCCGCTGATGCCGCTGTTCGCGAACTCGTTCGGCTGGATCTTCACCGAGATGGGTCGTCAGCCGTGGATCGTGGCGGGCGTCATGCCGACGATGATGGGTGTCTCGCCTACGGTCACGCCGGGTGAAGTGATCTTCTCGATGGTGGTGTACACCCTGGTGTACGGCGCACTGGCCGTCGTGGAGCTCGGCTTGCTGCGCAAGTTCATCCACAAGGGTCTGCCGCCGGCGACCGCTCCCGATGTCACGACGACCAAGGACGACGAAGACGCACCTTTGTCGTTCGCCTACTGAGAGGGGGGTCGACATGCTTCTCGAAACCATGGTGAACCCGAGTTGGCTGCAGGTGCTGTGGCTGATCCTCGTCGCGGTGTTGTGGGTCGGCTACTTCTTCTTGGAGGGCTTCGACTACGGCGTGGCGATGCTGCTGCCGTTCGTCGGCAAGAACGACCTCGAGCGCCGGGTCATGGTCAACACGATCGGCCCGGTCTGGGACGGCAACGAAGTGTGGCTGCTCACCGCCGGTGGCGCGATGTTCGCCGCTTTCCCCGGGTGGTACGCGACCGCGTTCTCCGGCCTGTACCTTCCGTTGTTCCTCGTGCTGATGGGATTGATCCTGCGAGGCGTGGCCTTCGAGTACCGCGGCAAGCGGCCCGAATGGGAATGGCGGAATCGCTGGGACTGGGCGGCCGCGGTGGGCTCGTTCATCCCCAGCCTCGTCTTCGGCGTGGGGTTCGCGAACTTCCTGCTCGGCCTTCCGGTCAAGAACCTCGAAACCATCGGCGGCCAGGTGCCCCTGTTCGGCGGCACGTTCCTCGGCCTCTTCTCGCCGTTCGCGCTGCTCGGCGGGCTGATGTTCGTGGCCCTGTTCATCCTCCACGGAGCCACCTTCGCGGCCCTCAAGACCGCGGGTGAGATCCACGATCGGTTGAAGGGCATCGCCGTCAAGGCTGGTCTCGGCGCCGGCGCCTTGCTGCTGATCTTCATCGTGTGGGGGAACCTCCTGCCGACGTTGCCAGGTCAGCTCGGGGGCTTGCGCACCCTCGCCTGGATCGCCGGTGTCGGCGCCGTCGCTCTGGTCGGTGCGGCTGTCCTGATGACCCAGCGTGGCCGGGACGGTTGGGCGTTCATCGCCTCCGGTCTCGGCGTCGTGCTCATGGTCGTCATGATCTTCAGCCACCTCTACCCGGGGCTGGGCTTCGACAACACTGCGGTCATCACGGCGGGTGGCGTGCCGCTCGACGTCACCACCGCGTCGTCGTCGCCCTTGACACTGACCATCATGTCGATCGCCGCTGCCTGCCTGGTGCCGGTGGTACTGGTCTACCAAGCGTGGTCGTACAAGGTGTTTCGTCGCCGCATCAGCGTCGACATCCTGCCTGACGACACCAAGGCGCTGCCCGTGGGCGGCTGATGCCGAACCAGGGTCCCGTCGATCCGCGCCTCGTCCGCCGCGCCCGCGCGACCAGGGTCTTCCTGGCCGCCGGGGTGGCGGCGGGCAGCGGGACAGCCATGCTGGTCATCGGCCAGGCATGGCTGTTGTCGCGTTCGGTGGCCGACGTCGTGGAATCCGGCTCCATGGCGGGGGTGCCGTACGCCATCTCGATCTTGGCCCTGATCCTGACCGGTCGGGCCGTGCTGTCGTGGCTGACCACGTGGCTGGCCCACCGCAGCGCCGCGGCTGTGAAGAGCCAATTGCGTCGCGACATCATGCGGGCGCGGCTGGCGGACCCGGCGGGCGGCGCCGAATCGAGCGCCGGCCTGGTCACGCTGATGACGCAGGGTCTCGACGCGCTGGACGGGTACTTCTCCAAGTACCTGCCTCAACTCGTGCTCGCCGTCACCGTGCCGTTGATCGTCGGTGTGGCGGTGTTGTGGGCCGATTGGCAGTCGGCCGCGATCATGGCCGTCACCTTGCCGCTGATCCCGTTCTTCATGGCGTTGGTGGGCTGGACGACCGAGGCGCGGGTACGGCGTCGGTGGCGGTTCCAAACGCGGCTGGCTCGGCACTTCGCCGATCTGGTGGCCGGACTGCCGACCCTGCAGGTCTTCGGCCGGGCCCGCGCCCAAGCTGAGGGGCTGCGCCGTACCGAAGAAGCCAACCGCGACGAAACCCTCGCCACCCTGCGCATTTCCTTCCTTTCGGCGTTCGTGCTCGAACTGTTGTCGACGCTGGCCGTCGCGATCGTCGCCGTGACGGTCGGCACCCGGCTGGTCTATTTCGGCATCGACTTTCGCACCGCGTTGTTCGTGCTCATCCTGGCGCCGGAGGTCTACCTGCCCGTACGGCAGGTCGGCGTGCATTACCACGACTCCGCCGACGGGGTCGCCGCCGCCGAAGCGGCGTTCGCCGCGATCGAGCGAACCGGGGCGGCCGACGGGGGGCGGAACGACGTACCGGCCGGAGTGATCGAGCTCGTCGACGTCTCCCACTCCTATGTCGACGGAACACCAGTGTTGGAGGGGGTGTCGCTGACCCTGGCGCCGGGTGAGGTGGTCGGCGTGGCAGGGCCGAGCGGCACCGGCAAGACGACGTTGCTGTCAGTGCTGCTGGGTTACGTACGGCCGACCTCCGGGCACGTGAGCATGGGCGGGGTCTCGCAGGCCGACTACGCCGGACGCGCGTGGCGCAGGCAACTGGCGTACGTCCCTCAGACCCCGGGGCTGCTCGCCGCGACGGTGGCCGACAATGTACGGCTGGCCACCCCCACCGCCGACGACGCGACCGTCGCCGACGCGCTCCGGCGCGCCGGCGCGCCCGACTTGGCGCTGACCCGGGCCGTCACTGACGACGGCGAAGGACTCAGCGCCGGGGAGCGCCGACGGATCGGGGTGGCCCGCGCACTGCTGCGGATCGACTCCGGGGCGTCGGTATTGCTGCTCGACGAACCGACGGCCGGCCTGGACGCCGATGCCGAGGCCTCCGTGCTGCAGGCGGTTCGAACCAGCGGGGCGGCCGTCCTGGTGGTGTCGCACCGCCCCGCGGTGTTGCAGGCAGTGGACCGGGTCGTGACCCTCGAACCGGCGGTGGCCCGTGAATGACGTGGTTTCGCTCGTGAGGTCGCTGATCCGCGACGTGCCGCAGGGGTGGCGTCGGCTCGCTCTGTCAGTGCTGCTGGCCGCCGCCGCCAGTGCGTCGTCGGTGGCCTTGATGGGCGTCTCGGCCTGGCTGATCTCCAAGGCGTCGCAGCATCCACCGTTCCTCGAGTTGAGCGTCGCGGCCGTCGGTGTGCGTGCGTTCGGCATCTCGCGGGGGGTGTTCCGGTACGTCGAACGGCTCGTCGGGCACGACCTCGCGTTGCGGATGCAGTCGGCCCTGAGGCTGCGGACGTACGGGGCGCTGGCACGTACGACGCTGCTCGGTCGGCGTAAAGGCGACCTCCTGACGCGCGTCGTCGCCGACGTCGAGGCGATCACCGACATCGTCGTGAGGGTCGTGCTGCCGTTCGCGGCCGCGGTCGTGGTCATGGCGGGTACGACGGCGATGCTGGCCCGGTTCTCGGTTGCGAATGCCCTGGTCCTGTTGGGATCGGCGATTCTCGCCGGGTTGGTGCTGCCGATCTGGGCTCAGCGGGCGTCACGCCGGGCTGACGAGGCGGCCGTACCTCTGCGCGGTGTCCTGGCCGATCGGGTGCGAGAGACGGCCCGTCTCGCTCCCGACCTGGTCGCGTTCGACGCAGACGTGGCTGCCGTCGAT
The DNA here is from genome assembly GCA_039811945.1 of Propionibacteriaceae bacterium. Lineage (GTDB taxonomy): Bacteria > Actinomycetota > Actinomycetes > Propionibacteriales > Propionibacteriaceae > Fen-668. Next base: position 5,870 of record JBDHZQ010000028.1, read on the forward strand.
CGGGTCGTCGAGGCGGACCTGGATCTGCGGGCCGTGGAACGGAAAGCCACGTGGGTACGGGCGGTGGCTGCCGGTGCCCAAGTGCTCGCCGCAGGAGGAGCCGTACTCGCAGCCCTCTGGATCGGTGGGCAGGCGGTCGCCGACGGGTCCATGGGGCCACGACTACTCGCCGTCCTCGTGCTGACACCGCTCGCCCTGCACGAAGTGCTCGGCGGGCTGGCTCAGGCGGCCCAGACTTTGACGCGAGCCAGAGCTGCCCTCGATCGGGTCGTGGCCGTGCTGGAGGCGCCCCCGGTTGGACGGGGCGACGTGGAGCTGGGTGCACCCGATCACGACCCGAGCGTCACCGCCGCAGGGCTGTCGATCGGGTGGCCTGGGCACGGGGTGGTCGCTTCGGGGATCGATTTCGAGGTACGGCGAGGGCGCGCGATCGCGGTCACCGGGCCGTCCGGGATCGGCAAGACGACCCTCGCGGCGACCGTGCTGGGGTTGATCCATGCGGTGTCGGGATCTCTCTCGACTCGCGGCCGGATCGGCTATCTCGCGCAGGACGCGCACATCTTCGCCACTTCGATCGCCGAGAACGTGCGGATCGGCAACAAGGACGCGACCGACGAGCAGGTCGACTCGGCGCTGGCCGCTGCCGGTCTCGACCTCGATCCCGCCCGCGTCGTCGGCGAAATGGGAGCCACCCTGTCGGGCGGCGAAGCGCGGCGGCTGGCGCTGGCGCGGCTGCTGGTCGGCGACTTCGACCTGCTGGTGCTGGACGAACCCACCGAGCACCTCGATCGCGAGACGGCCGAGGCGCTCGTGGCGGATATCTGGTCGGGCAAGGGGGAACGGCCCATTCTCGTCGTCACCCACGACCAAGCCGTGATCGATCGGAGCGACGTGGTGGTACGACTCTGAGGCTCCGGGTTCAGCGTTTCACGCGACGACCGCGGTTCCAGTCAGAACGCGAGCCACACGACCACGAGAACGATCAGGATGACGAACGCGGCGATGGCGAACGCCAACCGCTCGGGCCACCGCGGCCTCACGAGGGTGTAGCCGAGCGGCTCGACCATGGATGCCAGCCATTGACGGGCCACGGCCATCGGACCGGTCGATTCGGGCTTCGTCTGGTAGGTGACGTTGGTGGACCGGCTCCGACTCCAGCTTGACCTGGCCGTGGTGTTCTGCTCGAACACGAGCGTCACACCGATCTGCTTGCGCCTTTCGTCGATGGTGCAGTCGAGCCGTTGCTCGCTCTGTGCTCGGCCCGTGCTGTCGGCGGTCTCGGTGGTCCACTCGTCGGCATCCAGGTCGACGAGGACTCGGAAGCCGCGAGACGTGGGCGCCACGGAGTACGGGGTGCCGGTCGCCGACTCCACGAGCATCCGGGTGACTGGTGGAACGACAGCGGACATGACCGCAGGGTAGCCACAGGACTGAGTCAAGATGGACCCATGTTGGTGGCGTTCTCAGTCAGTTCAGGCGGTACCCCTTCGGGTCATGTTCACGACGCGGTGGCGGCGGCGGTCAAAGTCGTGCGCGACTCCGGCCTGCCCAACCGCACCGATGCGATGTTCACGACGATCGAGGGGTCGTGGGACGAGTGCATGGCGGTGGTGAAGGCAGCGGTCGATGCGGTTTCCACGTACGGACCACGCGTCGGCCTCGTGCTCAAGGCAGACATCTTCGGTGACCGGACCGGGGAACTCGACGCGAAGCTGGAGCGTCTCGACACGGCGTTGAAGCAGTAACCCGTCGTCGCCGCCCGGTATCGGGAGGCGTTCTCCGCCGGACCATGTGGCACGAACGACGGCAAAATCAGCCTTCGCTGCGAATAATCGCAGCGAGGCGCGATTGAGCCGTCGTTCGTGCCGCCTCAGAGCTGTCGCCGGAACGAAACCGCCGTCGGAGATGATCAGCCGCGGCGCGCCCGCCAGGCCTGAAGGGTCTGTTCGACGTCGAGCTTCTTGGTCAGGACGACGGGGCCCGGGTCTCGCCGTACGTTCGACGCCACGATTCGCTCGTTGACCCCCTCGATGACGGCCCTCGCCTGATCCTCGCTGGCGACGTCGGCCAAGGTGTCTAGGATGTTCTCCCTCTCGCGACGCACGAGCAAGGCCGGCGGCAGAATCGCCCGTACGTCCTCGGTGGCCAGCTTGCGCCGCAGCCACCAATCGGGGTCTCGATCGGCGTACCACGACTCCGGCAGCGGTCGGCCCTCCCCGGGCAGGGACGAGAATTCACCTCGTTCCATCGCCAGACGAACCGCGCGGTCGGCCAGCGGCTCGAAGAGTTCCGCGCCCGGAACCTCACGATCGTCACTGGTCACTTCGCCAGGCTAAGCACCCAGCCATCGGTGACACGCAGGGGGGTGGAGGTTGCCGTACCTCAAGGTGTGGTACGGCACTGCCCGCCACAGAACATCACCCGCGTGCCCGCCGGCAGAAGGGCTGCAATAGCCTGGGCCGGTACTTGACCGTTTGACCGGGACGGAGCAGCGCCGTGGCTGACCATCGCGATATCACCAACCTTCCTGATCTCGCCCAAGGCGTGGGGCGAGTGGGGCCGGTTCGTTCTCGCATGCCGGTGTACGTAGACCTTCTGCCGCCCTGCAACAACGCGTGCCCGGCGGGAGAGAACATCCAAGAGTGGCTCCGGCTGGTCAAGGCCAACCAAGCCGAGCTCGCCTGGCGGCAACTCGTGCAGGACAACCCGTTCCCGGCGGTGCACGGGCGTGTCTGCTACCACCCCTGCGAATCGGCCTGCAACCGCGCCGACCTGGATTCGCCGATCTCGATCCACGGGGTGGAGCGGTACCTCGGTGACCTCGCCCTGGAGGAGGGTTGGCAGTTCGAACGACCCGACCATCCGACCGGGTTCAAGGTGCTGATCATCGGCGCCGGGCCTTCCGGGCTGTCCGCGGCCTACCACCTGGCCCGACTCGGCCACACGGTCGAGATCCGTGATGCCGGGGACAAGCCGGGCGGGATGATGAGGTACGGCATCCCCGAATACCGCTTGCCCCGCGACGTGCTCGACGGCGAGATCGCCCGGATCGAGAAGATGGGCGTCACGATCACCCTCGAACACAAGGTGACCGACCTGTTACAGGAGCAGAAGGACGGCGAGTTCGACGCGGTATTCGTGGCGATCGGAGCTCACTTGAGCAAGCGGGTCGACATTCCGAGCATGGACGCCAGCAAGATCGTCGACGCCGTGAGCTTCCTCAAGGACGTGGCCTCGGGCGACCGGCCGGTGATCGGCCGGAGAGTGGCGGTGTACGGCGGCGGAAACACCGCGATGGACGCCGCCCGGGTTGCGCGCCGCCTCGGCGCCGAAGAGTCGATCGTCGTCTACCGGCGCGGCGAGGCACAGATGCCCGCCCACGAGTTCGAGAAGGAAGAAGCCATGCGGGAGGGCGTGCAGATGAACTGGCTGCGCACCATCTCAGCCCTCTCCGGCGACGCCATGACCGTCGAAATCATGGAACTGGACGACAACGGCAAAGCCGTCGGCACCGGTCGCTTCGAGACGATGGAGGCTGACACCGTCATTCTGGCGCTCGGCCAGGAATCCGACTCCAACTTCCTCAAGTCGATCCCCGGAATGTCGTTCCAGGACGACGTGGTGACCGTCGACCCGACCACCCTGATGACCGACGTGCCCGGGATCTTCGCCGGCGGCGACGTCGTACCCAGTGAACGCACCGTCACCATCGGCGTCGGTCACGGCAAACGCGCCGCGCGGATGATCGAGGCGTGGTTGTTCAGCCAGCAGCCTCCGGCGCGCGTGAAGCGCGAGGTCGCCACGCTCGACATGCTCAACCTGTGGTACTTCGGTGAGCATGCGCGCCGCATGGAGCCGGAGCTCGCCGTCGAGCAGCGGGTCGGGTTTGCCGAGATCGTGGAGGGGTTGAAAGCCGAAGAGGCCCACTTCGAAGCCTCTCGCTGCCTCAGTTGCGGCAATTGCATCGAATGCGACGGGTGCCTCGGCAGCTGCCCCGAAGACGCGATCATCAAGCTCGGCAAAGGCTTCAGATATCGGTACGACTACGAGAAATGCACCGGCTGTGCGACGTGCTTCGAGCAGTGTCCCGTGCACGCCATCGAGATGATTCCGGAGCGATGAGATGAGCCCGTACACACCTGAGCGCGTCATCGTCGACGGCAATGAGGCCGCGGCCTCGGTCGCCTACCGGCTCAACGAGCTGTGTTCGATCTACCCGATCACTCCGAGTTCGACGATGGCCGAACTGGCTGACGAATGGAGCGCCCACGACCTCGCCAACGTCTGGGGCACGGTGCCTACCGTCATCGAGATGCAGTCGGAGGCTGGTGCCGCCGGTGCCATGCACGGCGCACTCCAAGGCGGCGCACTGTCGACGACGTTCACGGCCTCACAAGGGCTGTTGTTGATGATTCCGAACATGTACAAGATCGCCGGCGAACTGACCAGCACGGTCTTCCACGTCGCGGCGCGCTCGCTCGCAACCCAGGGGTTGTCGATCTTCGGGGACCATCAGGACGTCATGGCGGTGCGGCAAACCGGGTTTGCGCTGCTGGCCTCCAATTCGGTCCAGGAGGCGCACGACATGGCGGCGATCGCCCAGTTGGCGACGCTCGAGGCCCGGATTCCATTCCTCCACTTCTTCGACGGTTTCCGCACCAGCCACGAACTGAACACCCTGTTCCGGCTCAGCGACGACGACCTGCGCAGCTTCGTACCCGAAAACCTCGTGCAAGCACACAGAAATCGTGCACTGTCGCCCGAGCACCCCTACATCCGCGGGACTGCCCAGAACCCCGACACCTACTTCCAGTCCCGCGAGACGGTCAACCCGTTCTATGCGGCGACGCCCGGCATCGTCAAGGACGCGATGCGCCGGTTCGCCGAGTTGACCGGGCGGTCGTACGAGATCGTCACCTACGACGGCGATCCCGAGGCCACCGACGTGGTCGTGGTCATGGGATCGGGCACCCAGAGCGTGCAGCAGGCGGTCGCCCACCTCACCGAGCAGGGGCGCAAGGTCGGCGTGGTCTCCATCCACCTGTACCGGCCCTGGCCGGTCGCCGACGTCTTGGCCGCGATCCCCGGCACGGCCACCCGGATCGCGGTCCTCGATCGCACGAAGGAGCCGGGCTCCGGTGGCGAGCCGCTCTACCTGGACGTCGTCGCGTCACTGGGGGAGGCGTACGCCTCGGGTGCCCGTTCCTCGATGCCGACGGTCGTCGGCGGTCGGTACGGCTTGTCCAGCAAGGAATTCACCCCGGCCATGGTGGTGGGGATCTTCGACGAACTCTCCTCCTCACATCCCCGGCCGCGGTTCACCGTCGGCATCACCGACGATGTGTCGCTCACGAGCATCACGTACGACCCGAGCCTCGACCTCGAAGACCCCAGCACCCTGCGGGCGGTGTTCTACGGCCTCGGATCCGACGGCACGGTCGGCGCGAACAAGAACACGATCAAGATCCTCGGGTCGACCCCGGTGCAGACTGACGACCACGACGCCGGTGACGCAGCGACGCCGTTCTACGCGCAGGGCTATTTCGTGTACGACTCGAAGAAGTCGGGCTCGCGCACCGTGAGCCACCTGCGGTTTGGCCCGTCGCCGATCACGGCGCCGTACCTGGTGAACCAGGCCGGGTTCATCGGCTGCCACCACTGGTCGATCCTGGAGCGGGTCGACGTGCTGGAGTTCGCACGGAGGGGTACGACCCTGCTGGTGAACTCGTCGTACCCCCCAAACGACGTGTTCGGCCACCTGCCGGTGTCGATGCAGCAGAAGATCATCGACCTGGCGATCGACCTGTACGTGATCGACGCCAACGAAGTGGCCCGCTCGGCCGGGCTCGGCAGGCGGACGAACACCGTGCTGCAGACCTGCTTCTTCGCCATCTCCGGAGTGCTGCCCCGGCAAGTGGCGATCGAGGCGGTGAAAAAGGCGATCACGAAGACGTACCTGCGCAAGTCGGCCGAGATCGTGGCCAAGAACCATGCGGCCGTGGACGCGTCGGTCGAGCACCTGCACCAGGTGGCGGTGCCGACCCAGGTGGTCGGGGAGGTCGACCTGCTGCCGCCCGTACCCGGCCACGCGCCGGAGTTCGTGCGCGACGTCACCGCGAAGATGCTGATCGGCAGGGGCGACGACCTGCCGGTGTCGGCGCTGCCGGTGGACGGGTCGTACCCCTCGGGCACCACGCAGTACGAGAAGCGCAACATCAGCGACATCGTGGCCGAATGGGACCACACGGCGTGCATCCAATGCGGCAACTGCGCGTTCGTGTGTCCGCACGCGGTGTTGAGAGCGAAGTACTACCCGACCTCGGCTCTGGAGAACGCGCCGGACAGCTTCCGTTGGGCGCCGCTCAACGCCGCGGGAGTGCCGGAGGGGGCGTACACGTTGCAGGTGTACGCGGAGGACTGCACCGGCTGTGGGCTGTGCGTGGAGGCCTGTCCGGTCAAGCCGTTGCGGCAGCCGGGTCGCAAGGCGATCAACCTGACCCCGCTGACCGATCGTACCGACGCGCGCGCCAACGTCGCGTTCTTCGAATCGCTGCCGCTCAACGACCGATCGCGGATCGACTTCGGCACCGTGCGTGGAACCCAATTCCTCGAACCCCTGTTCGAGTTTTCGGGTGCGTGCTCGGGGTGCGGGGAAACGCCGTACCTGAAACTGCTGAGCCAGCTCTTCGGTGACCGGGCGACGATCGCGAACGCAACCGGGTGCTCGTCGATCTACGGCGGCAACCTGCCCACCACTCCGTGGGCCAAGAACGCCCAGGGTCGCGGTCCGGCCTGGTCGAACTCGCTGTTCGAGGACAACGCCGAATTCGGGCTCGGGTTGCGGCTGGCCGCCGACCTCCACATGGCGCTGGCCAAGAAGCGGCTCGCCGAACTGGCCGACGTGATCGGGCCCGAGCAGGTGGAGGCGATCCTGGGGGCGTCGCAGGAATACGAGTCGGATCTGGCCCAGCAGCAGGAGCGGGTGTCGGCGCTCAAGGCCCAGCTCGTGGACCTGGCCGAAACCGACGACGTCGACCTCCGTCGCAAGGTGAAGGACCTCGCGTCGGTCGCCGATCACCTGCTGCGGCGGTCGGTATGGATCGTCGGCGGCGACGGGTGGGCGTACGACATTGGTTCCGGTGGGGTCGACCACGTGCTCGCCTCCGGCCGCAACGTCAACATCCTGGTCATGGACACCGAGGTCTACTCGAACACCGGCGGGCAGGCCTCGAAGTCGACCCCACTCGGGGCGGTGGCGAAGTTCGCGGCGGCCGGGAAAGTGACGAACAAGAAGGACCTGGCGCTGCAGGCGATCTCGTACGGCAGCGTGTACGTGGCTCGGGTGGCGATGGGCGCCGATTCGCAGCAGACCCTGAAGGCCTTCCGGGAGGCAGAGGCATACAACGGTCCGAGCCTCATCATCGCCTACAGCCACTGCATCGCCCACGGCATCGACATGCGGCAGGGCTTGAACCAGCAATACCGAGCGGTGAACTCCGGACATTGGCCGCTCCTGCGCTACAACCCGGTCGTCAAGGCACAGGGCGGGAACCCGTTCCTGCTCGACTCGCCGCGGCCGAGATTGCAGCTGAAGGATTACGTCTACCGCGAACTGCGTTACAAGATGCTGGCACAGGCCGACCCGGCCGAGGCCGAACGCATGCTCGAGCTGGCCCAGCACACGGTGGACCAGCGGTGGAGTACGTACGAGGAGATGGCGACCCGAAGTGCCGCCCAGTTCGAATCCGACGCCCGAGACTGAGGAAGGCACAACGTCCATGAACCTGCAGACCACTTACCTGGGGCTGCCGTTACGCAACCCGCTCGTGGCTTCGGCCGGGCCACTCCAGCAGTCGGTCGACGGGGTGAAATCCCTAGCCGGAGCGGGTGTTGGCGCGATCGTCATGTACTCGCTCATGGAGGAACAGATTCGCGCCGAGCAGGCGAAGACGGTGGCGTTGGAGGAAGCTGCGGAAGACTCGTACGCCGAAGCCTTGTCGTACTTCCCCTCGGTGCCCGTACGGGCGCCCGGGTCGGACGCGATCTCGTCGGCGTACCTGAAACATCTGGAGGCCGCGGTCAAGGCGGTGGACGTACCGGTGATCGGCAGCCTCAACGGATCGACGATCGGTGGCTGGATCTCCTTCGCCAAGAAGATGCAGGACGCAGGCGCGGCGGCGCTGGAGTTGAACATCTACTACGTGCCTGGGGACGTACGGATTCCGTCGGACGAGGTCGAGAACCTGCACTTGGAGATTCTCGTCGGGGTGAAGGACGCGGTGTCGATCCCCGTGGCGGTCAAGCTCGCGCCGTACTTCTCCTCCTTCGGTGACATGGCCGTTCAGCTCGACAAGCACGGCGCCGACGGTCTGGTGTTGTTCAACCGGTTCTTCCAGCCGGAGATCGACATCGAGACGCTGGAGATGGTGCCGGGTGTGGCGTTGTCGAACCCGTTCGACGGGCGGCTCCCGAGGACGTGGATCGCCTCGCTGCGCGGGAGGGTACGGGCGAGCCTGGCCGGTACGTCGGGTGTCGAGTCGAGCGACGACGTCGTCCGGTACTTGTTGGCCGGGGCCGACGTCGCGATGACGACGTCGAGTCTGGTCCGGCACGGCCCGCAGCACGCGAAGTCTCTGCTGAAGGGCCTCGAGCAGTGGATGCAGCGCAAGGGGTACGGCTCGGTCGACGAGTTCCGGGGGCTTCTCGCGGTTCCCCTCGACGTGGATGCCGACAGCTACGAGCGGGCTGGTTATGTGGCTGCGCTCGAACGTGCGAAAGCCACGTACGGGTCGTTCGTCGGGATCCATCGGTAGGGGTTCGTCGACCAAGGTGGCACGAACGACGGCAGAAACGGGCCTCACTGTGAATAATCGCAGTGAGGCCCGTTTCTGCCGTCGTTCGTGCACGCTCCGGCACGATGGGCCCCGTGTCGTCGTGCACACGGACTCAGGGCTCGCTGGACCTGGTGCTCGCAGGTTGATCTCCGCGCTGGTGCATGGCGAAGATCCAGCCCATCGCCGCCCACATCAGAGGCGCGTCGGAGATGGCGGCTGCGTTGAACATCGTCTTGACGACGTAGCACACGACGACCGCGAGGAGGGGCAGGTAGGCGGCCTGGGCACAGTGGCCCTGGACGGCGATGCGGATCGCGGCAACGGCGAGGGCGATGTAGCAGGCGGCGGGCAGGACGCCGCAGATCACCAGCAACTGCAACACCTCGTTGTGAGCCGCGAGGGCTGGGCCCGCCGGGTCGGGGCCGAAGCGGCTGTACGCCTCGGAGAAGGTGCCGGGGCCGGTGCCGAAACCCCAATGTTCCTGGACCAACTGCAGACTGCGCTGCCAGATCAAGAGGCGACTCGAGCCGATGTCGCTGACGGATCCTGACTCGAAGAGCGAACGCAGTTCGTCACGAGTCCGGGAACTGAGAACGACTCCGATCACGGTGACGGCGAGGCCCGACGCGATGACGGCCGCCACGCGGCGGCTCAGCCCGTGGTGTCCACGGAGCCCGACGCAACCCACCACGACCAGGGAGCATGCTACGGCCAGGAGGGCAGCTCGCGAGTCGGTCGCGAGGACTCCAGCACCCAGGACGACGCAGGCGGCTAAGGCTGCGATCCTGGGACGTCCGGTCTTGAGGCGGCTCGCTTCGTCCGTAACCACGCCGACGAACACGACGACCAGGGAGGTGGCTACCTGGTTCGGGTTGCCGATCGTGGCCAGCGTTCTGCGGGTGGCGACCTGCGTGTGCTCGTACACGGGCCACGGATCGAGCCCGACGTATTGGAGCACGGCGAACCCGGCGATCAGGCAATGAGCCGCCACGACGACCCTGAGCAGACGGCGCCGAGGGCCGCCGCTGACCACGGCCACGAGTAGGACGACGGACCGGAAGGCGAGTGCGACCAGGGCATCGTCACCGTGGCCGAGGCTCAGCGCCCGATTCTGCGACGCGAAGGTAGCCCCTGCCGATCCGACAGCGAACAGGGCAGCCGCGGCAACGGCCCATCGGTGGGCTCGGATTCGTCCGATCAATGACGAATTGCCGCACGCGAGGGCAGCCGTACCCGCACCCGCTAAGGCGCCGACCATGACATAGAATTTCGGTTCCGTCCAGGGACTTGCGAGGTGACCCGGCGCAAAGGTCAAAGGCAGGGCGCCGAGGGCAATGCCGAGAAAGATGTCACAGCACAGGGCGAGGACATCCTTTTTCGGTTGATCGATGCGTGGAAGATCAGTGGTCGGATAAGTGATCATGCGTGGCCAATTCCGCGAGTAGTGGTCGCCGACATTGAACGAGCCGACCGCGGGCATGCTCGGGCCCGAATGGACCCGAGCAGGCACCGTAGGTCAGCGTGAACCCGGTGCGGCGCACTGCGACGCGTCGTACTTCGCCCGTGCATCCTGAACGGAGATGCCGTCCGTCGTGGCCAGCAGGAACCGGTTCTTGTTCGGCGCGTCGTTGTTCTGGCTGACGACGATTTCCCAACCCGGTTCGTGTCCCACCTTCTGGCACAGCACGTAGAGCGTTCCGTAGTGGTTCGCTTCCCCGTCGACTGCGTGGGCTGTGGCAACGCCACCCACTGCTGCGGCGGCGACGAGTGCCAGCGTAATCAGCGGACGCTTGATTGATGACATAATTTTCCCCCCAAAGGAAATGTGCTCTGGATCCCCCTGGCCGAATGGCCTTGTCGAGCGGTCAGACGGTAACACCGTTCGGGGTCACAGAGATGGCAGGCAGCCTCGTGATGTTTCGGCAGGGAGATCCGGCGTTCTTCGATGCGCAGGGAATGTTGTCCAGAAGGAATTCTCGATATCGACGTATTCAGTGCGTGAGACTTCTGAAACGGGTCCAGGTACGGCTGAGGAGTCCGGGGGTACGGGAGACGGGCTCGTGGCGAGGGTGTCCGGCAACTTCGGCGTAGACGGCGACAATGGCGGCGTTCTGTCCGGCCACGGTGTATTGACCGGCCAACTCGCGACCGCGGCGGCTGGCGCGTTCGCGGGCGGCTGGGTCTTTGCAGAGATCGATCATGCGCAGCATTGCCCCGGCGAGCGCGTCGGCGTCGGGCCACGCGAACTCTCCGTTGACGCCGTCTTCCAGCACGAGGCGCAACTCCGGGTCGCAGACGATGAGCGGCAAGCCGGCATGTGCCGCTTCGTGGAGCACGAGCGCCTGGGTGTCCGTCATCGACGGAAAGACGAAGGCGTCGGCAGAGGCGTAGTACGCCCCGATCCTGCTCCGATCGACTTCGCCGACGAGCCTGACCCCGTGACGACGTGCCCGCAGGAGCTTCGGCCTCATCGCCGGAATCTTCTTCCAGTCGCCGACCAGCATCAGTTCGGTGTCTGCTGCCAGGGAGCGGACGATCTTGAAGGCGTCGACGAGCAGTCCGATGCCCTTCTCCGGGGAGATGCGTCCGGCGTAGAGGAATCGCGTTCCCCGGAATCGCGCAATGCTCGGACCCGTCTCGGGCAGGCGATCGACCCCGTTCGGGATCGAGCGGACGTCACACGACGGGGCCCACTTCGTCACGCGGGCGGCGGTCTTGGGTGACGGTGTGGTAACCACGTCGGCGGCGGTCAGCATCGCCGTACTCGCACCGAGCAGTTCCGCTGAAGCGAGAGATCGCCCAGCCCGACGGGCCGCCGCGCTGCTCCGGCTCGCCTGGCCGATGTCGAGGGCGTTTCCGCCGGCCCGGACGCGCCAGAGTCGGTACGCCGCTGCGGCCATGGGGGCGAGGGCGGAATAGTGCGCGGTGTAGGCGTCCCAGTCGGTATGCCAGGTGACGACGAGCGGGATTCCGGTTCGTCGAGCCAGAGCGACGCCCATGAGACCGACCAGTCCGAGCCCGTGCACGTGGATGACGTCCGGTTCGAGAGCGGCCACCCGAGCCATCAAGGCATCGGCATGGCGACCGCTGGCCAATCGGGCGGGGACGCTGGGCACCCTGATGCTGGGAAGACGAACTTCGGTACGCCCTGGCCTCCCCCGGTGCGGGTTCGGACCGGTGGCCGACGGGGCGACCACGATGACGCGGTGGCCGCCGTCGAGGAGCGTCCCCTCGATCTGCTGGACCGCGTACAGGATGCCGCTGCGGCCAGGGCCGTAGTTGTCGGTGAACTGTGCCACGGTCAGCGGCCGATCGGGGGTCACCTCGCCACCCTAACCGGCGTTGGCGGTCACCCACGGAACCAGCGTCTCGCGCCCAGGCCCGGATGCCGGCCGGCAAAAGCACGCGGGGGCGGGTCCGTGACGGACCCGCCCCCGCGGTAACAAGTGACGATCAGACGACTTCCCAGTTCACTGTGATGACGCCGGAGCTGAGCGAGGCGATCGAGGAGAATGCCGCGATCGACAGGTCGAGGCAGCGGCCGGAGACGTACGGGCCGCGGTCGTTGATCCGCACGATGACGGACTTGCCGTTGGCCGCGTTGGTGACCTTGACCATCGTGTTGAACGGCAGCGTCTTGTGGGCCGCGGTGAGCGCGCTGGGGTTGAAGACCTCCCCATTGGCGGTCATCTGGCCTTCGCCGTAGTTCGACGCCTGGCAGGTGTTCCCCGTAGCCGGAGTGAGGTTGCTCGAGGACGACGTCGAGGAGGAGGTCGTCGAGGTGGTCTTCGTGCCGACAGACGTGATCTCGGACTGGGCCTGCTTGGTCAGAACCGACGACGTGCGGGTCTCGTTGACGACCTGGCCGTCGCGGACTTCCTGAGTCCACGTCTCGGTCGAGGTGCCGTCCACGCCCTTCTGCGTGACCTTGGTCGTGCCCTTCGCAAGAGTGTTGTCGTCCTTCTTCTGCTTGTCGAACGGCACGGGCACTTCCTTCACGACCGCGCGAAGTTCGACGCGCTGCACCGTGATGGCGGTGCCGTCGGTCAGCGACGTCTCCATCGCAGGCGTGACGTTGTCACGAGTGCCGAGCACGATGCCGGCGGCGCGCAGGGCGTCGGTGACGGTGCCGATCGCCTTGACCGGGTTGGTCTTTCCGTCGACGGTGATCGTGACGTTGCGGGGGGATGACACGTCGAGTTGGATACCGTCGCGCCCGATCGTGGTGCTGCGCGAGGTGTTGACCTGCAACTCTCCGCGGAGACCAAACTGGGCGAGGGCCTCGTCGACGGTGGTGGCGGTGATCCACTGGGTGGTGGGCTGGCCGTCGAGGGTGACAGTAACGGGACGGCCGTACCGTACGGAGATCTCGGTGCCGTTCGTGACGCGGGTGGTCACCGAGGGGGCGACGGCGTCGTGTTCTGTGATGCTGATGCCCTGCTTGGCGAGAACGTCGCCGACGGTGCCAGGGCCGGTGCGGACATTCGACTGCTGTCCGTCCACGCTCAGCACCACGTCGGAGGCGAGTGCCTCGGTGATGCCGTACGCGCCAGCCGAGCCCACGAGGACGGCGGCCGCCGCGACGGCGGGAATCATCTTGCGCATGTGGTTCCTATCGGTTCACGGGTGCGACCGCAGCAGGATAGCTCGTCCTAAGAGATTCCACAAAAGATCCTGAGAACTTCTCTCAGGAGTTCGTGGCGTACGGCATCTCAACCCCGCCTGGGTGTACAAGCAGGCCCTCGGTCTGGGGTGCAGCCCTCAGCCTCCGGGGTCTCGCCGTTCACTCGCGGGGGGGTGTACAAGCAGGCCCTCGGTCTGGGGTGCAGGGTCCGTTCAGGCTTGCGGGTGCGAGGTTGCCTCAATCAAGAGGCGAGAACCTGCGCAACCGCAGCGAATTGGACACCACGAAGACGGAGCTGAACGCCATGGCGGCGCCGGCCACCATAGGGTTGAGCAGGCCAAGAGCTGCGATCGGGAGCGCGGCGACGTTGTAGGCAAAGGCCCAGAAGAGGTTCATCTTGATCGTCCGCAGCGTGGCTCGGGACAGACGGATGGCATCGGCCGCGGACACCGGGTCGGAGTTCATGAGGGTGAGGTCGGAGGCGGCGATCGCGGCGTCCGTTCCTGAACCCATCGCGATCCCAAGATCAGCCTGGGCCAGAGCAGCGGCGTCGTTGACGCCGTCACCGACCATCGCGACGACCTGGCCGTCGGACTGCAGCGACCTGACGGCGGACACCTTGTCGGCCGGCGACACTTCGGCGAGCACGTCGTCGATTCCGAGTTCGGAGGCGACGTGGCGGGCGGCCGCGTGGGAGTCGCCGGACAGCAGGACGGTGCGCAGCCCGAGGTCGTGGTACGCCTCGATCGCCCGAGCGGCCGTGGGTTTGGCTGCGTCGGCCACTGCGACGAAACCTCGGACCTGACCGTCCCAGGCAACCACGACCGTGGACCGGCCCTGGGCCGCGGCCGCAGTAATTGCCGTACGCAGGTCGTCCGGAACCGCGATCCGTGAGTCGTCGAGGAAACGAAGATTGCCGGCCAGCACCGTGTGGCCGTCGACGACCGCGGTGACGCCGCGGCCTGGGACGGCGGAGAAGTCGCTCGATGCGGGGAGTGGTCCGCTGACGGATGCGGTGATGGCGCGCCCGATCGGGTGTTCGGAGCCTGATTCGGCGGCTGCAACCAGGCGCCGAAGCCGTTCGACGTCGACTCCCGGCAGCGCGACCACCTCGGCGACCGTCATCGTGCCTGTGGTGAGCGTGCCGGTCTTGTCCAGCACGATCGTGTCGACACGACGAGTCGATTCCAACGCCTCAGGGCCGCTGATCACGATGCCCAGCTGAGCACCGCGGCCGCTGCCGACCAGCAGGGCTGTCGGGGTCGCCAAGCCGAGTGCGCAGGGGCACGCGATGATGAGGACTGCGACGGCCGCAGTCAGTGCGAAGTTGAGGCCGGATCCGAGGAGCAGCCAGACCACCAACGTGCCGATCGCCAGCCCGATCACGATCGGTACGAATACCCCGCTGATCCGGTCGGCCAGGCGCTGCACGGGTGCCTTGCCGGTTTGTGCCTGTTCGACGAGCCGGGCCATCTGGGCCAACTGGGTGTCTGCGCCGACGCGAGTTGCCCGTACGAGCAGACGTCCGGTCGTGTTCACGGTGCCGCCGACCACCGCCGCTCCTGGTTCGACCTCGACCGGCACCGACTCTCCCGTGACCAGCGAGGCATCGATCGCCGACGTGCCGTCGATCACCTCGCCGTCGGTAGCGACTTTCTCGCCTGGCCGCACGACGAAGACGTCGCCCACCGCGATGGTGTCGACCGGCACGCGCCGCTCGGCGCCGGCCACGAGGATCGTGGCTTCCTTGGCTCCCGCTTCCAGCAGGGCTCGGATCGCCGATCCCGCCTCTCGGCGTGACCTGGCCTCGAACCACCGGCCCAACAGGATGAACGTGATGATGCCGACCGCGGCTTCGAAGTAGATGGCCGCCGGGCCGTGCCCGTGCCTGAGGGTGAACTCGAACGGATGCTTCATGCCGATTTCGCCGGCGCCCCCGAAGAGCAAGGCGTAAATCGACCAGAGGTAGGCCGCCGTCGTACCCATCGACACCAGCGTGTCCATCGTCGCCGCGCCGTGCCGGAGGTTGACCGCCGCGGATCGATGGAACGGCCAGGCGGCCCAGGTGATGACCGGCGTCGCCAGGGCCAGCGACACCCATTGCCAACCCGGGAATTGGATCACCGGAATCATCGCCATCAGGATCACGGGCACCGACAGCGCCGCCGAGATGATCACCCGGCGCTTGAGCGCGATCGCCGGGTCGGGCGGCTCGGGGGCGTCAGGCTCGGGCACGGAAGCGCCGTACCCCGCAGCCTCCACCGCCTGGATGAGGTCGCTGGCCGTGACCCCGGTCGGGGCGAGGACGAGTGCCTTGTTCGTCGCGTAGTTCACGCTGGCCGACACGCCCGGCAGCTTTCCGAGCCTTTTCTCGATCCTGGCCGCGCAGGAGGCGCACGTCATGCCCGTGACGTCGAGGTCGATCGAGTGGCGATCGTCGGTTCTCAGTTCGGTGGTTGACATGGTTTTCCTCGGGAGGGATACGTACGGCCTCGGGGCTGTCGGGCGCGCGTTCGGGTGGGTGAGATGGGGTCAGGCTGGGGTGACCTGGTAGTTCCCGGCCTCAGAGACCGCCTCGGTCACGGTGGACAAGTCGAGCGGTGCGTCGGAGGTGACGACCATGCGGCCGTCGGCGAGCGTGACCTGCACGTCGCTCACGCCCGGCACGGCCTTCATCTCCTCGGTGACGTGATTGACGCAGTGGCCGCAGGTCATACCGGTCACGGTGTAGGTGCTCTCCATGGTTCTCCTTGTGGTTGGTTCAGCTCTGCTGAATGTTCGCTCTGTTGAATGGAGTCGGGTGGATCAGGCGGGCCTTCGGGGTTTGAGGGCCCGCTGCAGGGCCGGTCCGGTCGGGGAGCCCGCCGGGCGGCACGCGTTCCTCCTCAACCCTGGGATACGGCCGACTCTCATCGGTACGGCCGGCCAGGGACGCGGCCGGGTCATGAGCGAACCAGTCGGGCAATGGCCTGGGACGCTTCGGCGATCTTGAGGTCGGCTTCCTCCCCACCGGCCTCGGCAGCATGTCGCACGCAGTGCTGGAGGTGCTCGTCGAGCAGCAGGAGGGCAACCGATTCGAGCGCCTTCTTGGCCGCGCTGACTTGCGTGAGGACGTCGATGCAGTACTTGCCGTCTTCGACCATCCTCGCGATGCCGCGCACTTGTCCCTCGATCCGCTTGAGACGGTTGAGGTGCGCGACCTTGTGATCGGAGTACCCCGGGGGAGTATGCGTCATGTCTGCATAATACCCCCCGGCGGTATAACTGCAAGGTGTGCTTCATATCGTCTCCCGCCTTGGTTCGAGGTGAGCCGTGCCGGCCGGCTCGTGGCCGATGTCAGGAGTGTTCCCGGCACGTCTGACAGAAATCTCACGCAACTCGCGGGAAACCAGCGGTCACGCTCTTTGGTGTGGACAACTCACGTTCCGGATCGCCACTACATGCTGAGAAGCGCTCTTGTCCAGGCACTTCGGCGTGTCGTGAAGGCCCACCCCTGTGCACAGTTGGGAATCTTTGGTCCCACCCCGGCGACGTGCGGCGTACCTTGTCAGCGCGGTTTCTATGAGCCTTTCGCAACCTTCTCCACAGGCTGTCCCCAGGGTCGAAGCACACCTTCAGCATCCGTTCAGACTGGGCCACCATCGCTATCCCCAGACCACTCACATCGCCTGTGGATAACTTCTCGGATGTGTCTCGGCGTGTCGCCTGGCGGGTCCCTAATGTCCCTCTCGGCGGTGCGCGATCGCACCGCGAAAAGTGTCAGTCGCGGCACCTACCGTGGCGTTCGTCGCTGGGGAACGGCGAGCAGGAGGGTTTCACTCATGGCGCTGGAGATGCGCGAATACTCGCAGATCGACCGCACGCCGCCGCAAGACATGGCAGCGGAGCAGTCGGTGCTGGGCGCCATGATGATGAGCAAGGACGCAATCGCGAACGTCGTCGAGGTGCTCCGGCCACCGGACTTCTACCGGCCCGCGCACGAGTCGATCTTCTCGGCGATCACTGATCTGTACGGCAAGGGGGAACCGGCCGATCCGATCACGGTTGCGGCGGAGTTGGTACGGCGTGGCGAGATTGGCCGCGTCGGCGGGCATGTGTACGTCCACGAATTGCTGTCGAGTGTGTCGATCGCGGCGAACGCGGGGTACTACGCCGAGATCGTGCGCGAGAAGGCCGTGCTGCGGCGGCTGGTCGAGGCCTCGATCAAGATCGCGCAGTTGGGCTACGAGGCGTCCGGCGACGTCGCAGACATCGTCGATCTGGCTCAGCAGACGATCTATGAGGTCTCCGAAGGCAAGACGAGCGAGGACTACAAACCGCTGGCGGACCTCATCGAGCCGACGTGGAACGAGTTGGAAGCCATCGCATCCCGGGGCGGGCGATTGGCTGGTGTCCCGACCGGTTTCGCGGAACTGGACGAACTCACCAACGGCCTTCATTCCGGGCAGATGATCATCATCGCCGCTCGGCCGGCCGTCGGTAAGTCGACCTTGGCCCTTGACTTCGCCCGGTCGGCAGCCATCAAGCACAAGCAGACGACCGCGATCTTCTCGTTGGAAATGAGCGCCTCGGAGATCATGACCCGCCTCCTGAGCGCCGAGGGCACGATGAAGCTGCACCACCTGCGCACGGGCAAGGTGTCGGAGGACGACTGGGACCGGCTGGCGAAGGTCTCAGGTCGCATCCAGTCAGCGCCGATGTTCATCGACGACTCGCCCAACCTGACGATGATGGAGATCCGCGCCAAGGCCCGGCGCCTGAAGCAGCGTCACGACTTGAAGCTAGTGATCATCGACTACCTACAGTTGATGACGAGCGGCAAGAAGGTCGAGTCCCGCCAGTTGGAAGTGTCGGAGTTCTCTCGACAGATCAAACTCTTAGCGAAGGAACTCGAGATTCCCGTCATCGCGATCTCTCAGCTCAACCGTGGCTCCGAGCAGCGCGGCGACAAGAAGCCCCTGCTCAGCGACCTGCGTGAATCAGGCTCTCTCGAACAGGACGCCGACATGGTGATCCTCGTTCACCGTGAGGAGATCTACAACCGCGACGAACGCCCCGGCGAAGCCGATCTCATCGTCGCCAAACACCGCAACGGCCAGACCAAAGACCTCACCGTCGCCTTCCAAGGTCACTACTCCCGCTTCGTTGACATGATGCAGGCCTGACTCGGCTATCGAGAAGTATTGAAGACTGCACTGGCCTGCCCTCCGTGGTCCTAGCGGATCCGAGCGGCAAGCTCCTCTGCCTCAGCGACGTGAGCACGTGCTCGAACTGACTCTTACCTGGGCAGATCAGGGGAGAAGTTCCCAGAACTGCCTCCGAGCGGGCATCGCATGTATCACCATCTCGCTGCCACTTTAGAAGACGAGCACGACAGTCTCGAGCAGCCGTGCATTGGTGTCGAATCCAAGCCGCTTTTCGGTGACCCGCTGACCCACCACGGTCAACTCCATCTCGTTCAAACGCGTGAAGGTCGCTCAGGGGCGCCGTGACCACCAGGTGCTACAGAGTGCTACGTTGGGAGGGTGAAGGTGATCAGCCAACGCGAACTGCGCAACGACAACGCGGAGATCATCCGCGGTGTGGAGCAGGGCGAGGTCTACACGGTGACCCGCCGAGGAGTGCCGGTCGCGTGCCTCATCCCGCTAAGCACGGTGACCGACTTGCGCTGCGACCGACCAGCCAAGAAGCGCCCTGTCTACACCGGACAGGCCCGTGTGCGCATCGGCACGGCGACCGGTGATCTGCTCGAAGATCAGCGAGGGGATCGTTGAGTGTCTGGTACCTCGATACCTCAGCTGCCTTGAAGTTGGTGGTCGAGGAACCCGAGTCTGCAGCGCTGGCTCAGAGTATCGATCGCGAGCAACCTGATCTCGTCGCGTGCTGGCTGCTGGAAACCGAGATGCGCCGCGCCGCGCAGCGTGAAGACGGTCTGACACATGAACTTGTGACGGAGTTCCTCGAAGGTGTCGGGTTGTACGAGGTTCCGGCGTCGCTCTTCCGGGAGGCGGGGGTGCTCCCGGGCACGCATCTGCGCTCCCTCGACGCGCTGCACCTCGCGGCCGCCATTCGAATCGGAGTGGACCGGATCGTGTCGTACGACTCTCGGCTGAACGACTCGGCGCTCTCACTGGGCCTGAGCGTCTTTGCTCCTGCCTGATTGATCGGCGAATCAACCGCTCGGTCACGATCGGCTCGCGCCTCCGATCCGCCGTGTGTGTACCGAACGACGGCACAAACGACCTTCGCTGCGATTATCCGCAGTGAGGCCCGCATTTGCCGTCGTTCGGTACGGATCAGGGGCCCGAACCGATCCAGAGGGGAGCTCGCTGCGCGGGGCATCCAGCCTCGCCCAGGACGTGGACCTCCCGCTTCTTGCCCAGGATGGGTGAAGCCCTGGCCTGAGGCAGGGGGAGTTCACGAGTCCACGGTTCGTTGAGTTCGAGATTGCGAGCGGGGCCTCGCCCTGTGGTCCGGGCACGCACGGGACCTCTCCAGCGCGGGAGCCGGCACCAGCCAGGTCTGTCTCAACCTGCCCGGCGGGCGAAGGCCGTCGAGGAACAGCCCGGTGGCGCGATCTCGGCGGTCGACATCGTGCAGCCCCCACACGACGACGTGTTCGGGCGAACCTTCGTCGCGCGAGACCTCGATGGAACTCTCCTGCGCGTGGCGCCCGCAGACCCCGCCTGCCACGCCCACAAGCGCCTCTCGAACGCAGTTGACCCCCTCGAGATAATCCGAAGCACACCGGTCGAGCAAGGCCTCGAATAGGGCGCCCGAGTAGCCTGCCATCGGTGGGCGGCTGTACCTCGATCGTCTGCCCCCAGTTCATCAACAGGCCGCG
>JBDHZQ010000029.1:0-24329 GCA_039811945.1 Propionibacteriaceae bacterium
ATTCCGCGGGCTAGGTGCAGACGCAGTCGACCGTCGAGTACCTGATCGGGGACACCCACACCTGTTGGTCGTTGTCGTTGACATCGGTGCCGCCGCCTGCGTTCGTGTTCTTGTACGTCAGAGTGAACGACGAGGCACTCGCCGCCGAGAACTTCACCAGACCTTTCGTGGAGGTCGTGTAGTCCCACTGCAGCCCTGACGATGTGCTGGTGGCGTTGGTCGTGATCGAAGCGGTCCCGCCGCTGTAGGTGATGTTGGTGGTCGAGGCAGAACCAGGTCCCACCGTAAACCCCGAACCGCCAGAGACACTGACCCAGTCGGAATACTTGCTCGAACCGGAGACCCACTGAGTATCGACGTCTTGCACGTAAAACTCGATGCAGTACATGGTCTGGGGGAAGGTGATCGTGATGGACTCGCCGTTGGCATTGTTTGCACCGGTCGCCAGCCGGAGCCAGTTGGACCCCGAGTAGGGGGCGATGCTGAGCGTTTCGGGATACATGTTCGAATAAGCTGTGCTTGTGCTGGCGCCGGAACTCACGGTTGCGTTGACGGTGAGATTGGTTCCGCTCGCCAACTGCAGGGTGGCAGACGTCGCCGTCAGTCGGGTGGTCCAGTTCGCGGTGCCATAAGCGCAGGCCATCGGGCTGACCGCAAAGGCAGGAGCAGCGCTCGCAGCTGTGACAACCGGAACGCTCCAGAGGGTGCCTACGGCGTGAGGGTTCGGCGGGAGATACCGCGTTCCCGGCGAGAGTGCACGAGTTACCTCTTCTGTCGTCGAGCCATGTCCACCCTTCGAATCATGGCTTCACAAGTCTGAGAAAACGTAGCGGCGGTGGCTTCGCTCATCAACTTCGGATGAGGATTTCCACACGGATAGGATCGTTCAAGTGCACGCCAGGTCAGGGATGTCCTACAGGTGCCGGATCGAGCTCAGGGGGCCCTTGTGGCCGCGTGCCCTACGGTACGAGGGTGGCGTCGTTACGTGACCTGGTAGCGGCCGACTGGGCCGAGGCGTTGGCCGATGTCGAACCCCAGATCCACGCGATCGGCGATTGGCTGCGCAGCGAACTGGCGGCGGGTCGGCCGTACCTGCCTGCCGGCTCCCAAGTGTTGCGCGCCTTCACGTTGCCGCTCGCCGACGTCACAGTGCTGATCGTGGGGCAGGATCCGTACCCCACACCCGGCCATCCCGTCGGACTCGCGTTCTCCGTCGCTGCGGACGTCTCACCGCTGCCGGGGAGCCTGCGCAACATGTACGCCGAACTGCGCACCGACCTCGGCATCGATCCTCCGCCCAGCGGGGATCTCACACCGTGGTTCGACCAGGGTGTCCTCCTGCTCAACCGCGTGCTCACCGTCACACCGGGGCGAGCCGGATCTCACCGCGGCAAGGGGTGGGAGCAGGTGACCCAACGCGCGATCGAGGCGCTGGTTGCGCGTGGCGGGCCGCTGGTTGCGATCCTGTGGGGCCGCGATGCGCAGTCGCTACGACCGATGCTGGGAGCCGTACCCGTCATCGCCAGCCCTCACCCGTCCCCGCTGTCGGCGCACGCAGGGTTCTTCGGATCGAAGCCGTTCTCGCGGGCCAACGCGCTGCTGGCCGACCAGGGGGCGGCGCCGATCCGCTGGGCGTAGGACACGAGCGGTCCGGGTCTCAGGGATGCGCGGTAACCTGTCGCCCCGTGAGTCGTGGCCAGTACGGAGAGAGCAGAGAAGCCATCCTGACCGCTGCCGCACAACTGATCCGGGACCAAGGCGTCGGGGCGACCTCGATCGCCGACATCGTCACCGCCTCCGGCACCAGCGCCGGGGCGATCTATCACCACTTCGACTCGAAGGTGGACATCGTACGGGCCGTCGCGGCCCGAGCCATCGCGGTCCCGCTGACGGCGGCGCTCGCAGAACAAGGCCCGGTGTCCCCCGTCGAATTGTTCACCCTGGCAGCGAATCGAGTGGCCCTCGATGCCGAGAGCGCACCGCTCCTGCTGCAGGTGTGGGCCGGCGCATCGTCGGATCCTGCCCTTCACGCGCTCATGATCGAGGAGGCGGGGCCGCTGCGGGTCGGCGTCGCCGGGCATCTCCAAGCGTGGTGCAACGAGCATGGCATCGGCGACCGGGCGCTTTCCGTCGGCCAGATGGTGGTCGGCATGGTGCTCGGACTGATCATCCAGACCCGCCTGTTTCCTGAGTTCGACGCCGACGCGTACGTCGCGGAGTGCCAGGCGGCGCTCTCAGCCCTGACCTGAGCGCTCGGACCGGCGCGGCCCTTTCGGCATGAACAGGGCCAGGACTGCGGAAGCGGCAAGCAGTACGGCTCCCGGGGCCATCGCCTCGAAGCCTGATCCCCGATCCAGCAACAGGCCGGCGGCCATGGGGCCCACGATCGACCCGAGGTCTCCGGCCATCTGATAGCCGGCCAGGGCGCCGCCGCTTCGGGCACCAGCATCGCCGAGCGACGCCTGCGACGAGGTCGAGCACAACGAGGCGCCGATGCCGTACCCACAGAGCACGAGCACGAGCAGCACGTACGAGCCGGCCCAGGCCAGGAACACGCCCAGCACCGCGGTCACCACCGACCCGACGACCAGCACGGGTCGACGGCCGATCCGATCCGCCAGCCAGCCCGACGCATAGAGAGTCGCCCCCTGAACCGTGGCGGCCAGAGCGAACGCGATTCCGGTCCACGACGGAGGCTTGGCCAGAACCTCGACAACGAGCAAGGGCACCACGAGCGACCTGACCCCGTTGGACTGCCAGCCGTGGGCGAACGACGACGCCACGGCTGCCCGATACCTCGCGTCCCCCCACGCCCGCCGGAACGTCACTGCCGGATCGGGAGCGCTCGGGTCGATCGTGCGCCCGCTGCGGGGCAGCATCGCCAGCGCCACCGCCCCGGCCACCGCCAGCGTTCCCGCGTAGAAGAAGAACGGCATCGCCAATGACACCTCGGTCAGCAGTCCGCCGACCGCCGGCCCCGCCATGCCCCCGAGCAGGAACCCGCCGCCGAACACCCCCGACCCTCTGCCGTACATCGACGCTGGAGTGATCGACAACAGCAGACTCAGGCCGGCGATCGTGAACATCGCCGAGCCCGTTCCCCCGGCTGCGCGCGCGATCAGGAGTTGCGGGTACGACTGGGCCAGTCCGGTCGCCGCGCTCGAGATGCCGACGATCCACACCCCGGCCACGAGGAGCAACCGCTCGGCGAACCGCCGGTTCAGCCGCGCCGCGACCGGCGTGAACAGGACCCTGACCAGGGCGAACGACGACGTGACCACGCCGATGAGGAAGCTCGATACGCCGAACGTCCGCGCGTAGACGGGCAGGACGGGGACGACCACACCGAACCCCAGCGCCACGAAGAACGCGATCGCCGCCAGGACCCAGACGGGTCGAGGAAGTCGTTCGGTCACCGGATTACCGTAGCGCTCGCGCCTGTAGCCCCGCATCGGCTCCCGGGTCTATCTTCAACAAATTGGAAGTCCCACTTTCTATTTTCTAAACTTCGGGTATGGTTTGGTGCATGAGCAACCAGGACATCACCCCGATCCTCGAAGAACTGGCCGCCGGCCGCATCGATGCCGCCGAAGCGAGCCGCCGCATCGACGCGCTCCGCAACGCCCCCGACCCGTCGCGCTTCGAGCAGCCACCGGCTCCCACCCCTGAGGAGTCCAGCGCGGAATGGCCCCAGCGCCCGCAGCATCCCGGTCATCCCCGTGAGTCGTTCCGGCAGGAGGCTTCAACCGACGAAGAACGCCCGCAGCGTCGACGCGCGCCGGGTACGAACGGAGTCGACCGCATTTCCGTGCGAGCGGTCGGTCGCCGCGTGCGCATCGTCGGCGACAGCTCCGTTGCCACTGCCGCCGCCGAGGGGCCGCACGTGCTGCGCCGCAACGGCTCCGTGCTCGACGTGGTCAGTGACGGAGAGGTCGGCCCGTCGCTCGACGGCTTCTCCCTGCTGCGCCCCCCGCGCAGCCTCGACGACCTGAGGTCGCTCGGACTGGGCAAGGAGCTCTTCCTTCGCGTGAATCCGTCGATCGTCGTCGACATCGAGGTGACCGCGGGCACGCTCACGACGACCCATGTGCCGTACCTCGGCAAGGTCCGCGTCACCGCCGGCTCGGCCCAACTCGGCGACGTGGCCGAGGTGTCCGACCTGCTCGCGCAAGCGGGCGCGGTGACGGTCGACGGGGTCGTGACCTCGGGTCGATCGCGGATCCGGGTCGAGTCCGGCAGCTTGACGGTCAACCTCGGCGACGAATCGAGCGTCGTGGTCCACGGAGAATCGCAGCTCGGCAAGGTCGTGTGGACCGGCCAGCACACGGATGCCGCCGACGAGGTCGTCATGGGCAACGGGTCAGCACGCCTCGACGTCAGCGTCGTGATGGGGTACGCCACGGTCCACCTCGGTGGGTCCGCCCCCGCGGGGCAGCACGAGGACGAGTCATGACGGCGCGCAAGCAGGGGTACCGGGCGCCGTCGGACTGCCCCGTCTGCGGCGATCGCCTCGTCACCACCAGGCTCGGCTGCCGCTCGTGCGGCAGCGAGCTCGGGGGGGACTTCGAGCAGTGTGAGTTCTGCTCGCTGTCGCCGGCCGATCTCGACGTGTTGCGCGTGTTCCTCGCGTCGCGCGGGAACGTCCGGGAGTTGGAGAAGCATCTCGGGGTCTCGTATCCCACCGCTCGCCAGCGGCTGACTCAGGTGCTCACCCGCCTCGATCTCAACGGCGACGGCGAGCCAGAGCGGGAGGCGACACTCACGCGCGAGCAGATCCTCGCCGAGGTCGCGTCGGGAGCGCTCGACCCGGCCGAGGCACAGAAACTGCTGGTCGACCTCTGAGGCGCCGGCACCGAAATTGCCTCCAGATGGCGGGCCAGTTCAATTTGAACGAACGGCAACTCGAAGAACCTTCACCAGAGACAGGCTCGGTTTGGGGTTCAGGGGTCAGGTCGATCTACAACACGTCGGCCGAGACGATCTGAACGGAGATCGTGCGGCCGTTGGGGGCTGAGTACGACACGGTCTCGCCAACTTTCTGTCCGACGATCGCAGCACCGAGGGGAGATTGGGGCGAATACACCGCGAGGTCGATCGACGGGTCGAGCCCGGCTACTTCACGTGACCCGAGGAGAAAGGTGTCGGTGTCGTCCAGGTCGCCGTCGAACGCGATCGTCACGGTCATGCCGGGCCGTACGACTCCGTCGACAGCGGTCGGAGCCGTACCCACCTGAGCATTCTCCAGGATCTCCTTGAGCTGTCGAATGCGAAGTTCCTGCTGCCCTTGCTCGTCGCGAGCCGCGTGGTAGCCGGCGTTCTCCGACAGATCACCTTCCGCGCGGGCGTGTGCGATCTTGGCCGAGACAGCGTCGCGCCCGGGACCGATGAGGTAGTCGTACTCCTCGCGCAGCTTGTCAAATGCGTCGGCAGTCAGCCAGATCTCGTCGGAAGTCATCGCAAGACCTTACCAAAGCAGCCGTTAGCCGATCGCCTTGCACGACTGCAGACTGGCCGACGTCGCTCGGTTGATGGTGCGCAAGACAACGTCGATGTCGACCAACCGCTGGGTCGAAGGTGGCACGTCCACGTCGAGTTCCGCGACCTGCTGGTAATTCACGGCCTGGGCGATGACATGACAGCTTCCCCGTACGGACGGGTCGGGTCGGTCCACCGTCAGCACGACCCGTACCTCGGTATCGCTGAGCACCTCGAACGCCTTGACCTGGCCGGCCACCGCCGGATTGGCGTGGAAGGTGCCACTCCAGATGATCCAGATCGTGCCCAACACCACCGCCACGAACCCGACGACCCAGCCGAACCAGCGCCGGCGTTTCGGGTACCTCGCCGCAATCCGCGCGATCTCGTCGGGCGTGATCGGACCCCGAATCTGAGTCTCGGACGCGGGCACTCGTCCATTCTGCCCGCTGGTCACGCAGGTGGAAAACGAGGGGTGATTCAATGTCGGCCATGCCCGATCCCCTCCGCGTCGACCCGCTCGGTGAGCCCTTGCGCCTGCTGGCTGTGCATGCCCACCCCGACGACGAGTCGAGCAAAGGTGCTGCCACCATGGCGAAGTACGTCGCCGAAGGCGTCGACGTCATGGTCGCGACCTGCACGGGCGGCGAACGCGGCGACGTGTTGAATCCCAAACTCGACCGCCCCGACGTCTGGGCGAATATCGCCTCGATCCGGGCTGCGGAGATGGAAGCGGCGAGGCAGGTCCTGGGCGTACGGCAAGTGTGGTTGGGGTACGTCGACTCCGGACTCCCCGCGGGTGACCCACTGCCTCCTCTGCCCGAAGGTTGCTTCGCGAGCCAGCCGGTCGCAGAAGCTGCGCAGCCACTGGTGGAGGTGATCAGGCGGTTCCGTCCGCACGTGCTGCTGACGTACGACGAGAACGGCGGATACCCCCACCCCGACCACATCATGTGCCACAAGATCTCGATGGCCGCTGTGCCGATGGCGGCGAACCGAGCCCACCGACCGGACCTCGGCCGACCGTGGCAGGTCCGAAAAGTCTATTACCACATGAATTTCCACCGGAACCGGTTCGCCAAGCTCGACGAGCTGATGCACGAACACGGTCTCGCCCCGGTTTACACGGAGCGCTTGACCCAATGGCCGACGGACCACTTGGCCCACCGACTCACGACGTTCGTACCCTGCGCCGACTACTTCAGCGTGCGCGACGACGCGCTCCGAGCCCACGCGACCCAGATCGATCCAGACGGGCACTGGTTCGCCGTACCCATGGAGATCCAGAAACTGGGCTGGCCGACGGAGGACTACCAACTCGTGCTGTCGACCGTCCCCACCACGATCCCCGAAGACGACCTGTTCTCCGGCCTCGCGATACCGGTCGAAGAGCCACAGCCGGAATTCCTGATCTGACGCTGGGCTAACCCGTCAACCCACGCGAGGATTCGCGCCATCGGCGTACAGTGCCATGCATGATCCTGATCGAGGTCGATCCCACCTCGGTGACAGCGGGGCTCATTCCATTGGCGCTCACGCTGGCTGCACTCGTCGTGCTGGTGTTGCTGTACCGCTCGATGAGGAAGCACATCCGTTTCGCCGACGAACTACCGACGGAAGCTGAGATGCGGGATCGCCGTCGTCAGGAGCGAAAGGCCGAGACTGACGGGCACCAGGAAGGTCCCGATGCCTCCCGTACCCCTCACCCGGTCGCCCGCGACGACCTCTGAATTTCGCCACGTGTGGCAAGTGCGGGCGTCTCCTCCCGAACCTTCACAGCCGGTGGCTAGTCTGTGCGACAGTCCAGGGGTGAAGGGTGGTGTTCCGTGAGCGGTCCCATCGTGACTCACACGTCCGTTCCGTTCTGGACGACGATTCGCACCATCGCCCACCGCTTCCGCAAGTTCTGGCCGGAGATCACGGGTTTCACGCTGATGATGGTCTACACGGCAGCCCGAACCGTGGCCGTCGCCCAGGGGATCGACAGCGTCGCGCACACCGACTGGCGGGTCTTCCTCGCCATCGAAATCGTGACCACGATCCCGTACGTCTGGGGCATCGGCGACCTCGTCCGCGGGGCCATGACCGGCACGCATCCCAAGTCCCGGGCCACGCTCGGCATGGTGTGCGTGATGACCGGCGTGATCATGCCGTACCTCTATATCGCCCTGTTCGGCGGCCTGCGACATCTGCAGAGCGGGATCATCACCCTGGTCATGGTCGTGCTGGCCGTGATCGGCCTTCAGAAATCACTGGGCAAGCTCGCGAAGACCAGTCGGGAACGCCGGGAGCGTGAGGCGCTCGCTCTAGCCGAGGTCAGCGTCGCGTCATCTCCGGTCGGCTGACGCTTGGTTGGGTACGGCATCGCCGACCCCCCACAGCCGCCAAGGCCGGCCCAGCCACGCGGTCGCTGCGACGGCGACGGCGGCCAGAGTTCCCCACGGCAACAGCACTTTGGTCCACTCCAGGGCCCACAGCGCCACGAGCGAGAAGATCAGCACGGCGACGACGACTCTCCTCCCCCGATCCGACGGCTTCCAGAACGCGGGCAGGAACAGACCGCCCCACAGGACGTACCAGGTCTGCAGCGCCGGCGCGAGCACCACGAAGGCCAGCAGCGACCAGGCCAACCACCGCACCGGCTCGGTCGGCAACCATCGCTTAGCCCACCAGGCCATCAACCCGGCAGCGACCGCCATCCCGATCGGCGAGAGCACCGTCAGTGCGCCGGCCATCGTGCCCCCGGTGAGCCGCCAGGCACCAGCCAGCAGACCGAGAGGGGCGATCGTGCCGACGGCGTACGGGGTGCCGCTGCTGGTCGCCCAGCCGAAGCCGAGACCGCTGGCGAGGCTGACTGCCGCGAACGTCGCCACGGTGATCACGACCCCAGCCGTGGCCCGGAGGCCGAGGACCAGCCAGCGTCCCAGCGTCATCGCTCCGGCCAGACCGAGCCCCAGGGCAGCGGACGCCACGGCGACGAGCCCCAGCGGTTGCTTGACGGCCATCGCCAGACCTGTGACGACGCAGGCGACCAGCCACCCCCAGTTCCTGAACCGGGCCGCCAACCAGATCGCCGTGATCCCCAGCCCGGCAGCCAGGGCGTCGTTGTGGGCGCCCCCGACCACATGCAGGATCGACAGTGGGTTGAGCAGCACGGCCCACGCGGCGAGCTTCGGATCCAGCCCGTACTGGCTGGCCAGCATGGGAACGAACACTCCGGCTAGCGCCAGGCCGACCAGGGCCGGCAGCCTCATGCCCACGACGGACCAGTAAGGATCGGCGCTGGTCAGCCAGACGACGAATCGCTGCGCCTCCAATGCGAGGGGCGGGTACACCGTGGTGGTGTTCTGCCAATAGCTGTCGACCAGGTGTGCGAAGGGCCCACCGACGGAACTCATGGGCGTCGTATACGGGTCGTACCCCTGCCCTACCAGCCAGCCCTGCTCGGCGTAGGCGTAGGCGTCCTTGGATCCCACCGGCGCGGTGAACAGCAACGGGAGCGACCACAGTCCGAGCACCAGCCACACGTGACGGTGGGCGAGTTCGCGCACCCATCGCCATCCGACCAGCAATCCGACCAGCCCCACGAGCCCGAGCGCACGTCCGGCCGTACGGATCACAAACGTGCTGTCCGCTCGGGTTTGACCGAAAGCCGTGTACGACAACGCCTGACTCGCGACCGACACCAGGACGGCGCCCACGAAACCAGCCGCAACTCCGGCGGCCGTGCGGCGTGGCGCCATCAGCTATTCGCGAGTAGCCGGGCGAGCGCCGGCTCGATCTGCATGTCGAGGAACCGGAAGTCGTCCTCGAGCAACACTCCCGGCAGCACACGTTGGCTCGCCAGGATGCCCTCGTCGACGAGTTCGTTGCCGTAGAGCGCGCGCACAGCAGGGACAGGGACGGGGATGGCCGCGACCCTGCGGATGGCGTGGGCGAGCGCAGCCGTGAAGCGTTCGTTCGTCACCGGCTCGGGAGCGGTGAGGTTGACCGGACCCGTGACGCTCGAGCTCAGCAGATGCACGATCGCCCGGATCTCGTCATCGAGGGAAATCCAACTGAGCCACTGCGACCCGTCACCCCACTTGCCCCCCAGACCCATCTGGAACAGGGGCAGCTGGCGGCCGATGTAGCCACCCCGGGGGCTGAGGACATGGCCGCTGCGCAGAAGGACCGCCGGTACGGGCGAATCTCGCGTCTGCTGCTCCCAGGCGACCACCACTTCGGCCAGGAAACCCTCGCCGTGGGGAGACAACTCCGTCACCGCTTCGTCTCCGGTCTTGCCGTACACGCCGATCGCCGAGCCGTTCAAGAACCGCTGGCAGCGACCGTCGGCCGTCAACGCGCTCACACAGGCGCGAGTGGCGTTGACCCGAGACGTGAGGATCTCCTGCTTGCGCTTCTCGGTCCACCGGCCGGAGGCAATCGGCTCACCGGCCAGGTTGACGACTGCATCGACATCGGCCAGGCCCGGGCCGCCGATCCGAGCCTCGCTGGGGAACCACTGCCGCTCGTCGGGGCTGATCGGCCTGCGGCGCGTCAGGCGTACCACCTCGTCGCCTCGCCATCTCAGCGCCTGAACCAAGGCGGCGCCGATCATGCCAGTGCTTCCGGTGACTGCGACACGCATGGGCGCAACCGTATCGCGCACCCACCGCCGACCGACATTGCTTGCCTTTCGGTGCCATATTCGCGACAGGCAGACGCGAAGCGTCGAGGCCCACCTCCTGACGGGGATGGGCCTCGACGTGGCAGAACCGACGGTCAGTGGGCGTGGCCCTCGTCGTCGTCGGTCGGCTTCTCGACGACCAAGGTCTCGGTCGTCAGCAGCAGCGCGGCGATGGACGCGGCGTTCGCCAGAGCCGAACGCGTGACCTTGACCGGGTCGATGACTCCGGCCTTGACGAGGTCTTCGTACACTCCGGTCGCGGCGTTGTAGCCCTGGCCGGCCGGAAGGTCCTCGACCTTGTTGACGATGACGTACCCGGGCACACCGCCGTTCTCTGCGATCCACCGCAGCGGCTCGACGACCGCCTTGGCGACGATCGATACGCCGGTCTTCTCGTCACCGGTGAGCCCGAGGCCACCGGAGAGCACCTTGGCCGCGTGCACGAGAGCAGAACCGCCACCGGCGACGATGCCCTCTTCGATCGCTGCGCGGGTCGCGGACACGGCGTCCTCGATCCGGTGCTTCTTCTCCTTGAGCTCCACCTCGGTCGCGGCACCGACCTTGATCACGCAGACGCCCCCGGCGAGCTTGGCGACCCGCTCCTGGAGCTTCTCCCGATCCCAGTCGGAGTCGGTGCGATCGATCTCGGCACGCAGCTGAGCCACCCGAGCGGCGACATCCGACGCTTGGCCGCCGCCGTCGACGATCGTGGTGTTGTCCTTGGTGACGACGATGCGACGCGCACGGCCGAGCACCTCCAGACCGACCTGGTCGAGCTTCAGGCCAACTTCGGGAGCTACCACCTGGCCGCCGGTGAGGATCGCGATGTCCTCGAGCATGGCCTTGCGCCGATCACCGAATGCGGGCGCCTTGACCGCGCACGAGGTGAACGTGCCGCGGATCTTGTTGACCACGAGCGTGGACAGCGCCTCGCCGTCGACGTCTTCGGCCACGATGAACAGCACGCCCTTGGCGGCGATGACCTTCTCCAGCAGCGGGAGCAGGTCGTTCATCGAGCTGACCTTGCCGGAGTTGATCAGGATGTACGGGTCCTCGAGGACCGTCTCCATCCGCTCGGCGTCGGTCACGAAGTACGGCGAAAGGTAGCCCTTGTCGAACTGCATGCCCTCGGTGAACTCGAGTTCGGTGCCGAACGTCTGCGATTCGTCGACGGTGATGACACCGTCCTTGCCGACCTTGTCGAACGCCTCGGCGATCAGGTCGCCGATCTGCTCGTCACGGGCCGAGATAGTGGCCACGTTGGCCATGTCGGCGGTCGAGTCGACGTCGCGGCTCAGGCTGCGCAGCTCGTCGGAGACGGCCTCGACGGCCTTCTCGATCCCCCGCTTGAGGCCGACCGGGTTTGCGCCGGAGGCGACGGCCCGCAGGCCTTCGTGCACCAGGGCCTGGGCCAGGACCGTCGCGGTCGTGGTGCCGTCGCCGGCCACGTCGTTAGTCTTGGTCGCGACTTCCTTGGCGAGCTGAGCGCCCAGGTTCTCGAACGGATCGGTGAGCTCGACCTCCTTCGCGACGGTCACGCCGTCGTTGGTGATCGTCGGGGCGCCCCACTTCTTGTCGAGCACCACGTAGCGGCCCTTGGGGCCCAGCGTCACCTTCACGGTGTTCGCGAGTGTGTCGACACCGCGCTCCAGGGAGCGGCGAGCCTGCTCGTCGAACTGAAGGGTTTTCGGCATGAGTGTCTCGTCCTTACTTGGTGACGACGGCGAGAATGTCGCGGGCGTTGAGCAGCAAGTACTCCTTGCCGTCGTACTTGACCTCGGTGCCGCCGTACTTGGAGAAGATCACGACGTCGCCCTCGGCGACATCGAGCGGGATCCGCTTGCCGTTGTCGTCGGTGCGGCCGGGACCGGTCGCGACGACCTTGCCCTCCTGCGGCTTCTCCTTGGCGGTGTCCGGGATGACAAGGCCGGAAGCAGTGGTCTGCTCGGCCTCGAGCGGCTGGACGAGGACGCGGTCCTCGAGCGGCTTGATCGTGGCTGCCACGTCAAGACCCCTTTCACTGTGGTGGGCGTGGCCGAGGCCACGTTCGGGTTCGTGTGCCGGAGGCGTCGTCGCGGTGCCGCCTCAAGCTGGTTGGCACACTCAACGGGTGAGTGCTAATGCGAATCTATACCTCGGTTAGCACTCGATCAAACCGAGTGCCAGCGGCTGCGCCGGATCGTCGTGGACACCTCCCGGTGTGCAGATCGCCACGTGGGCGTGACAGGCTGGTGGGAGTTACGAGACGAGGAGCAGTTCATGCCGACGAGTTGGGCCGACGACACCATCTGGTGGCACGCGTTCCCCTTGTGCTTCACCGGGGCGGAGCGGGCTTTGGCCGATGCGCCCGACGAGCCCCAGCCACGTTTGCGTCAACTCCTGTCCTGGACCGACTACGTGGTCGAACTCGGTGCCAACGGGCTGCTTCTGGGTCCGGTCTTCCGGTCGGGCACCCACGGGTACGACACGATCGACCACTACCAGATCGACCCCCGACTCGGCACCACCGACGACCTGACCAAGCTGATCTCCGAGTGCGTCGGGAAAGGGATCCGCGTCGTGCTCGACGGGGTGTTCAACCACGTTTCGCGTGAGCACGAAATCGTCAAGCGGGCGTTGGCCGGGGGGCCCGGCTCCCCTGAGGGCGCCTGGATCAAGTGGGTCGACTCGTATCCACGGGTGTTCGAAGGCAACGAGCCGCTGGTCGAGCTGAACCTCGAGAACCCCATGGTCGTCGAATACGTCATCGGCATCCTGATGTATTGGCTCGACCTGGGCATCGACGGCTGGCGGCTCGATGCCGCCTACGCCCCTGGAGCGGACGCGTGGCGGCCGATCGTCGACGGTGTCAAGGCCCGACGCCCCGACGCATGGTTCCTCGGCGAGGTGATCCACGGTGACTACGCCGACTTCGTGACGAAGTCCGGGGTCGACACGGTGACTCAGTACGAGCTGTGGAAGGCGATCTGGAGTTCGATCGACGACGCCAACTTCTTCGAGTTGGCCCACGCGCTGAAGCGGCACGCCGAAATGTGCGAGACCTTCGTGCCGTACACCTTCCTCGGCAACCACGACACCACGCGGATCGCCACCAAAGTGACCGACGATCGCCACCTCGGTCACGCGATCGCCCTGTTGGCGCTGTTGCCCGGCACGCCGGCCGTCTATTCAGGCGACGAGCAGGGGTTCACCGGGGAGAAGACCGACGGCGAGCACGGAGACGACGCGGTGCGGCCCACCTTCCCGGCCACGCCGGCCGAGCTCCTGCCGTTCGGAGCCTCGACCTTGGAGGTGTATCAGCGGCTGATCGGCCTCCGTCGCCGCCACCCGTGGCTCACCCGCGCCTCGGTCTCGACCCGTGAGCTGTCGAACGAGTTCGTGATCGTCGAATTGACATCCGACGACGAACGTCTGGACGTGGCGCTCAACCTGGCCGACACGGCCGCCGCGCTGCCGCTCGGCGAGGTGCTCACCGTCTCCAGCGTGGGGATCGACGCGGTTCCGGCGCACGGCTGGGCGGTCGTCAAGCCGTAGGTGTCGGCGGGTACGGCTCCGGCTCAGGCTGGGCCGTGCTTGCGGCGCTTCTCCCACACGGCGAGGACCGCGCAGATCACCGCACCGATCGCCATCGCTGGGATCGACGTCCAGTCGATCTGCGGAGTGAGGATGTACTGGACGATCATGCCGAGGCAAGCCACGACCGACAGGCCACAACAAACCCAGCACAAGATCGCCATCGCATTGGTTTCAGACTTCTTCATAACGTGTCAGATCGTGACATATCGCCCTGAGAAATCGTTTGCACGAAGGTCGGTATGTGGGATGTCAGGTGACCCGTACGACCACCACTGCCACCGCGCCCTGTGGCGACGGGCACAGGATCAGCGTGGCCGCGGCCGGCCCAGCAGGTCGTAGGGTTCGCCGCAGCGCAGCAGGATCGACGTCGATCCCCCGTTTCTTGATTTCGAGCCGTCCGACGCCTCTGCGCCGTACCCAGGCCTTCAGACTCTTCACGTCGTACGGCAAGACCTCCTCGACCCGGTAGGCCGTCGCGTACGGCGTAGGCAGGGCGACACCCGCCCCGAGGTAAGCGACCTGGTCGGCGAGAGCGCAGGCGCCGAGCCGCGCGGCCAACGCCCCCAGGCCCCCGCACCGGATCACGGCGGGATCCGGCTCGTAGATGACCGACGGGATATCGCCGCACAGGGCCGGGGTCGCGTCGGTCGCGGTCAGGCAGTCACCCGCCGGCAGGAGCAAGGCGGAGCGCCGACCGGGAACGCGGATCGGCCCTGACCACAGGCACGCCTCGACCAGGTCTCCGGATTCGGAGGTCCAGACCGTGTCGGCGGAGGCGGGAATGACCCGGTACGGCACGCCCGGCCCGAGCTTCACGCACGCGATCCGGCGTCCGTCGAGCAGCGGAGCCAGCGTCTCCCACGGCGGGCTCAGGGCGGCAACGTCCCAGGACCGCCCCCGAGACGTGCGACGGGCCGGATCGGCGAACACGCCCGCGTCGGCCGGGATCTGCTCGATCACGTCCTCGACCGAGGCATGCAGAACGGTCGCCTCCGGCACGTTCGCAGCGGCCAGCACTGCCGTCGCCTCGTCGCGCTCGACCATCGTGACGGTGAGCCCGGCCGCGACGAACGCCGCGGCGTCGAAACCGAGTCCACAACACAGATCCCACACGTGCGTGACGCCGGCCGCGACGAACTGTGCCGCGCGCCAGGCCGCCACCGCGGGCCTGGTCGCTTGCTCCAACCCTGCGGTGCTCAGGAAGAAGTCGAACGAGCGGTCGGACAGCTTCGCCGTACCCCTTCGCCGTACGGCCACCTGGTCCAGCACCGCTGCGGCTCGGTCGGCGGGCAGGGTCGCGCGCAGCCGTACCCCAGCGGCAAGGGACGACGGATCCGGCTCTGCCGAGGCCTGCTGCAGGTACGGCTCTGCCGCCGCCGAGACGAGCCACCGGGCGATTTCGGAATCCACGATGGCAACCTACTTCGCTGCTGTTCGCCCACCGGTGCGGCGCTCTATGCTTCGCGCCATGAAGGTCCTGAAGAACATCCTGATCGTGGTGGGCTTGTTGGTGGTCGCCGGGGCGGGTGCCCTACTCGTGAAGAACATCTGGGATCTGCGGGTGCTCTACGAGATCGCAATGGCGAACAAGAGCCAGGCATCGGTCGTGAACCCGACGAACATGGTGCTGGTCGGGGCCGGTCTGGCCGCCATCGGTGGCCTCTTCCTCGGACTGGGGATCGGCATCCCACGGCGCACCAGCTCGCGGGTCGGCGAAGACGCCGTCGACACGTACAAGAAGAACCTGCTCGACACCGGTTCCCGGGGCGCGGCCCCCGAGGCACGAGACGCCGAGCTCAAGAATGCTCCCCGCGACCCAGCCTGAGTCAGAGCACGGAGTAATCCCAGCTCACCGGGTTGCCGTCGAGGTACGGCAGGACCCCGTGAAAGCTGGGCACACTGTCGTCGAAGACCAGCGGCAGGAAGTGTCGATCCCCCTCCCACAGCGGCAGGCTCCCCTCGAGCAGAGACGTCACCGGCTCCCACGAGAGTTCGCCCTCGGGATTGCGCATCACCGGAGTGCCGTCGTACCGCTCGACGAGGAAGACGAAGCCGAACCAGTCCTCCCCGCCGACGCCGAAACCGGGCCAGGAGACCGTACCCCGCAGCCTCATCTCGATCGCCTCGATCCCTGCCTCCTCGCGCAGTTCACGACGCATGGCTCCGACCACGTCCTCGTCGCGTTCGACCTTGCCACCGAGGCCGTTGTACTTGCCGAGGTGCTGGTCGTCGTCGCGACCGACCCGGTGGACGAGCAGCACGGACCGCCGGTCGGGCGAGAGCACGTACGCGAGCACACCCAGGATCGGCGCGTACCCCGCCACCTAGACCACGACCGTCGACACGGGCAGGCCGCTGTCGACCCCGATGTCGAGAGCCGACGGCCGTACCCCCGCCTTCATCGCCTGCGCTCCCACCACCGCGATCATGGCGCCGTTGTCGGTGCACAGACCCGGTCTGGGCCGGCGCAGCTGGATCCCGGCCTCGGTGGCCCGTTGCTCCAGGAGCACCCGGAGCCGCGAGTTCGCGGCGACGCCGCCGCCGATCAGCAGCGTCCCGATCCCCTCGTGTCGGCAGGCGTCGATCGCCTTCGTGCTGAGCACGTCGCAGACGGCCTCCTGGAAGGAGGCTGCCACGTCGTTGACCGGTACGGGCTGACCGTCGAGTTCGCGCCGCTCGACCCAGCGGGCGACCGACGTCTTGAGGCCTGAGAACGAGAAGTCGAACCGGTGTTTGACCTGGTCCTTCGGTGCGGTCAGGCCGCGGGGAAACGCGATCGCGCGCGGGTCACCGTCGGCCGCGGCTCGGTCGATGACCGGTCCGCCCGGGTACGGCAGCCCCAGCAGCCGGGCAACCTTGTCGTACGCCTCACCGGCCGCGTCGTCGATCGTGGAGCCGAGTTCGGTGACGCTGGTGGCGATCTCGTCGACGCGCAGCAGCGACGTGTGGCCACCGGAGACGAGGAGGGCGATCGCGGGCGTCGGCAGGGGGCCGTGGTCGAGCAGGTCGACGGCCACGTGACCGATCAGGTGGTTGACGCCGTACAGCGGCTTGTCGAGCACGACCGCCAAGGCTTTCGCGGTGGCGAGCCCGACGACCAAGGCAGAGACCAGCCCGGGGCCGGCTGTCACTGCGATGGCATCGACCTCGTGCAGGTCCAGGTCGGCGTCGGCGCAGGCCCGCTCCAGCGTCGGCAGCATGGCCTCGAGGTGCGCTCGAGAGGCCACCTCGGGCACCACCCCGCCGAACCGGGCGTGGAGGTCCACCGACGACGCGACCTGGTTGGCCAACAGCTCGCCCCCACGGACGATCCCGACGCCCGTCTCGTCGCAGCTCGACTCGATGCCGAGCACGACCGGCTCGCCCATTCAGGCCACCCCCTCACGCGCCGCCGACGACATCGACGACAGATCTCGTTCCATCACGATGGCGGCGAGCCCGGGGCCGTAGTAGTCGGCTCGGCGGTCGATGGGCTCGAAACCGAGGTCGAGGTACGCCGCACGCGCCGGCATGTTCGTCTCGTCGACTTCCAACAGCATCCGGGCGGCGCCGCAGGCTTGGGCCCACTGCATTCCGGCGGCGAGCAGGCGCCGCGCGATCCCCTGACGGCGGCGGTCCGAGGCGACGACCACCCGAAGCAGGTCGGCGAAGTCGTCCACGAACTGGAATGTGGCCACCGCGACCACGCGCTGGTCGGCGTCGCGGCTCACCAGAACGCACCGGTCAGAGCCGCACAGCTCGGCGGCCCACGCCTCGCGCGACCACCGCGCATGGGTGAACCCGTCCAGTTCGAGGGCGACGATCGCTTCCAGGTCGTCGACCCGGGCCGGTGCGACGATCATGCGTCACGCCTGGTCAGGGCGGATTTGCGGCCGGTGGGTGGCTGGGCGTCGGGGCGCCGGAGGTAGAGCGGCTCGTGGCCGGCGCCAGGCAACGCCTTGGCGTGCGCGGCCAGCACGCCGGCGTCAAGTCGCAGCGGATCGCCTGCACGTTCGCCGATCACGTCGGGATACAGGGCGGCCCCCGGGCCGACGATCGGCAGATCGGGCAGGTCTGATGGGTAGGTCACGTGCGGCCCGTCGAGCCGTCTGCCGCGGAAGTCGTACCGGGCCCAGTAGAGCTCCTTGCGGCGTGCGTCGGTGGCGACCACGAAATCCCCGGGGGCGACCGTCGCGTGCTGAACGGCGACCACGTCGAGGCTGCAGACGCCTCGCAACGGGATGTGCAACGCATGGGCGAGCGTCTGTGCGGTCACGATCCCGACCCGCAGTCCGGTGAAGGGGCCCGGTCCGAGGCCGACGACCGCGCCGGCCAGGTCGCCCAGGGCGATGCCTGCCTCGGCGACCGTAGCGGCGACCAGCGGCATCAGCTGTTCGGCATGCACGTTGGTTGGGTCGACGAAACCTCGCGCGAGCACGACGCCCGGGCGGGCGACCCCGACGGCCACCGCGGTCGAGGTGTCGATGCCGAGCCAGAGCCCGCTGTCGGGTTCACTCATCGACGACCTCCGTTTCGGTTGCGTCGAGTTTGAGATCCACCCCTGACCAGCGAGGCCCGATGCCCTCGAACGTCACGACCCGGGTGTCGTCGTCGGGGTCGGCCGACCGTTGGATGTGAATGACGAGCCGGTCGTCGGCAAGCTGTTCGGCCTTGCCTTCACCCCATTCGACGACGGTCACCGAGGTCGCCATCGAAGCGTCGAGGTCGAGATCGTCCACCTCGGCCAGGTCGGAGAGGCGATAGGCGTCGACGTGGACCAGACCGGGGCCGGGGGAACGCGAGGGGTGCACCCTCGAGATCACGAACGTGGGTGAGATGACAGCGCCGACCACGTCGAGCCCGGCGCCGATCCCTTGGGTCAGCGCGGTCTTGCCGGCGCCCAGGTCGCCGCACGCGAGCACGAGGTCGCCGGGTCGCAGCAGGCGCGCCAGGTGACGGCCCAGCGCGTGCATGCTCGCGGCCGTCGGTACGACGACCTCCGTCGCCCTCACCCCCGGCGCCAACCCGAGCGTCGGGGCGGTCCGCTCTTCGGACGCCGCCGGGCAGGAGCCTTGGGCGGTGCGATGAGTTCGGCGTACGACTCTTCCGTGACCGGAGGCCGTACCTCGTAGCCGCCCGCGATGTCTTCGACCACCTGGTCGTCGGGCGTGACGTCGACCAGCGTCGGATGAACACCGGCGTGCGACGCCATCCTCGCGACCTGTTTGCGCTGGTGGCGCAGGACCACGCTCAGGACGACCCCGTCCGTACCCGCCCTGGCCGTACGGCCCGCCCGATGCAGGTAGTCCTTGCTGTTCATCGGCGGATCGGCCTGACAGACGAGCGTGACGTCGTCGACGTGGATGCCGCGAGCCGCCACGTCGGTGGCGACGAGCACCGGTACCCGGCCGTCCTTGAAAGCGGCCAGGATTCGCGCGCGAGCGCCCTGCGTCAGACCTCCGTGAAGAGCACCGGCCAGAACCCCTGTGCTCCGGAGACGTTCGGCGACGCGGGCGGCACCTTGCTGGGTACGGACGAACACGAGGGTACGGCCCGGGCGAGCGGCCAGCCGGTCGACCAGTTCGTTCTTGTGGTGGGGCAAGCACGTCCAGAAGACGTGGCGCATCGTCGAGATCGAGGCCCGGTCTGGGTCGACTTCGTGGGTGACCGGGTCGTGCAGGTAGCGCTTGACCAGTGCGTCGATCGCATCGTCGAGAGTGGCGGAGAACAACAACCGCTGCCCGCCG
The DNA here is from genome assembly GCA_039811945.1 of Propionibacteriaceae bacterium. GTDB lineage: Bacteria > Actinomycetota > Actinomycetes > Propionibacteriales > Propionibacteriaceae > Fen-668. The sequence continues at coordinate 19,447 of JBDHZQ010000029.1, forward strand.
GCGGGAGTCGCGTCGACGATGCTCGTCACGGCAGGCCAGAAGCCCAGATCGGCCATGTGATCGGCCTCGTCGAGCACGGTCACCTCGACCGACTCCAGCGACGCAGCGCCCTGTTCCATGAGGTCGATCAGCCGGCCAGGCGTGGCGACGACGATGTCCACCCCGCGCTCGAACGCGCGCAACTGTGGGCCGTACGGCATGCCGCCGGCGACGAGCACGACCTGGAGTCCGACGGCCTGGGCCAGCGGCGCGAGAACGTCGGCCACCTGCATCGCGAGTTCACGGGTCGGCACGAGCACGAGGCCCCTCACGCCCATCCCCGACTGACCCGACAACCTGGTCACCATCGGCAGTCCGAACCCCAGCGTCTTGCCCGAGCCTGTCCGGCCGCGGCCCAGCACGTCCCGGCCCGCGATCGCGTCGGGGATCGTCGCTGCCTGGATCGGGAAGGGGTCGGTGATGCCCTTCGCCGCCAGGATGCCGAGGAGTTCGTCCGGCACTCCGAGCGCACCGAAACCGCCGTCGTCGGGCACCGAGGCAGCCGTTACCTGCTCGGCGACCCATTCCATCTGGTCGGGGGCGTCGTCACGTCGATCGTCGCGGGTACGGCGGTCGTGACCACCCCGGTCGTCACGGCGCTGAAAGTCGCGGTCGTCGCGGGAGCGGAGGGGCCGGCGGTCCCCACCTCGGCCGTCACGATCTCGATCGTCCCGGCGATCCCAGCCACGGTCGTCCCGGCGGTCCCTACTGTCCCGGTCGCCGCGCCTGTCCCGGTCGTCACGACAATCCCGATCCCGATCGTCCCGGCGATCCCAGCCGCGATCGTCCCGGCGGTCCCTACTGTCCCGGTCGACACGACGATCCCGGTCGTCACGACGGTCCCTGCGGTCCCGGTCGACACGACGATCCCGGTCGTCACGACGATCCCAGCCGCGGTCGTCCTCACCCCAGGAGGCATTCCTGCGGCCACGGGCGGCTGCCCACTTCTCACCCGGTGTTTCTCGGGCGCTGCGGTAGGTCGGCGGTCGTTCGCCACGGTCGTACCCGCGTGGCTCGCCCTCGGACCTGCCGTACCCGCGACCCTGACCCTCGGCCCTGCCGTACCCACGACCCAGACCCTCGGCCCTGCCGTACCCGCGACCCTGACCGTCGGCCCTGCCGTACCCACGACCCTGACCCTCGGCCCTGCCGTACCCGCGACCCTGCCCCTCGCCCCTGCCGTCCCCACGACCCAGACCCTCGGACCTGCCGTACCCGCGTCCCTGACCCTCGGGCCTGCCGTACCCACGACCCTGGCCCTCGGCCCTGCCGTACCTGTCGCCGTCACCCCGCCTCTCGCCACCGCGAGAGTCGACGCGATCGTCCCGGCCGGAACGTGTCGACGACGGGCGATCCGACTCGGGGCGCCCGGAGGTGCGGGCGCGACGTGGGTCGTTCCGGTCGCGAGACCCGCGACCGCTGTCGGAGATCTGCTTTCCGCGGCGCTGGGACAGGCCGTGAGCGGCGCGTTTGTCCGCAGACCAACGGGCCTTCTTCTTGCCAGGACGCGACGCACCAGACGAGGTGGGCATGGGGATCACTCGATTCGACTGGTGGAATGCAGCGTGCGGAGTTTACCAGTCGTCCACCGGACCGCCGCCCCACGGCAACCGGCGGCGACGAACGTTCGTTAGGATCGCGGCGTGCGTGTGGCGATCGTCGCTGAGAGCTTCCTGCCGCAGGTCAATGGGGTGACCAATTCCGTGCTGCGCGTGCTGGAGCACCTCCAGAAGCACGGCCACGAGGCGTTGGTGATCGCGCCGCAGGACGACGGCGTGCCGAGTGAGTACGCCGGTGCGCGCGTCATCCAGCTCAACGCGGTGAGCCTCCCGGTCTACAGCGACGTCAGAGTGGGACTCACGCCCACGTCGTTGTTCGAGAAGATCTTCGCCGAATGGGCCCCCGACGTGGTGCACTTAGCCGCCCCGTTCGCAATGGGCTACAACGCGGTGCTGGCCACCAGCCGGATGTCGATCCCGAGCGTGGCGGTGTACCAGACCGAGATCGCCTCGTATGCGGCTCGGTACGGCTGGGGGCGGGTGACGTACGTGCTCTGGTATCGGGTACGGCAGATCCACAGCCTCGCGACGATGACGCTGGCGCCCTCGACGTACACGGCCGAGCAGCTGCGGGAAAAGTCCATCCCGCGCGTGCACATCTGGCGCCGAGGCGTCGACGCCGACCGATTCAATCCGGCCAAACGCAGCCCGGCCTTGAGGGAGCGGCTCGCCCCGAACGGCGAGGTGTTGGTGGGATACATGGGTCGGCTGGCGCCGGAGAAACAGGTCGACGACCTGCGCGTGTTGGGTGACGTCGCCGACACCAGGCTGGTCGTGATCGGCGACGGGCCGCAGCGACAGACCCTCGCGAACGCCCTGCCTGGGGCAGCCTTCCTCGGCCAGCTCGGCGGCGACGACCTCGCCGAAGCGGTGGCCAGCCTCGACGTCTTCGTGCATCCAGGCGAGTTGGAGACGTTCTGCCAGTCGATCCAGGAGGCGGAGGCATCCGGTGTGCCCGTCGTCGCTCCTGCGGTCGGGGGTCCGATCGACCTCGTTGAGTCGGGGGTGACCGGATACCTGTATCCGTCGGGGGATCTTACGGCCATGCGCGACGCCGTGGTGCGCCTAGTTGACGATGCGCAGCTGCGGACCCGGCTAGGCGCCCAGGCCAGGGCCTCCGTCGAGCACCGCACCTGGGATTACATCTGCGCTCAGTTGATGCAGCGGTACGCCGAAGCAATGAGGTCGGTACGGCTCGGCGATCTCGAAGTGGTCTAAGTCACTCACCCCTGCGCCGCCGCGTCGAGGAACGCGTGCCAGGCGGGGGTACGGGTGAGGTCTGCGGCCAGTCCACGACTGGCGGTCACCTCGCTCACAGCCCGTCGGGTCGCCGCATCCCACGAGCCCGACAGAGCGGTCTCCCGCCCCAGCACGTACGTACAGATCGCTTGCACGGCGTGAACCTGCACGCGACTGCGCCCGGTGAAGACACTGCCCTGCGACCGTGAGATGGAGTCGTCGACGTGGATGTGGTTGGCGTGATCGGCGTCGTAGAGGTACGTCAAGACATAGGCGAATCGTCGGTGTAACGAGGCTGCCAGCCTCCAGTAGGCCCGCAGCTCGGCCGCCGTACCCGCCCAGCGGTCCGTGCGACAGGTCACCGTCGTGACTCCTCCGGACGTCATCGCGGCGATGTCGAGGGCCCGGCCGGAGTGGTGCATCGACGTACAGGCACCGCCGCCGTCGATCCACGTGCCGTACGTGCGAATGGCCGTGGTCGTGGCACCCACCACCTGGTCCCACGACGCCAGCCACCCGGTCACCTGCTCGGCGAACGCCGAGTCGATCCTGAAGCTGCGGGCGATCTGGTCCTCCTCGTACACCAACCGGGCCCCACCGATCTGCCCGTACGTGGACAAGGAGTCGACGGACACGCACCGGCTCGGTGGCGGGGGTGTCGGGTTCACACTGCACCCGGCGAGGGTGAGTCCGCCCAGCAGCGCGACGGCCGACCGGCGGTTCATGCTCACGGATTCAAGGGTACGAACGGCTTCCAGGCTTCGTTTCCCTGCCGGGGACTCGTGACCCGCGCAGGCTCTCGAGCCAGGCAACCGTCTCGGGGAGCCGCCGGGCGATGTCCTGAGGCGGGTACGGCCCTGGGTTCCTTCTGGCGGTGAGGGCCTGCACGGAGGCACCGCACAAGGCGGCTTCGCGGGCACTCAGGCCCGCGGCGACCAGGGTGCCGCAGATCCCCGCGAGCACGTCGCCGGACCCTGCTTGGGCGGTCCAGGCAGGTCCGGGTACGGCGACCCACACCTGGTCGCTGTCGGGCGTTGCGACGTACTGGCTGGCCCCTTTGAGCAGCACGGTCACCCCGAACCGGTCGACCGCGGCGCGGACCGACGCGAGGGGATCGGACTCGATCTCCCGGCGATCGCAGCCGACCAGGCGCGACAACTCGCCGGCGTGAGGGGTCATGAGGATCTCCGGCCGACCGACCCCGTCGGGCAGCTGCCGCAGGGCATCGGCGTCGACCACGACCGGCACGCCGCTGGCCAGCGCTTCGGTCATGCGACGCGGCGCGTCACGACGGGCGCCCCAGCCGGCACCCACCAGCCAGGCCTGCACCCGTCCCTCGGCTGCGACGACGTTCGGAGTCAGCATCCTCACGAGCCGAGCCACCTCGTCCGACCCCTGGTAGCGCACCATCCCGGCACCCGCGTAGACAGCGCCCAGGGTGGCGAGCACACCGGCGCCCGGGTACGAATCCGAGCCGGTGTCGATCCCCAGCACCCCTCGCGAGTACTTGTCCGAAGTTTCGTCCGGGTACGGCCAACGCGCGGCCACGTCTTCCTCGTCCCAGGCGACGATCGGTGGAGTCGGCAGGTCCAGCCCGATATCGACCAGGGTCACCCGGCCGCACCGCGACCGGGCAGGCTCCAGGACCTGACAGGCCTTGTACCCGCCGAACGTGACCGTCCTGGTCGCGGTGAACGAGGCGTCCCCGACGACCGCCCGGTCGGCCTCCAGCCCTGACGGGATGTCGCACGAGACGACGGTGACGCGGGCGTCGCGGCACGCCCGGGCCAGGGTGGCGACAGCCGGCGGAAGACCCAGGCGGGCGCCGATGCCGTACACGCCGTCGACGACGACGTCGACCTCGGCGGCCAGGCCGAGCGCTCCCCCGCCGTCGGTTTCGGTTCCGCCGGCCTCGAGGTACGCCTGCCACCCGCCTGCGTGGGTGCGATCGAGTGCTCGCCAGGCGACGACTCGGTGCCCGGCTGCGGCGAGACGTGCGCCGGCGTAGAGGGCGTCGCCGCCGTTGTTGCCCGGACCCACGACGAC
>JBDHZQ010000030.1:0-24102 GCA_039811945.1 Propionibacteriaceae bacterium
ACGGCGACGTAGAAGCCGGTCGAATCCGACCAGCATCGCGAAACACGCAGCCAGCCCACGATCGGTGGACAGATCCCCGTTCGCGCGGCCAACTCCAGCGTCGGCTGGGCGGCGGTCATCGCGGCCCGTTCGGGGAGTGAGGACATCGCAAGCGTCCAACCGCCGGCCAAGACCAGAGGGCCCAGCACGAGGAACACCACGAATCGGCGCCTCACGACGGCCATCACCGCAATGATCAGCCAGAGCAAGACCCCCACCGCCAACATGCCCAGTCCGATCGTTCCCGCCAACACGTTCCCCCCGGGGTGACTCACGGCGTACAAGACGACAGCGAGCCCGCCCACCAGGGACGCGTAGCCCAGAAACCGAAGCAGGCGAGGGACCCGCTTGCGCACCCGGGGTGGCGGAGGTGGCGGGGGTGGCGCGGGCACAGAGTGCGGCGATGCGACCGGCATCATGAGTCGAGGGTACCGAGGGGCCGGAAGCCGGTCGGGTGTTACGACGTGGCGTCGGCGAAGAGTTCGAGCACGTGGCGGTACGAGTGGCCCGTGGCGCGGGTCATGGCGATCTCGCAGGTTCGATTGGCGGATGCGTACGCCTCGAAGTCTCGCTGGGTCACCTCGCGGGCTTCGGGCGCCGTCGCCGACGCGGTCAACTCCGGATGCAGGAGTCCTCGGTCGCCGGCGAACGCGCAGCATCCCCAGTCGCGGGGCACGACGACGTCGTCGCTCATCGACTCACACAACGCCAGCAGGTGACGCGTCACCCCCAGGTGCGTGGTGGAACAGGTCGGGTGTACGGCCACCGACTCGATGCGCTTCGTGACCGTCAGCCGGCCGAGCAGCCGGGTCGCGACAAACTGGGTGGCGTCGACGACGTCGAGGGCTCGGTACGGCTCCCGTCGGCCCGCCATGATCCCGAACCCCTCGGTGCACGACGCGGCGTCGCAGACGATCGGCAGTTCCCCGTGTCGACTGGCCTCCCACAAGGCCGGAAGCACGCGGTCGGCCATCGTGTCGTACCCGGCCCACATGCCCTTCGACTTCCACGGAGTGCCGCAACACAGGGAGCCCGCGTGGTCTGGCACCACGAGCCCGACGCCCGCCCGTTCGCAGAGCACCCCGAACGCGCGAGTGACCCCGGTGCCGCCCGGTTCCGGGCCGAACATCGTCTGGATGCAGGCCGGCAGGTAGACGCCGACGACCTCGCCTCTCCCGACGAGACCGGATCGGCGGGCGGTGCCGCCGGCGGGCAAGCCGGCTCCGTACCGTGGCATCCGGTCCGTTCCGAGCACCCACCGGGCGACATCGGTGATCCCCGAGACGAAACCCGCCGGCATCACGCGAGCCAGGCCGAGTGCCGTACCCCCGGCTCGGGCCACCCCGCCCCAAGCCCGAGCGGCTCCGTCCCAGGCCTGCTGTGCCACGGCTCCGGCGGCTTCGGCCCGCAGCGTGCGGGTCAGGTCGCCGGTGTCGATGGCGACCGGGCAGGCCAGCGCACACATTCCGTCGACGGCGCACGTCTCGACTCCGGCGTACCGATAGTCCCGTTCCAATTCCGACGCCACCTTCTCGTCACCGGCGGCGCGAGCGGTCTGGATGTCTCGCCGTACGACGATGCGTTGCCTCGGCGTCAGGGTCAGGTCCTTCGACGGGCAGGTCGGCTCGCAGTACCCGCATTCGACGCACCGATCGACCGACTCGTCGACGGCGACCGGGAGCTTCAGCGCGGCCGGCCGGTCGTCGGGCAGGACGACGCCGGGATTGAGAATGCCGTCGGGGTCGAACAGGTTCTTGATCCGGTGCATCATCGCGAACAGGTCGTCGCCGTACTGGCGCTGCACGTACGGAGCCATCACGCGCCCGGTCCCGTGCTCCGCCTTCAGGTTGCCGTCGTGAGCCAGCACCAGATCGACCATGTCGGCCGTGAACGCCTCGTAGCGCTCGACCCCGGCGGCCGTCCCGAACCGCTCGTTGATCAGGAAGTGCACGTTGCCGTCGCGGGCGTGACCGAAGATGACCGAGCCGTCGTAGGCGTACTTCTCGAACAATCCCGTCAGCCCGCGGCAGGTCGCCAGCAGCTGGTCGACCGGCACGCAGATATCCTCCAGCAGGGCGGTCGTGCCGGCTGGGCGAGCGACCGCCACGGCCGTGTACAGCCCCTTGCGCACGGTCCACAGGCTGTTCCGTTCGGCGGTATCCGTCGAACGGGCGTACGGCATGGCCAACCCGAGTTCGGGTGCCAGACATTCGAGCCGGGCCACCTGTGTCGTCAGATCGTCGACTGAAGCCGCGTGGTATTCGACGAGGAGTGCCGCCTGGTCGGTCACCTGCAGCGCCGTGATCGAGGCAGGGCAACCGGTGAGTCCCTGTGCGACGCGCAGCGATCCGGCGTCGAGCAGTTCGGCGACGGCGACTCCGGTGTCGACGAGCGGGCCAATGGCAGAGGTGGCCGCATCGAGCGTGGGGAAGACCAGCAGCGACGTGGCGATGTGGGGGAGCACGGGGACGGTGTGGAACCGCGCTTCCGCGACGAAGCCGAGCGTTCCTTCGCTGCCGACCAGCAGGTGTTCGAGGATGGCGACCGGGTCACTGTGGTCGAGCAGAGCGTTGATGCCGTACCCCATCGTGTTCTTCATCGCGAACCGCCGCCTGACGATCTCGACCAGTTCGGGGCGCCCCAGGAGTTCCTCCCGAAGGGCGATCAGTCCCACCTCGAGGTCGGGTTCCGACAGCCGGAGTTGCTCGGCTGCGTCGGGGGCGCCAGTGTCGAGGATCGTGCCGCTCGGCAGGACGGCGACGAGCGACGCCAGCGTCGCATAGGGGTTGGCGTGGGTGCCGCAGCTCATCCCCGAGGAGTTGTTGGCGATGATGCCGCCGATCGTGCAGGCGATTTCCGATGCCGGGTCGGGGCCGAGACGGCGGCCTGATGGGGCGAGTTCGGCGTTCGCGCGGCGGACGGTCACGCCCGGTTCGGCGACCAGTTGGGCCCCGTCGCGATCGGTGTGCAGGCGCTTGAAATGCCGTCTGGTGTCGACCGACAGGCCCTCGGTGAGTGCCTGGCCGGACAACGACGTTCCACCCGAACGGAAGGTCACACTGATGCCGGCCGCTCGGGCCACCCTCATCAGTGACGCCACCTCGTGCGCAGATCGTGGCGTGGCGACTCCACGCGGAAGCAGCAGGTAGTGAGAGGCGTCGTGGGCTGCGCTGTGGCGCGTGAGGGCGTCGTAGGACACGGGTACGACGGACAGCTCTGTCCGTACGGGGCCAGGTGCAGCCGGGGTGCGGCGACTCATGCAGACGACACTACGACCAGGCGACAGATTCGGCGGCGCGCGGAGGGCCTCCCTCGACTTGTCAGGGGTCGATGGAAACATAGGCTCGATGTCGCACCCACGGAAGGATCAGCCGTGACTCATCCCGAACCCCCCCAGGAGCGGAGCCTCCGCGAACGGGTCGACGATGCCGTGTCGTGGTTCACCCACCGCCGACACGACGAAGCGACCCCGAGCGATCCGACCGGCGACCCAGCAGCACAGACGCCGGTGTACGGCTCTGCCGGTGACGTAGCGCCTGTGACGACCCCTGACGACGTGCCCGAGACCGACTCTGACGTGCCCGACACCGACTCTGACGTGCCCGAGACCGACTCTGACGTGACCGACGCCAGCGACACCGTGCCCGCCACCGACTCTGACGTGGCCCAGGCCAGCGACACCGTGCCCGCTACCGACTCTGCAGTGCCCGAGACCGACGCCGCCGTCCCGGAGACCGCCTCTGCTGTGGCCGAGACCGAGGCCGCCGTGCCGGAGAGCGACGCCGTCCTCGCACACTCCACGCAGGGCGATGCACCTCTGACCGACGAGCAAGGCCACGCCGACGAGCAGGCGCACGCCGAGGAGCAGGCGCACGAAGCCGCCGCCGACGCAGAGCCCGAACCGGTCACGACGAGTGACGGCTCGATCGTCGCAACCGGTGACGCGGCTGCAGGCCTCGTGGCCGGATCGGGACACGCCGACGAGGGGTCAACCGACCACGTGCCGGCCGAAGACGTGCCGGCCGACGACGCGTCCGCTGAGGGCGAATCGGCTCTCGAGCACGAGGAGCAAGCCGTACCCGCAGAGGCGACGGCAGCCCCGTCCGACGTGCCTGCCGACGTACCTGTCGACGTACCCGCCGACCAGGCAACCCCAGACGTGCCGGCCGACGAGAGCCGTGGACCTGCAGGAGCCGGCACCGCGGATCTGACCGACCAGCAGGCGGAGTCGTTGTACGGCAGGCCGGCAACTCAGATGGACGCCGGACCGGACACACAGGCCTACCAGCCGATCGAAGAAGACTCTTCGCCGCCCCGGTCCCTGTACCGCGACGAGGCGATCGCCGCCGGTGCGGCCGGTGTCGGGGCTGCGGGGGTCGCGGCGCTGGCGTCGACGGGTCGAGGAGCGGAGGAAACCGTCATCCTCGACGCCGACGAGCAGGCTTGGATGAGGGACGAGGAACGGGTGGCTCGGGACCGGTCGCTCGGCAAGGTCGAGACCGTCGACGATGCGCCGAGCGGGCCGGCACCGTTCGCCGTACCCACCACCTACCGCGGCTTCCCGTCGTTCGGGTTCTTCCTGTTGCGCCTGGTCGTGGCGGGGATCCTCGGTGTCCGGGCGTACCAGCACATCACGGGACTCACGGCCACGAAGGCCATGTGGGCGAACACGGTGCTGCCGCAGCCGGAGCTGGTCGCGTGGGTCCAGATCGGGCTCGAGATCGCGATCGCCGTGATGCTGTTGCTTGGTTTGGCGACTCGCATTGCCGGATTGGCCTTGCTCGTGCTGTCGGTGGCTTTGCTTGCCTTCGTGTTGTGGGGTGTGGCGCCGATCTTGAGCCAGGGCACGTACGGCTTCCTCGGCGACCTCGATCTCCTCCTGGCCACGCTCGGGCTCTTCTTCTTCGCTACCGGGGGTGGCGGCGCTGGGATCGATGCCAACATCCACCGCGGCCGGATCCAGCGCAAGAACGACAAGGCCGTCGCGAGCTGATTCACGACCCACGGCCCCGGTCACGAAGGATGTTCGGACCGGGGCCGTTGTTCGTTTCCGGACGTCAGCTGACCCGGTAACGGTCCAGCAACCGGCCGATGATCGCTTCGGTTTCTCCCTCGCCGGCGTAGGTTCCGTCGAACGCTCGGTAGTGGTCGACGATCTCGCGCGCGCCCTGGCTGAACGGCACGGTGCAGGTGAAGTCGGGCACCAGGCGCCTGATCAGGCTGTTGTCGAAGATCGTCGGATGCGCCTTGTCGCCGAGCAGGCCGGCCCCCCAGTCGGGATCCGCGGCGTTGATGGCGTCGGACGGCACGTGCACGATCCGAGCCGGCATACCGGCCGCGTCGGCCAGGGTCTGGGCGATCGCGTCCCAGGTCAGCCACTCGTCGCTCGTGATGTGCACGGCCAGGCCGAGCGCCTGACGGTTCCCGAGCAGGCCGACGAAACCCTTCGCGAAATCCGTGGTGTGGGTGAGCGTCCACAAGCTCGATCCGTCACCGTGGATCACGATCTCCTGCCCGGTCAGGAGGCGTCTGATCGTGGCATGGCGACCACCCAGGATGGTCATGGTCTTGTCGTACGTGTGCGACGGCCGCACGACCGTCACGCCGAACTGCTCGGCTCGCCACAGGTCGAACAGGTACGTCTCACACGCAATCTTGTCGCGGCTGTACGACCAGAACGGGTTGGCGAGCGTCGTTGCCTCGGTGATGGGCAGGATGCGAGGCGGCTTCTGGTACGCCGACGCCGAACTCACGAACACGTACTGGTCGGTCGCCTGGCGGAACGCTCTCACCGACGCGGCGACCTGGTCGGGCGTGAAACTCAGGAAGTCGCAGACGGCGTCGAAGTGACGACCCGCGATCGCCGAGTTCAGCGACGCCGGATCCCGCACGTCGGCCACGATCGACTCCACCCCTTCGGGCAGGGAACGTCCGGTGGACAGGCCCCGGTTCACCACGCTGACCTGCCATCCCCGGTCGGCGGCCAGGGCCACGCTGGCCGCGCTGATCACACCGGTCCCGCCGAGGAAGCAGACACAACGTTTCGTCATGGCGCCCATCCAATCCTGATCGAGCGGCTTCGGCGAGCTTGGTCCGGGTCTGCGTCAAGGTGTCTCGCCGTTCGCCTTCGGGATCCGGCTCTGGTTCGGGCCTTCCTGGAACAGTGGGGCCGTACGGCCGTACGGCTCAGGTGTCGCCCATGCCGTCGAGCTCAAGCCGGTCCTCCCTGACCCGCGTGGCCAGGTCGAGCTTCGTGTACGTGGGGCGCCCCGCATCGGTGTATTTCCGCTTCACACGTTCGAGATATTCACGCGCGGTCCCGTACGCCACCCCGGCTCTGCGGGCCGCCGCAGCCAAGGTCGCGCCCGACGCGTACGCGGTCAGCACCACTCGCTCCTGGCTCGACAGTTGCGGGCGGTTGGGCCGGTTGTCGCGGCTCAACACGAACGCCAGTTCAGGGCTCACCACGGAATGTCCCGCTGCGACGTCGCGAATCGCCTGGACGAGGGCCTCGAGATCCTGGTCCTTGGTCACGTACCCGGACGCCCCCGCCTCGATGGTGGCCAACACCCCGTCGGCGTCAGGAATTGTCGACACCACCAAGACCCGGGCGCCGGATTCCATCACGCGTCGGACGTTGTCGGCGGGATTCGAGTGGTCGCGCAGGTTGAGATCCAGGAGCACGACTTCAGGCGGCTGGGTGCCGACGGCCGCGAGGTACGCCGACACCGTCGTCACCATCGTGGCCAGGTCGATGTCCTCGATCGGGCGAAGCCACGAGTCGAGCCCGCCCAGTAGCATCCGGTCGTCGTCGATCGCGGCGATCGTGATCATCCCGGCCACCTCAATTCGACCGTCGTTCCTTGTCCTGGTTCGGAATCGACCGTGGCCACGCCGCCCGCTTCGGTCATCCTGGCCACGATCGAACCCTTGACCCCGAGGCCTCGCGACGGAGAGCCGACTTCGAACCCGCTGCCGCGGTCGGTGACGGTGACGACGAGTTTCGCCTCGTCCGGCGCCGGGTGGTCGGGCGTCGCTCCGACGATCGTCACCCAGGCCTCGCTGGTGCCGCTGTGCCGCACGACATTGGCCAACGCCTCACGGATGCAGTCGCTCACGGCCCGCACCACGTCGACGGGAAGGTCGTCGGGCACGTCGGAGATGTGGGGGTGCACCCGTAGACCGTCCTGTTCGCGGGTCATCCTCGCCAGTTCGCCCACGAGGTACATGCCGGCCGCCGAGTCGGTGGTCGCAATCAGACCCCGGAGGTAGTCGGCATCGGTCGAGATCCGGCGCCGGATGTCGTGCTGCTGGGGATCGAGGGTGCCGCGCGAGAGCGCCGACAAGGTGGAGAGCACCGTGTCGTGGAGCACACGATATTGCTTCGCACGCTCGACTTCTCGCGCCTCGGCGGCTCTCACTGTGGCTCGGGCCGCTTCGAGTTGCCGTTCGGCCAGCTGTTGGTCCTGCCCAGCTTGCAGCCACGTAGGTACGAGCCAGGCTGCCAGCGCCGGCACGCCCAGCAACGTCACCACTTCGGTGGTGAGGCTCGAAAGGATGACGGCGCCGTACCCCAGGGTCGTCGCGATCCCGACCAGGAAAGCGAGGCACAGACCGCCGAGCACTGCAGCGGCCGTACGACGAGGCAGGCAGACCGCTGCGACGACCCCGGCCCCGACCGCCAGAGAGAACGTGGGATGGGCGTAGCTGGTGCCGTACCCAGGCGCCGTCGCGATCCCTCCCAACAACAGCGCCACCGCCTGAGCCGCGGTGTTGACGTACACCACCCGCGGCGGAATCTGCCGCCGCCACCAGCCCACGAGCAACGTCAACCCGGTCGAGATCGTCGCCATCCACCAGGCGATCCAGGCCAGGATCGGTTGTTCGACACCGGCCCCACCCGTCAGCCAATGGGCGAGCGGCCACGCCGCCGCCTGCGCGAATCCGATCACGGTCAGGACAGCCAGCAGTCGCTTGACGAGCAGGACGGGCTTGCCCGTCAAGGCCGACGTCGACGCGGCTGGAGGGCTCATGCGCCCAGCATGCCAAGGCCTGCAGCTCAGGTGGGGGATCACCGCCGACCGGACGACCTGCCTCTCGCGCAGCCCGGTCGCCACCAGCTCACGCCGAGCCGTCCGAGCTGTGTCGGACGAATTGCCGACAGCAGGATTTCCGTCGTGCGTAGGCAGGCGTACCGGACCACAGTTGTCTCAAAGCGAAGGGAGCCCGGGACATGGCGAACACCGACAAGATGATGCGGGCACTGGTCCTGTGCGTGACGTCGTGGTTCGTGATGGCCGTGATTTCCCTATGCATCCACACGTTCGCCCGGTGAGTCGCCCCCTCTGAGCCAGGGGAAGCAGGCGGTGGTCGGCGAAGTACAGTGACCGCCATGTCGACGGTGATGGCGGTGACCTTCGTCAGGCACGGCCGCCTCTACTACGTCGACCCGGGCGACGTCGACGCTCGGGTGGGTGATCGTGTCCTCGTCCCCACCGAGGGCGGGCCCGAAGTCGCAACCGTGGTGTGGGCGTCGGAGGACGTCGACGAGGTGATGACCTCGCTGCCCGTCTGCGTGGGTCTGGCCGCGGCCGCCGATCTCGAACGCGACGCAGCCAATGCCCGCCGGAAGGCCGAGGTAGAGCTCATCGCGAAGGCTTTGATCGGCGACCACGGATTGCCGATGAAGCTGGTCGGGGTGGACGTGATCGATCGGTCGGCCGAGTACGGCTCGCTGGTCGCGATCTACTACACAGCCCCGCATCGGGTCGATTTCCGGGCCCTCCTGGGTGATCTTGCGCGCTCCCTGAAGTCCCGGATCGACCTTCGGCAGGTCGGCTCCCGCGACGCCGCGCGGCTGATCGGCGGCATCGGGTCGTGTGGCCGGGACCTGTGCTGCAGCACGTTCCTGGACACCTTCGAACCGATCAGCAAGAGGTTCGTGAGAGGCCAGGAACTCGTCAACAACCCGCTCCAGATCCAGGGTCAGTGCGGTCGGCTGAAATGTTGTCTGGCGTACGAACGCCCGCTGTACGAGGATTTCGATCGTCGGGCGCCGGCTCCGGGTACGGCGGTGGACACTCCGGACGGGCCTGGGGTCGTGGTCGCGCGCTCGATGCCGACCGAGTCGGTGACCGTTCGTACGTCGAGCGGCGAGCTGCGGGGTTGTGCCCTGGCCTCGGTGTGCGTACGGAGTGGCCGAACCGCTGTTCGTCCATCACCAGGATCGGCTTCCGTCGACACGTGAAACTGTCGGTGCTGGCCTCTACCCTCATTCTCGTGAGCGAGCACCACCCTCAAGGCCACACCGGTCCACAGCCGAACCAGGCGAGCGCGCAGTCGCGGCAAGACGGGTACGGCCAACAGCCGCCCTACCCTCAACAGCCGTACGGGCAGAACCCTCAGCAGCCGTACGGGCAGAACCCTCAGCAGCCGTACCCCCAGGGTCCGCAGCAGCCGTACCCGCAGCAGCAGCCGTACCCCCAGGGCTCGCACCTGGGCGCGGGTGGCAGCCTGCAGGCCTCCGGCGCGACCACGCACCACGGCCAGAGGCCGACGGCGTACGGCTCAGGCGGCGGGTACCAAGGTCCTCCGGCCCCGGGGACCTACGCGGGAGGCCCGCCTCCGAAGAAGGCGAAGACGCCACTCGTGATCGGTGCAGTGGCGGTCGTGCTGGTGGTCGCGTTGGTGGTGGGGTTCGGAGTGATGCAGGGCTGGTTCACCGGGCAGCCCACTGCTTCGACCACGCCGAGCGCCACCGCTGCCTCGTCATCGGCGACGGCGGCGGTCTCCCAGCCGGGAGTCGTGATCAGCAAGCCGGCCGTCCCGAAGCCCGCTACGACGACGGATCGAACCTTCAGCTCGCCGGATCGTCCGACGGTGCCGATTCCTGACGTCAAGCCGGCGGGGTACGTCAATCCGCCGGCCGGGTCGGGGATGAGCCGGTACACGAGCCAACAGCCGAGTTGGCAGCCGTGCACGATCGACAACGTCGCACTGGACTGCGCCACGGTGTCGGCGCCGCTGGACTACACCAAGCTCGACGGGCAGGCCATCACGCTCAAGATGTCTCGGGTCAAGGCCACAGCAGAACCTCGCCTCGGCACGATCTTCGTCAATCCGGGCGGGCCCGGCGCCGCCGGCACAAGCCTGGCGGCTGGCTTCCAGCGAACCGGGCTGGAGATGTACGACATCGTCGGCTGGGATCCTCGTGGCACGGGCGGGTCGACTCCGGTTCAGTGTCAGAACGGGGCCCCGATCGACGCTTTGCGACAACTCGACCAGTCGCCCGACACCGAAGCCGAGAAGCAGGCGCTGCTCAAGGGCTGGGCCGACTTCGGCATGGGCTGCCTCGAGAGGTCGGGTTCGCTGCTGCAGCACATCACGACAGTCGACACCGTCAACGACCTCGACATGATGCGGCAGATCGTCGGCGACCAGGAGTTGAACTACCTGGGCTACAGCTACGGCACCTACATCGGCGCCGTCTATGCAGAGAAGTTCCCCCAGAACGTAGGCAAGCTGGTGCTCGACTCGGCGGTCAACATCACCCCCGACGAGTCGGTGGTCCAGGCGTCGGGCTTCGATCACACGTTGGGTCTGTACGCGGATTGGTGCGTCCAACAGGCGTGCACCTTGGGCACCTCCAAAGACGAAGTGCTCAAGTCGATCACCGACCTGTTGGCGCAACTGGACAAGGCCCCGATTCAGGGATCAGGCACGCGCAAGCTGACCGACTCCGAAGCGATGGACGGCATCGCCTTGTACCTGTACTTCGACCAGACCTACTGGGGAGACCTGACGACGGCAATCGAAAACGCGCGTAAGGGGAACGGCGCTGCGCTCCTCCGAGCTGCCGACGCGATCCGTGACCGGGGTTCGAACGGTCAGTACGACACGGGCTATCTCGCGTTCTACGCGATCGGGTGTGCCGACAGCGGAGACGACGGCATCGATCGGGCCTTCGCCGACTGGCAGGCAGATTCGGTCAAGGCGCCGATCTTCGGCAAGTACTTCGGCCCGAACGTGAGCTGTGTCCAGTGGCCGGTCAAGGGCCTGGCCCCGTTCGACATCAAGGGTGCCGGGGCCAAGCCGATCGTCGTCGTGGGCGCAACGGGAGACTCGGCCACGCCGTACCAATACGCCGCATGGATGAGCGACCAGCTCGAATCGGCGGTCCTGGTGACCTACGACGGGGCCGGCCATGCGACGTACGGCGGCAAGAGCGCTTGTGTCGACGCTGCCGTGGTGGCGTACTTCGCGAAGGGAACCGTGCCGCCTGACGGCCTGTTCTGCAAGGCCTGACCGATGCGCCGACCGGCGCGACGTCAGGTCAGCGGGGCTGCTTCGCGTCGGTGAGGGTCTGGATCGACTCGACGATGATCGTGGCGAACCGGTCCCAGTCCAGCGTCATCGCGACGTCGGTCCGGGCTTCCCCGAGGCCGTAGCCACCGATGCCGCGGTGCCGCATCCCGGGCACCGACTCGAAGTTCGTGACCGTCATGCCGCGCGTCCAGTCGCCGCGCAGTTCGACTTCCACATGGGCCTTCTCGGTGGTGAAGAGTTGCGGGTCGGCAAGGTAGGCCACGCAGCAGGCATCGTGTACGGCCGCGGCCGGCAGTCCGGAGAACTCCAGGTGCGTGCCGCTCACGAAAGCCCAGATGTCGAGCACGAACTGGGCGAGCTCGCCGCCGACGGCGCGCACTCGGTCCTGCAGCTCGGGGGTCGCGAGTGCCTGATGGGTGAGATCGAGGCCCACCATCGTCACCGGCCAGGCGCCGCGGAAGACGTCGGCGGCCGCCTCGGGGTCTGCGTAGATGTTGAACTCGGCGGTCGGGGTCGAGTTGCCTCGCGTGTAGGCCCCACCCATCAGCACGACCGACTTGACCCGCTCCACGATCCGAGGCTCGCGGCGCATCGCCATCCCGATGTTGGTCAGGGGGCCGACCGGAACGAGGTGCACCGTGCCGGGTTCGTGCGCCATCACCGTGTCGATGATGAGATCGATGGCGTGGCGCGGGTCGAGCTCGAAGGTCGGCTCGGGCAGGACGGGCCCGTCGAGCCCGGTCTCTCCGTGGATGTCGTCTGCGATCACCTGCGGCTGAACCATCGGCCGGTCGCAGCCGCGCGCAACCGGCACCTGGAAGCCGCCGATCGTGCACACGCTCAGCGCGTTGCGCGTGGTCTTGTCGACCGTCTGGTTGCCGGCCACGGTCGTGACGGCGAGCAGCTCGATCGACGGGTGAGCTGCGGCGATCAGCATCGCGATCGCGTCGTCGTGGCCCGGGTCGCAATCGAGGATGATCTTCTCCATCGGGAGCCTTTCGAAGCTTGGGTCGAGGCGGGTACATCGACCGGCGGCGACGAGCGTCGTCGCTGTCCGCCTGCGATTCTGCAGCCTCGGGTCACGCTGATCAATCGCCGGCGTGGTGCAGCGCACCAGGGCCCAGGCGCTTCGGATGGTTTCGCGCCGGGGTGACCGGATCGCTATAGTTCTGCTTCGGCTGGCCGTCTGGTACGGCTCCGCCGCCTTAGCTCAGTCGGCAGAGCGGCTCACTCGTAATGAGCAGGTCTGGGGTTCGACTCCCCAAGGCGGCTCCATGGATTGATCGCGCCGCGTGGCCGGGGTTTCGTACGCTCGTTCGAGCGGTGACCGTTGACGGGAGATCCTCATGGCAGGTGGCCTGGCCGCACTTCTCGACGACATCGCGGCCTTGGCGAAGCTGGCTGCCGCGTCGATCGACGACGTCGGTGCCGCGGCCGCGAAGGCGAGTGCCAAGGCAGCCGGTGTGGTGGTCGACGACACGGCAGTCACTCCTCGGTACGTGCACGGCTTCACCGCCGACCGGGAATTGCCCATCATCAAGAAGATCGCGCTCGGGTCGTTGCGAAACAAGCTGCTCTTCATCGTGCCGGCGGCGTTGATCCTGAGTCAGTTCGTCCCGTGGTTGCTGACACCTCTGCTGATGGCCGGTGGCACGTACCTCTGTTTCGAAGGGGCAGAGAAGCTGTGGGAGAAATTCGGCGGCGGGCACCATGACACCGCCGAGGTGCCGGCTGCGATGTTGGGTGCCGACCAGGAGAAGACCATGGTCTCCGGGGCGATTCGAACCGACTTCATCCTCTCCGCGGAGATCATCGTCATCGCGCTCAACGAGGTGGCGTCCGAAGGTTTCTGGACGCGCGCGGTCACGCTCGTGATCGTCGCCATCGCGATCACGCTGCTGGTGTACGGCGTGGTCGCCCTCATCGTGAAGATGGACGACGTCGGGCTGAAGCTGGCCGGTCGGAAATCTGCCGGCGCGAAGAGGCTGGGCACATGGCTGGTCTCGGCCATGCCCACCTTGCTCAGCGTGCTCTCGGTCGTCGGAGTCATCGCCATGCTCTGGGTCGGCGGTCACATTCTGCTGGTCGGTACCGACAGCTTGGGGTGGCATGCGCCGTACGAGTTCGTGCACTGGCTCGAGCATTTCGTCTCCGGTCTGCCCGCGGTGGGCGGCGCCCTCGCGTGGCTCGTCAACACACTCTGCTCTGCGCTGATCGGGGTCGTTGCCGGCGCGATCGTGGTCGCGGTCGTCAGCTTCCTGCCCAAGCCGAAGAAGAAGGCGACGCCCAGCGACACGCAGTCCGTCGCCCACTGAGTCGAGAACAGCCGATTCGCGCAGATCTAGGGCTGGCACCGACAACCAGGTTGGGCTTGGCTGGATCGTGCAACCAGCCCGCAGGACGAGCAGACGATCAAATTTGATCCTTCAAACAGTTACTTGTATGGTGCAAGCAAATGAATCCATCCCTGGCCGATGCCGTGACCGGCGACATCACCCGAGCATTCAAGCTGATGGCGGCAATTCGGAACCGATCGCTGTCGGACGACGGCGCCGTGACCAGCGTGCTGTTCAAGCTGACGAGCGGGCCGAAACGCGTCACCGAGCTCACCGACGGTCTGTCGGCTGATCTCAGCGTCGTGAGCCGTCAAGTCACCCAAGCGGCCCACCGCGGGCTCGTGCGCAAGACGAGTGACCCGACCGACGGCCGTGCCCAACTCGTCGAACTCACGACCAGCGGTCACGACGCCATCCGCGACGTTCTCAACCTCAGGACCGACGTGTTCGGCCACGTTTTCGAGGAATGGAGCGTCGACGACATTTCCGCCTTCTCCGGCTATCTGCACCGCTTGTGCGAAGGCCTGGAGTCGTACCACGAACGGACACTATGACCAGTCCCGCCCAGACAGAGCGGCATGCCGACGAGCTGACGCCTCGGCAGATCACCACCATCTTGATCGGTCTCATGACCGGCATGTTCCTGGCCGCGTTGGATCAAAACGTCGTGGGTACGGCGATGAAGACGATCGCCGACGACCTGCAAGGCCTCGACCAGCAAGTGTGGGTCACCACGGCCTACATGATCACGTCGACGATCACGACCCCGATCTACGGCAAGCTCAGCGACCTCTATGGCCGCAAGAAGTTCTTCCTCACAGCGATCTCGATCTTCATCGTCGGGTCCCTGGCGTGTGCTTTCGCATGGTCGATGCCCGCATTGTCGGCCTTCCGCGCGATCCAAGGCCTCGGCGCCGGTGGTCTGTTCTCCCTCGCTCTGGCGATCGTCGGCGACATCGTGCCGCCGCGGGAACGGGCCAAGTACCAGGGGTACTTCCTGGCGGTCTTCGGTACGTCGTCGGTTTTCGGCCCGCTCATCGGCGGCTTCTTCGCCGAGGCCAACGCGGTGTTCGGCGTGACCGGTTGGCGCTGGGTGTTCCTGATCAACGTCCCGGTCGGGCTCATCGCGCTGGTTGCCGTCACGCTCACGCTGCATCTGCAGCACGTGCCGAGGAAGGCGACCGTCGACTGGTTGGGCGCGTTCACTCTGGTCGTCGGCGTCGTACCTCTGCTGCTGGTCGCAGAACAGGGACGTACGTGGGGATGGCTGTCGACGAACTCGATCGCGTGCTATGTCATCGGCCTCGCCGGTCTGATCGCGTTCGTCTTTGCCGAACGTCGGGTCGGCGACGATGCGCTGATCCCGCTGCGGATCTTCTCCAACCGGACGATCCTGATCTCCCTGGGGGGCGGATTCGTCATCGGTGCGGGCATGTTCGGCGGAATGCTGACGATTCCGCAGTACCTCCAGATCGTCCACGGCGCAAGCCCGACCCAATCGGGGGTGCAGATGCTACCGATGGTGCTCGGCATGATGACGGCGTCGGTGCTGTCGGGGCAACTGATGTCCAAGACCGGTCACCTGAAGGCATTTCCCCTCGTGGGCGTGACGATCATGACGGTTACCATGTTCCTGTTCTCCCGCATCGGCGCCGACACCGACATGTGGAAAGTCATCGTGCTCATGGCGATGTTCGGCTTCGGGCTCGGCAATACGATGCAGCCGCTCACGATGGCGGTCCAGTCGTCGGTGGCTCCCCGTGACATGGGGATGGCGACGAGTTCCGCCACCTTCTTTCGGCAGATGGGTGGCACGCTCGGAGTCGCCGTGTTCCTGTCGTTGCTGTTCAACACGCTCGGCGACAACATCAGGAACGCGTTCATCGAGGCGTTCAAGACGCCGGAGTTCCAGCAGGCCCTCCACGATCCGGCCGTGCTCGCCAACCCGGCGAATGCGAACTTCGTCAAGGCATTGAACTCCGGTGACGCAAGCATCCTCAGCGGTGTGGCGAGTGACTCGTCGATCATCGGCAAGCTCGATCCTCGCCTTGCCCACCCGTTCAAGGTCGGCTTCTCGCAATCGATGGACCTCGTCTTCCTGATCGGGGGATTCGTCTGCCTGGCCGGCGTGCTGGTGTTGTTGTTCCTGCCCAACGTGAAGTTGGCGAGCCAGTCCGCAGCGGCTGCCCTCAAGGCCGAGCAGCGCGCCCGTCACACGGTGACCGACGACCTGGTCGACGCCTCGGCAGCCGAGTCCATGGGTCACACGGTCTACGAACTCGATGGCGACGAAGACACCTGGATCGCGGCTCGTCGGGCCATGCCTACCGCTCGCCGGGCCGTTTCCGAGTCCGGCCACGAGCCGGCCGAAGAGGTCGCCGTACCTGGTCGTCGCGGCCTTCCCATCGACCATCCCTGAGGTGAGCCGTCAGCCGTACGTCGTCACCAGGCTCAGGCACTTCGTGAACCCCCTCGAAGCCAAGGGTCCCTAGGATCGGGGAATGGGCAGCGAGAGAGACGAGCACGGCAAGGGCGGGGTCTACAGCGTCAAGGGTCAGGCGTACGAGCGTGACAGTCGCTACATCCCGACCCGGATCATGCGAGAGCCGCGAGCCGGAACAGACGACTACCCCGTCGAACCCGGCCGCTACCGACTGGTGGCAGCGAGGGCGTGTCCGTGGGCGAACAGGACCCTGATCGTACGTCGCCTCCTCGGCCTGGAGCACGTCTTGTCGGTGGGCCTGCCTGGCCCGACGCACGATGCCGATTCGTGGACCTTCGACCTCGACCCAGGCGGAGTCGACCCGGTGCTCGGCATCCCGCGCATCAAGGACGCCTACCTCAAGCGGTTCCCCGATTACCCGCGCGGCATCACCGTACCCGCGATCGTGGACGTCCCCACGGGTGAAGTCGTGACCAATAACTTCGACCAAATCACGCGGGATCTCAGCTCGGAGTGGGTCGACCACCACCGTCCGGGCGCCCCGAACCTCTTCCCCGCCGATCTGCGCGACGAGATGGAACCCGTGATGCGCCGCATCTACACCGAGGTCAACAACGGCGTCTACCGGTGTGGTTTCGCTGGATCTCAGGGGGCGTACGACGACGCCTACGACCGGCTCTGGGTTGCCCTGGACTGGCTCGAAGATCGGCTCGCCGATCGGCGATTCCTGATGGGGGAGTCGATCACCGAGGCCGACGTGCGATTGTTCACGACGCTCGTCAGGTTCGACCCCGTCTATCACGGGCATTTCAAGTGCAACCGGCAGAAGCTCACCGAGATGCCGCATCTGTGGTCGTACGCCCGTGACCTGTTCCAGACCCCCGGCTTCGGTGACACGATCGACTTCGAGCAGATCAAGCGGCACTACTACCAGGTGCACACCGATCTGAACCCGAGCGGGATCGTGCCGAAGGGGCCGGACTTGTCCGGTTGGTTGGAGCCGTCGGGCCGTCAGGGAGGCCGGCCGTTCGGTGACGGCACGCCGCCCGGACCGGTCCTAGAAGCCGAACGTCCGCCCCACACGATCCTGGCCTGACCATGGCCGACTGGCGGTCCTTGGGGGTGGGTGTCGTCAGCCTCGGGTGGATGGGGAGGCTGCATGCGCGGGCCTATCGATCCTTGTCGGAGCACTATCCACAACTGCGGGTACGGCCACGGCTCGTCTCGGCGGCCGACCCCGTCGCATCCGCTCGCGCGGACGCGGTCGAGGTGATGGGGTTCGGGCGGGCAGTCCCCGACTACCTGGAGGTGATCGCCGATCCCGAAGTCGACGTCGTGTCGATCTGTGCGCCCAACTACCTTCATGCCGAGGTGGCGCTCGCCGCGGCTGCCGCCGGCAAGCCATTCTGGATCGAGAAGCCGACGGGAATCGACGCTGCCCAGAGCGCCCAGATCGCCCGGGCCGCGGAGTCTGCCGGTCTCGTCACGGCCGTCGGGTTCAACTATCGACAGGCGCCGGGGGTGGCATTCGCACGGGAATTGATTCGATCGGGTCGGCTTGGGCGAGTGACCAACGTACGGGTGTGGCTCATCGCCGACTACGCCAGCGACCCCGACGGCCCGCTGACGTGGCGTTTCGACCGTACCCGCGCGGGCGCCGGTGTGCTCGGCGACCTGATGAGCCACGGGATCGACCTCGCCCATGATCTGGTCGGCCGGATCCGGGAGGTCACCGCCATGACCACGACGTTCCTGCCCGACCGGCCGATCCCGTTGGCCCAGGGTGTCGGCCACGCCAGTGTGCCTCTCAGCGACCGTCGTGGGCCGGTCGGCAACGAGGACTACGTGGCACTGCTCGCCAGCTTCGACGCCGGAGTGTTCGGGACGTTCGAGGCGAGCCGGGTGAGCGTCGGCCCCCGGAGCGAATACGTGGTGGAGGTGTACGGCACGGAGGGCTCGATCCGCTGGAACTTCGAGGACCAGACGAAGATGCAGGTCTCGATCGGCCGTACCGGCGACCTTCACGGCTACACCACCGTCATGGCCGGAGAGCACGGGGATTATCTCCGGTTCCAGCCTGGACCCGGCATGAATATGAGCTTCGACGATCTGAAGACGATCGAGTGCAGCTTGTTCGTGAGGTCGGTGCTGACCGGGGAACAACTGGCCCCGTCGGTAGCCGACGCCTGGGCCGCTGCCGAGGTCAACGCCGCCGCACTGGCCTCAGCCGCGGACGGTCGGTGGCATGCCGTAGCTCCGGTCGAGGGACGAACCACAATCGGCTAGCGCACAGGCGCGCTCATCGGCACACCTTGACAGCGTGGGATTCGCGGTAAGGTCAGCCGGGAGTCACGGACATCGTGGCGCGTGGAAACGATGCCGTAGTCGGCACGGGAGGCGGGCCCATGACCGTACCGATTCCCCTGTCCACTTCACTCTCGGGCGGCGACGTAGCCGTCGTGGGTGTCGTCACAGCTCTCGCGGCGATCGCGGTCGCGATGTCGCTCGTCTTCCGGGCCGAGGTGTTGAAAGCGGCAGAGGGCAGTACGGCGATGCAGACGATCGCGCAGGCCGTACAGGAAGGTGCGGCGGCGTACTTGGCTCGCCAGTTCCGAACCCTCGGGGGGTTCGCCGCCGTCGCGTTCGTGGGTCTGCTCCTCCTGCCGGCGCACACCGAGGGCGGCAACGCGCTCGTCGTCCAGATTGCCCGATCGGTGGCGTTCCTGGTGGGGGCTGCGTTCTCGGGGTTGATCGGATACCTCGGCATGTGGCTCGCCGTACGTGCGAACGTGCGGGTCGCGGCCGCCGCCCAGTCGCAGGGTCGTGATACGGCGATGAAGATCGCCTTCCGTACGGGTGGCGCTGTCGGCATGGCCACCGTCGGCTTCGGGCTGCTCGGCACGGCGATCGTGGTGTTGGGATTCCGCGCCGACGCCCCCACCGTGCTGGAGGGATTCGGGTTCGGCGCCGCACTGGTCGCCATGTTCATGCGAGTCGGCGGTGGCATCTTCACCAAGGCGGCCGACGTCGGTGCGGACCTCGTGGGCAAGGTCGAACAGAACATTCCCGAGGACGACCCGCGCAACGCCGCCACGATCGCCGACAACGTGGGCGACAACGTGGGTGACTGTGCGGGGATGGCCGCCGACTTGTTCGAGTCGTACGCGGTCACGCTCGTCGCGGCGATCATCCTCGGCAAGGCGGCGTTCGGGTCGTACGGTCTCGTCTTCCCCCTGATCGTGCCCGGGATCGGCGTGGTCACGGCGTTGTGCGGCGTCTACCTGACCCGCCCCAAGCCCGGCGAAAGCGGCCTGACCACGATCAAGCGCGCGTTCTATGCGTCGGCTGCGGTCGCCGCGGTGTTGTCCGTGATCGCGTCCTTCGCCTACCTGCCCGCCACGTTCGCCCAGATCGATCCCGCGTTGGCCGATGGCCGCCCGGTGTCGGACCCCAGGATCGTCGCCGCGGGGGCGGTCGTGATCGGGATCGTGCTCGGCGTCGTGATCCTGTCGCTGACCGGCTTCTACACGGGAACCGAGGACCGGCCCGTGCAGGACGTCGGCCGTACCTCGCTGACCGGCCCGGCCACGGTCGTGCTCAGCGGCATCTCGCTCGGTTTGGAATCTGCCGTCTTCACCGCGGTCATCATCGGATTCGCGCTCTACGGAGCCTTCCTGCTCGGCGGCTCGGGCGTCGTCGGCCTGTTCGCGATCGCTATGGCGGGCGGCGGGCTGTTGACGACGGTCGGGGTGATCGTGGCGATGGACACGTTCGGACCGGTCTCCGACAATGCCCAGGGAATCGCGGAGATGTCGGGCGAGGTCGGCCCGGAGGCTGCGCAGATCCTGACCGAGTTGGACGCCGTCGGCAACACCACCAAGGCAATCACCAAGGGCATCGCGATCGCGACCGCGGTGCTGGCGGCGACGGCGTTGTTCGGCTCGTTCACCGACGCGATCCGGTCGGTGCTGGGCCCGGAGTACGACCGCTTCGTCACCGAGTCGGCGGTGTTCGGTCCACGGACACTGGTCGGCGTCATCATCGGGGCGGCCGTGGTGTTCCTGTTCTCCGGCCTGGCGATCTCGGCGGTGGGCAGGGCGGCCGGGGCAGTCGTGTTCGAGGTACGGCGTCAGTTCGCCGAGATCCCCGGGATCATGACCGGCCAGGGCAGGCCCGAGTACGGCAAAGTCGTCGACATCTGCACCCGGGATTCCCTGCGTGAGTTGGCAACTCCGGGGTTGCTGGCGATCTTGGCTCCGGTTGCGGTCGGCTTCGGGCTGGGGCCCTCGGCGCTGGCCGGCTACCTGGCCGGCGCGATCGCCTGCGGCTCCCTGATGGCGATCTTCCTCGCCAACGCCGGCGGCTCGTGGGACAACGCCAAGAAGCTCGTCGAAGACGGACACCACGGAGGCAAGGGGTCGGAAGCCCACGCGGCGACGGTGATCGGGGACACGGTCGGCGACCCGTTCAAGGACACCGCCGGCCCGGCCATCAATCCGCTGATCAAGGTCATGAACCTCGTCGCGGTGCTCATCGCACCGGTGGTCGTCGGTCTGTCGCCCCTGAGCGGTTCGCCGAATCCCTGGCGGTTCGCGATCGCCGGCGCCGCGGCGATCGTCGGAGTAGGCGCCGTGCTGTTGTCGACCAAGCGTGGCATGGCCCTGCCGGGACACGGCGAAGAAACCCCGCCTGGGCTCGTCGGTGACGGCGAGGACGCCGAGTGGGACGTCACCCATGGCGCTCCCGAACGGTCCGGCCCGTTGTCGGAGCTCGAAGCCGACCGCTGAGCGGGACTACCGCCCCCGCGTCATGAGGTAGTAGATGACCACCCCGGCGACGACGAGGACCACGCCGAGGATCACGCGGGGGATCGGCTGCTGAAAGAGCGGTACGGCTGGTGCGCCCGTCTGTGGAACCGCGGGGGCGCGGGTTGGCCGTACCGAAGAAGCAGCCGGGGGTACGGCAGAAGTGACAGCCGGGGGTACGGCAGTCCCGTCGGTCTCGGGGACAGCCGGAGAGTGCTCTGCCTCCGGGCGCAGGTGTTCGGGTTCCGGCTCGATGGGCGGCTGCGTCACGCGAGGGCCGCCTTGACCTTGGCGGCGATGACCCGGCCGTCGGCGCGGCCTTGCGCCCGCGCGTTGACGGCCTTGATGACCTGGCCCATCTGCCTCATCGTGACGCCCTCTCCGGCGGCCGCGACTTCTTCGGCGACGATCGCGTCGAGTTCGGCTTCGGTGAGCGCGGCGGGCAGGTAGGCGCTGAGCAGGTCGACCTCGGCCAGTTCCTTCTCGGCCAACTCGGGCCGGTGCCCTGCGGTGTACGCCTCGGCCGACTCCTTGCGCTTGCGTACCTCGCGGGTGAGGACGGCACGTTCCTCGTCGGGGCTCAGTTCGCGCGCCGCATCGCCGGCGACCTCTTCGTTCTGGATGGCGGTCAACGCCATGCCCAGAACCTGGGTCTTGAACCGGTCCTGGGACTTGCGCGCCGCGGTCATGTCCGCTCTGAGCGTCTCCTTGAGAGTCGCCATCTGGTCCTCCTTCACTCACTTCATCCTCTCATTGGTTGTCGGTCCCCCCCGGTACCGTGGTGACATGAGACGGATAGCTGCACTCCTGGGCGCGTGTGCCCTTCTCGTCGCGGGTTTGTTGGCGTTTGCTCCGCCGAAGGCGTATGCCGCTGGCGCCCCCATCACGAGGATGACGATCGACGTGTCCCTCGGCAGCGACGGGCTGGCTCGTGTGCAGCAGTCGTTCGACATGAACTTCACCTCGGCCGGCCATGGGCCGTACCTCTATTTCACAACCCGGCAAGCGATCGCCGACGATCCGACCCATTGGCGGGTGGCCAAGTATTCGATCACGTCGGTGACCAGCCCGACGGGTGCGCCGGTGCAGTGGCAGACCGAGAGTCCTGATCCGGGCACCATGGCCTTGCGGATCGGCGACGCGAACCGCACCGTCACCGGTTCGCAGACCTACGTGGTGTCGTACAGCGTCGACGGCCTCGTCAATCCGAAGGTTCAGTCGAGCGGCTTCGACGAAGTGTTCTGGAACGTGATCGGCACGGGTTGGACCATTCCGATCAGCAACGTCAGCGTCACGATCAACTCGCCCGCCTCAGTGTCACAGACGCAGTGCTGGACCGGCAGCAACTTCGACGTTCCGTGCACGTCGAACACGTCGAGTGCGGCCACGGCGACCTATACCCAGAGTCAGATCGATCCGGGCGAAGGGCTCGCTGTCGTGGCCGGCTGGCCCATGGGCACGTTTACCTCCACACCGATCCTGGAGCCGCGCACCCAGCCGGTCAGCCCGTATGCGGTGACTCCGTTCACCGGCATCGGTGCCGGTGCGCTCACCCTCGGCATCATCGGGGCGTTGATCTTCGCCGGTCGTCGAGGCCGTGACGAGGTCTACCTCGGACTGACGCCCGGCCTGACCCCGACCAAGAACGCAGATGTCACCGTCGGCCGCGCCGGCAAGCAGCCGGTCGCGGTGCAGTTCACGCCGCCGGCAGGGCTGCAGCCGGGGTTGGTCGGCACGCTGATCGACGAGAAGGCAGACCAGCGCGACGTGACCGCAACAATCGTCGACCTGGCGGTGCGGGGCTACCTGCGGTTCGAGGAGAGCGACTCCAGAGACGTCACCCTCGTCAAACTGCGGGGGCCGGACGGGCTGGTCCCTTACGAGCGTCGGCTGTTCACCGAACTCTTCCCCGGTGGGGTGGAACGGGTCGACTCCGACGATCTGGTGCGCCGCAGCTTCGGGTTGACGATGAAGCAGGCTCAGAACGACCTCTACAAGGAGGTAACGAAGCGGGATTGGTTCAAGGCGAACCCCGAGACGGTGCGGTCCGCCTGGCGCGGGGTCGGCATCGCGGGCCTGGTGATCAGCTTCTTCGGCAACGGCCTCCTCGGTGGGTTGGGCCTGGGCCTGTTCGTCATTCCGTTGGTCGTGGGATCGATCGGGCTGATGATCTACAGCAAGTACGCGCCGGCTCGCACGGCGCAAGGCTCGGCCGTGTTGGCTCAATCGTTGGGGTTCAAGCAGTACCTGGAAACCGCCGAGGCCGACCAGATCAAGTGGGAAGAGGGTGTCGACATCTTCAGTCGCTACCTCCCGTTTGCGATCGCGTTCGATTGCGCCGAACGCTGGGCCAAGGTGTTCCAGGAACTGGCCGCTCGCGGTGTGCCGATGCCGGTGCCGACCTGGTACGTGGGTCCGTCCTGGGGGTACGGCTATCCCATGGGCATGGCCAGCGGCGGGTTCAACTCGATCGTGAACAGTCTCGACGGCTTCAGCCACACCGCAGCCACGGCGATGCAGGCGGCGACCGTCGGCTCCAGTGGTGGCTCTGGCTTCTCCTCGGGCGGATTCTCCGGTGGCGGTGGCGGCGGCTTCGGTGGCGGTGGCGGTGGCAGCTGGTAAGCCGAGGGTGCTCCGCGCGGCAGGGGAGGTACGGCGTCACTACACTGCGGCTTCATGACCTCGTGTGCTCGGTGTGGCAAGGATGTCCCCGACGACGCGTTGTTCTGCCCCGCCTGTGGTGCCCCGTTATCGGCGCACAGCGAGTTGTTCCGGCCCGATCCTGAGCCTGACCAGCCGCGGGCGCGGCGCGGGATCGCACCCGAGGGCGGAGGGCACGAGGGGCCGGACCCGATCGATTCGCCCCTCGAGCCCGTGACGCCGAAACACCCCGATGCCGCGGCGGGGTCGAGCGAAGAGATCGATCCAGGGCCCGAAACTCAGCCGTTCTCCGCGTTCCTTACCCCCGGCACCCCGGGGGATCCCCCCGCGAGCCAACCGTGGGACGTCGACTACGCGCGCCCGGAGATTCCCGAAGATCTGTTCCGGGATTCCGTGCCACCAGAACCGGCCTTCGACCCCGACGCCACAGCGATCCGTGCGCCTGACGGCACGACCCGGATGCCGTACAGCCAACCGGTTCGTCCGGGCCAAC